>NZ_PTRH01000001.1:0-539633 GCF_002965045.1 Escherichia sp. MOD1-EC6300 | reverse complement strand
GAATTTGCCTGGCGGCCTTAGCGCGGTGGTCCCACCTGACCCCATGCCGAACTCAGAAGTGAAACGCCGTAGCGCCGATGGTAGTGTGGGGTCTCCCCATGCGAGAGTAGGGAACTGCCAGGCATCAAATTACGAAGAATGGCACTGACCTTTGAGGCAGTTCACTACTCGATAAGAGAGTAGGACAAAAGCGAAAGCTTTTGAACGTTGCGAAGCAACGGCCCGAAGGGTGAATCGCGAAGTGATTCATAAACTGCCAGGCATCAAATTTAGCGTGCTGATATGGCTCAGTTGGTAGAGCGCACCCTTGGTAAGGGTGAGGTCCCCAGTTCGACTCTGGGTATCAGCACCACTTTTTAGGTTAAAGTTCGGCAGATTAGAAAAGAATTTGTCTGGCGGCAGTAGCGCGGTGGTCCCACCTGACCCCATGCCGAACTCAGAAGTGAAACGCCGTAGCGCCGATGGTAGTGTGGGGTCTCCCCATGCGAGAGTAGGGAACTGCCAGACATCAAATAAAACAAAAGGCCCAGTCGGAAGACTGGGCCTTTTGTTTTATCTGTTGTTTGTCGGTGAACACTCTCCCGAGTAGGACAAATCCGCCGGGAGCGGATTTGAACGTTGCGAAGCAACGGCCCGGAGGGTGGCGGGCAGGACGCCCGCCATAAACTGCCAGACATCAAATCAAGTGAAAGGCCATCCGAAAGGATGGCCTTTTTGCGTTCAGAATCCATGTAAAACTTAATGGATTACCTGCGATAAAAATGCCCTCGTACGCTCTGATTTAGGATGCGCAAAAAACTCATCCGGTGCAGCTTGTTCCACTATCTCCCCACGATCCATAAAAATCACCCGATCAGCGACGGTTCGCGCAAACCCCATCTCGTGCGTTACGCACAACATTGTCATACCTGACTGCGCCAGCCCAATCATTGTATCCAGCACTTCTTTCACCATCTCCGGATCGAGCGCAGACGTAGGTTCGTCAAACAGCATGATCTTTGGTTTCATACAAAGTGAACGTGCTATGGCAACACGTTGCTGCTGACCACCAGAAATCTGTCCCGGAAACTTCTGGGCATGTTCGGCAATTCTCACCCGCTCAAGGTAATGTATCGCCAGAGCTTCAGCCTCTTTCTTAGGCATCTTGCGTACCCAAATCGGTGCCAGGGTACAGTTCTGTAGAACGGTCAGATGAGGGAAGAGATTGAAATGCTGAAAGACCATTCCCACTTCCTGCCTGACGCGCTCAATATTGCGGATATCTTCATTAAGTTCGATGCCATCCACCACGATCCGTCCCTGTTGATGTTCTTCCAGATGATTAATACAACGAATGGTTGTCGATTTACCGGAACCAGAAGGGCCACACAGAACGATCCGTTCTCCCGGTTGCACGGTTAAATTTATATTTTTCAAAACATGGAATTGCCCATACCATTTATTGACGTTTTCCAGCGTAATCATCGCGTTAGCAGGTTGCAGTAAAATTTGGCTCATAGTGTCCTCAATGCGGTGTACGCCCGGTGTTAAAACGTTTTTCCAGATGTTGGCTATAACGTGACATGCTGAAACAGAAGATCCAGTAGATCAGTGCGGCGAAAACATACCCTTCCGTCGACATACCCAACCAGGCGGGATCAACGGTTGCCTGCTGAACGCTACTGAAAAGATCGAACAACCCGATGATGATCACCAGGCTGGTATCTTTGAAGAGTGCGATGATGGTATTTACCAGCCCAGGAATCACCAGCTTCAACGCCTGTGGCAGAATAACCAGCCCCTGGGTTTTCCAGTAACCCAACGCCAGCGACTCTGCTGCTTCATATTGCCCTTTAGGCAGCGCCTGTAATCCGCCTCGCACGACTTCCGCAACATATGCTGACTGAAACAGGATCACGCCAACCAGCGCGCGGATCAATTTGTCGATACTGGTGCCTTCTGCCATAAACAACGGCAGCATGACCGAAGACATAAACAGAACGGTAATCAGCGGTACACCGCGCCAGAACTCGATAAAAATGACCGATAAGATACGCACAATCGGCATATGGGAGCGGCGACCTAACGCCAGTAAGATCCCCCACGGCAGCGCCCCCGCAATCCCAACTGATGCAATAATTAAAGTGAGCGTCAGCCCGCCCCATTGCCGGGTTTCAACCCGCTCAAGACCAAGAAACCCGCCATACATCAGCCACCAGACAATCAGTGGGTAAATCACCGCCCATACCGCAATATAGCGACCGCGATGCGGGAGTATTTTCCAGAACATTGGTGCGATAGAAACAAGGCCAATCAGTAATGCCAGGTTAATTCGCCAGCGTTGGTCGTGTGGGTAGAGCCCATACATAAACTGACCGAATCGTTCGTGGATGAAGACCCAACAGGCACCTGCTTTTGTGCAGTCGGCACGCGTTGAGCCAACCCAATTAGCCTGCAAAAATGCCCAGTTCAGCAACGGTGGGATCAGTTCCCACATCAACCATATGCAGCCAATAGTCAGCAGGCTATTGCTCCAGCTGGAGAACAGATTTTTACGCATCCACACCATAGCGCGGTTTGAATTATGGGTCGTCGGGCGCGGGGGATGAGACAGCAATACTTTTGTCATCATGACTCCTTAGCGTTCAACGATCGCGATGCGGCGGTTATAAATATTCATCAGCAGCGAGATAGTCAGACTGATAATCAGATAGACCGACATGGTCATGGCTATAGTCTCGATGGCTTGCCCCGTCTGGTTTAGTACGGTGCCAGCAAACAGCGAAACCATATCCGGATAGCCAATAGCGGCGGCAAGAGAGGAGTTTTTGACGATGTTGAGATACTGGCTGGTTAATGGAGGAATAATCACTCGCAGTGCCTGAGGAATAATGACCTGGCGTAGCGTAACCGGGTTGGGCAATCCCAGTGACCTGGCAGCTTCATGTTGACCATAAGGCACCGCCTGAATCCCGGCGCGGATAATCTCGGCGATAAATGCAGAGGTATAAACCGAAAGCGCCAGCGTTAAGGCTGCCAGTTCAGGAATTAAAACCATCCCGCCGCGGAAATTAAAACCTTGTAGGGCTGGAACATCCCAGTGCAGTGCCGCGCCAAAAAGCCATTGCGCCAGTAAAGGCAAGCCAATGATTAATCCAACGGCGAACGGCCAGGTTCGGCGCAGTTGTCCGGTCTTTATCTGGTGTTTTTTATTAAAGCGATATAGCCCAACAGAAAGGGCTATAGCCATAACAACAGCCAGGATAAATGCAAGGAACCCGTCTCCCAGCTGCGGCGACGGAATATAAAGCCCACGATTGCTTAAAAAGGCCAGATCAAACGCACTCACTGCCTGGCGTGGTCCGGGCAAATTGCGCAACACGGCAAAGTACCAGAAGAAGATTTGCAGTAGCGGCGGAATATTACGGAAGATCTCAATATAAATTGTGGAAAGCTTTCGTAGCAGCCAGTTATCCGAAAGTCGTGCCAGACCGATGAAGAAGCCCAGAACAGAAGCGAATACAATACACAATGCAGAAACCAGCAGCGTATTGAGTAAGCCAACAATGAAAACGCGTCCGTAGGTATCACCCTGCTGGTAATCGATCAAATGCTGGACAATACCGAAGCCAGCGCCGCGATCCAGAAAGGCAAAACCCGAAGTAATGCCACGATTACTGAGATTCGTCACAGTGTTGTGAAATAGCCAACCAACAATGCCGACAACAGCAACAACGGCAAGGATCTGGAATAACCAGGCGCGAACCGTAGGGTTGGCAAAGGAGAGTGAGCCTTTAACGGTTGAGCGGCGATGAGACATAGAAACCTCGGAAAGCATAACGCTGAAGAGAGCGCCGCCGTAGCGACGCTCGTTACCTCACACCGACTTAACGCACGGGCGGCGCGTACTGAATACCGCCGTTATTCCAGAGATTATTTTGCCCACGTTTAATCTTCAGGGGGCTTTCTGAACCTACGTTACGCTCAAAAATTTCCGAGTAATTACCCACCTGTTTGATGATGTTGTAAGCCCATTTATTATCCAGCTTCAGATCTTTACCGTAATCGCCCTCTTTACCCAGCAGATGCGCCATATCAGGCGTTGCAGGATTAGCCGCTTTTTCATCAACGTTTTGCGAATTAACGCCCATCTCTTCAGCATTCAGCATGGCGAAAAGCGTCCAGCGCACTATAGAGAACCATTCATCATCGCCACGACGAACTACCGGGCCAAGCGGTTCTTTAGAGATAACTTCCGGTAAAACAATCCATTCAGCTGGGTTGCTTAATTTGATGCGCAGGGCATACAGTTGTGATTGATCCGAGGCCAGCGTATCGCAGCGACCAGATTCCAGTGCCTTCGCGGATTCGTCAGAGCGATCGAAAGTCACTGGTGTGTACTTCATATTGTTTGCCTTGAAGTAATCGGCGACGTTGAGTTCGGTATCAGTACCCGCCTGAATACAGACTGTTGCGCCATCCAGTTCTTTCGCGCTTTTTAATCCCGCTTTATCGTGCGTCAGGAAACCAATGCCGTCATAATAAGTGACGCCAGTAAATGCCATTCCCATACCGGCATCGCGAGAGGAAGTCCAGGTCGTATTACGGGAGAGCAAATCCACCTCCCCTGACTGTAAAGCCGTGAAGCGTTCTTTTGCAGTGAGCGGGGTATATTTCACTTTCGTGTCGTCACCAAATACAGCTGCCGCAACACCACGACAAACATCTACATCAATACCTGAAAACTTACCGTCAGCATCGGCATAAGAGAACCCAGGTAATCCATCACTGATCCCGCATTGCACAAAACCTTTTTTCTGAACGGCATCAAGCGTCGCGCCAGCATGCGCCTGATTTGCAACGGCAAGCAGCACGCTGGCGGCAGCCAGTGTGGCTATCATCATCTTTTTCATAATGCTTCCTGTGAGGCGAAAATTATCGTTATAGGACGTTTGGGAAACGTCTTTTACCTGTCTGTGGCCATCCTCTTATAAGCAAAAGTAGTGCCAGCTTTTGCGCACGATTTCGCGTCGCAATAAGCTGAGTGTAGACAGGAAATAATAAAAACAGCGCCCCGCAATGGTGCGAAAATGAAACATGCGCCACATTTTGGCGCAAAATATTTACGCATTTTTTACTAAGCAGAATAATGATTGTTAGCGTGAGTATATTTCTGGTAGGAAGTGTGAAAATTAAATTGATGCGTTATTTCGAAAGCAGCGAAATAACGCGATATAACATGCTAAATCAGCAGGGAATTACCCAGCAGAATATAGCAATATTTTATCTTATGGAGAGATACTGTATCGTTAAACAGAGCGCGGTACTCCGCGCCCTGTTCAGTTATTTCGACAGAGCGATGATCCCCATCGTCAGGCCAGCAACAGCTGCTGCCCCGCCAGCAATAGCCCCAGCCGTTTCCCAGTTATCCTGAGTCGTGCCTTTCATACAGGTATTGGTGTGAACCAGTCGACCCTGATCGTCATAAACCGGAACGCAGGGCGAATCGTGAGCACAGCCCGCCAGCAATGCGGTGAGCAATGCTACAGGAATTAATCTTTTCATGGTGTTACCTCAGTAATAAACGCTAACGCTTAATAAGTTAACTCTCTTATTAACGAGCTGAATGCCATTTTATCACTGGAGGTTATAAATCTTGCGGCATGAATAATGACAAATTATGTGAATTGTAAAAATAGTGAAGGGAGCGGGAACTATAGAAATTTTTTAAAGAGTGAGTAGAAGAATATCTTATTAATTTTTATGGGTTTCACTGAAAATAATAAAGGCACCCGAAAGCGCCTTTATGTTTCTGATTTATCCTTTAAAGCAACGGCGGATAACCACAAAGAACACCGGCACGAAGAAGATTGCCAGCAACGTTGCAGAGACCATCCCGCCCATTACCCCGATACCCACTGCGTTCTGCGCGCCACTGCCGGCACCGTTACTGATAGCTAGCGGTAATACGCCGAGAATAAAGGCGAGAGAGGTCATCAGGATAGGACGCAGACGCATACGTACTGCCATCAGTGTTGCTTCGGCAACACCTTTACCCTCTTTCTCCATGAGATCTTTAGCGAACTCAACAATCAAAATAGCGTTTTTGGCCGACAAGCCAATTGTCGTTAGCAAGCCCACCATAAAGTAGACGTCATTTTTTTGATTAAAGAGTGTCGCCGCCAGTAGCACGCCGACAATCCCTAACGGCACGACTAACATAACCGAGACAGGAATTGACCAGCTTTCATAGAGTGCAGCAAGGCACAGGAAAACAACCACAAAGGAAATTGCTACCAGAGCGGGAGCTTGGTTTCCCGATAAGCGTTCCTGATATGACATACCCGTCCAGTCATAACCAATGCCAGCTGGTAATTGTGATGCAAGGTTTTCCATCAACGCCATGGCATCGCCGGAACTGGTTCCTGGCGCGGCTTCCCCCTGAATCTCCATTGACGGCAGACCGTTGTAGCGCTCCAGTCGCGGAGAGCCATACACCCAATGTGCAGTGGTAAAGGCAGAGAATGGCACCATTTCGCCGTTGGCGCTGCGGACATAAAGTTTATCGACATCTTCTGGCAGCATACGGAATTTGGCATCCGCCTGAACATACACCTTTTTCACGCGACCACGGTCAATGAAGTCGTTAACGTAAGTCCCACCCAACGCCGTTGAAATGGTCTGATTGATGTCAGAAAGTGAAACACCTAATGCCTGCGCCTTTTCCTGGTCAACTTCCAGTTTAAACTGCGCGGTGTCTTCCAGACCATTAGGACGCACGCTGACTAAGCTGGCAGGATGTTGCGCCGCCATGCCAAGCAACTGGTTACGGGCCTGGGTCAGGGCATCGTGACCCAGCCCAGCCTGATCAATTAACTCAAAGTCGAAACCCGTTGCCGTGCCCAGTTCAACAATGGCTGGCATATTGAATGGAATGACAAAACCGTCGCGGATCTTGCCCAATTCCATTTTGGCACGATGGATTACCGCTTCCGCACTGTTTTCGTCACCACTACGCTCTTCCCACGGTTTCAGACTGACGAAAGCCATACCGGCGTTTTGTGCCTGGCCGCTGAAGCTAAAGCCGTTAACCGTAAAGACACTTTCTACGTTCGCTTTCTCGTTCTTCAGATAGTAATCGGTCACTTGATCCAAGACTTTTTGCGTCCGCTCTTGCGTCGCGCCAGCGGGTAACTGAATCATAGTCAGAAAGACACCCTGATCCTCTTCAGGTAAGAAGGAAGACGGAAGACGTAAAAACAACACCACCATTCCAGCAACAATTAGTGCATAGATCAGTAAATATCGTCCTGTGGAACCGAGGATTTTGCCGACGCTGTTGGTGTAGTGGTTAACGCTATGATCGAAGGTGGTATTAAACCAGCCGAAGAAACCGCCCTTATTTTCGTGATGCTCAGCAGAGACGGGTTTGAGCAGTGTTGCACATAACGCTGGGGTAAGAATCAATGCCACCAGAACAGAAAGCGCCATTGCCGAAACGATGGTGATAGAGAACTGGCGGTAAATTGCCCCAGTAGAACCGCCGAAGAATGCCATTGGAATAAATACCGCTGACAGCACCATCGCGATACCCACCAGTGCGCCCTGGATTTGCGACATTGATTTTTCCGTCGCTTCTTTTGGCGGGAGCTTATCCTCCATCATCACGCGCTCGACGTTCTCCACCACCACTATCGCATCATCGACGAGCAGCCCGATGGCAAGCACCATCCCGAACATAGTTAGTGTATTGATGGAGTAACCAAAAGCGGCGAGGATGGCAAACGTCCCTAACAACACCACGGGTACCGCAATGGTGGGGATCAGCGTTGCTCGCATATTCTGCAAGAACAGATACATCACCAGGAACACCAGCATAATGGCTTCGAACAGCGTTTTTACCACTTCGTGAATAGAAAGCTGGACGAATGGTGTGGTGTCATAAGGGTAGAGAACCTTCATTCCCTGCGGGAAGAATGGCTGTAATTCCGCCAGTTTTGCCTTAATGGCTTTCGCGGTATCGAGAGCATTCGCGCCGGTTGCCAGCTTAATACCCAGGCCCGCCGCCGGTTTACCGTTGATGCGAGCGATAACGTTATAGTTTTCACCGCCAAGTTCAACCCGTGCGACATCTTTCAGGCGTACCACCGAGCCGTCACTGTTTACGCGCAGGGTCACTTTGCCGAATTCTTCCGGATTTTTTAACCGCGTCTGAGCAATAATCGAGGCGTTCAACTGTTGCCCTGGTAACGCTGGCGTTCCGCCCAACTGTCCGGCAGCGATCTGATCGTTCTGTACCTTCAACTGGTTAATCACATCAACCGGCGTCAGTTTATATTTGTTTAGCAGATCGGCGTCCAACCAGATACGCATCGCATACTGTGCGCCGAAAAGCTGTACGTCACCGACGCCATTCAGACGGCTAAGCGTATCTTTAACGTTAGAGGCCACATAGTCCGAGATATCGTCCTGTGTGGTGCCTGGGTTATCAGAGACAAAGCCCGCCACCATCAAATAGCTGCTACTGGACTTTTCAACACTGATCCCCTGCTGCTGAACCTCTTGCGGCAGCAACGGCGTGGCGAGCTGGAGTTTGTTCTGTACCTGCACTTGCGCGATATCAGGATCGGTCCCGGACTGAAAGGTAAGGGTAATTGTCACGCTACCGGCGGAATCGCTGGTGGAGGACATATACATCAGGTTATCGATACCATTCATATTCTGTTCGATAACCTGCGTCACCGTATCCTGCACGGTCTGCGCATCAGCGCCCGGATAGTTTGCCGAAACAGAAACCGCAGGCGGCGCAATGGTCGGGTACTGGGCGACGGGCAATTGTAGGATCGCCAGTACACCCGCCATCATCAGAATAATGGCCAGCACCCATGCAAATATCGGTCGTCGAATAAAAAAGTTTGCCATGTCAGATTGCCTTACTTCGATGCAGTATCTGCGGGGGTATCGGTATTGGCTTTAACCTGCTCTCCCGGACGCGCTTTTTGCAGGCCGCTGACAATGACTTGATCGCCAGATTTCAGCCCTTCGCTAATCAACCATTTATCGCCAATCGCCTGGCTGGCAACGACAGGGCGCGCTTCAACCTGACTTTTATCGTTAACAATCAGCACGGTTGCATCACCACGCGGTGTGCGGCTAACGCCTTGTTGCGGGATAAGAATGGCATCAGGTTGGACGCCTTCATCAATCCGTGCGCGCACAAACATACCAGGTAAAAGCGTATGTTGCGGGTTAGGGAAGACGGCACGTAGGGTTATGGAGCCAGTGCTTTCATCAACGGTCACATCGGAGAATTGCAGCGTACCTTTCAGGGGATAGGTTTGACCGTTCTCCATGACCAACTCTACGTTGCTGGTGGCGTTCTCCTTATGCAAATTTCCTTGCTCTACGGATTGCTTCAGCCTCATAAAATCGTTGCTGGATTGGGTCACATCAACGTAGATAGGATCGAGCTGCTGGACAGTCGCCAGTTCAGTCGTTTGCCCATTAGTGACAAGAGCGCCTTCGGTCACAGTAGATTTGCCGATACGTCCGCTAATTGGCGCAGTCACTTTGGTATAAGCGAGATTGATGCGAGCGCTTTCGACCGTGGCTTTTGCGGCAATCACGGCGGCATCGGCCTGGCGAGCATCAGCAATGGCCTGGTCGTACTCCTGCTGACTGATGTATTTCGTACCCACGAGCGGAACGTAACGTTTTACCGTCAAATGCGCGATGGCGGCGGCGGCTTCACTTTTCGCCAGTTCGCCTTTCGCGCTGTCATAACTTGCCTGATAGGTCGCGGGATCGATCTGGTACAGAGACTGGCCTGCTTGCACATCGCTGCCTTCAGTGAAATTGCGACTCAGTACGATCCCGCTAACCTGTGGGCGAACTTCGGCTATACGGTAAGCATTGGTGCGGCCTGGTAATTCAGTCTTAACTTCTAACGGGGCCGTTTTCACAATATGAACGGTAACCTGCGGTTCACCGACGTGAGCTTTCTCTTCTCCCTTATCATTACAACCGGCGATTAAAGCCGCGGAGATCAGAATAAAGGAGGGCAGGAGGAAAAACCTGGCATGTTTCGTCATTACTATTCCTCAAAAAACCAAAAGCGCGTTATTTACCTAAAAAGGCAACGCGTTAACTCGCAGAAAGAAAAATACAGTTCGCTATCCTACAAATTATCATTCGTCGATGTAAGGAATAGTTATGAATACTGGCGTCTCAAGGCACATAAACACAAAAAAAGATTAATATTTTACTGTTTTATTTTGACGCGGGTTGAAAGAGGTAGAATCAAATCCTCGTAAATTGAAATATATATTGATAGAGTGAATGTATTTTAGGTAAATAATAAACGTTATTTATTTGACGATTTATAGCAACTCAATATTAGTCTCTCGTATAAATATACATTAGGTGATAGATTAACCTTCGCTATTTTCTCATCCTGTGTCGAATATATTTATTTCCTGAATAATTAATCATGGCAAAAAGAACCAAAGCTGAAGCCCTGAAGACCCGGCAAGAACTGATTGAAACTGCCATCGCCCAGTTTGCGCAGCATGGCGTAAGCAAGACGACGCTCAACGACATTGCCGACGCCACTAACGTTACGCGTGGCGCTATCTACTGGCACTTCGAGAACAAGACCCAACTGTTTAATGAGATGTGGTTGCAACAGCCTTCATTGCGGGAGTTAATCCAGGATCACTTGACTGCTGGGTTAGAGCATGACCCGTTTCAGCAATTGCGTGAAAAATTGATTGTTGGCTTGCAATATATTGCCAAAATTCCCCGCCAGCAGGCGTTGCTGAAAATCTTATATCACAAATGTGAATTTAATGATGAGATGCTGGCAGAGGGAGTGATACGCGAAAAGATGGGCTTTAATCCGCAGACTCTCCGCGAAGTATTGCAGGCATGTCAGCAACAAGGTTGTATAGCAAATAATCTCGATTTAGATGTTGTGATGATTATTATTGATGGTGCCTTCAGCGGAATTGTTCAAAACTGGTTAATGAATATGGCGGGTTATGATCTTTATAAACAAGCACCCGCACTGGTCGATAACGTATTAAGAATGTTCATGCCAGATGAAAACATAACGAAATTAATTCATCAAACGAATGAATTAAGTGTCATATAAATTCACATTCTGTCCTGAAAATTCAGTTCGTCACAGTTAACCAGTTTTAGTGGATTAACTGAGTTCATATTGCGGCATTTGTCTGTTTCTGTTGCCAGCAGTTCAATCCACTGCATCAGTAAAGTATCAAACAGAAAAACGAAGACAGCGAAAACGACGAGCCACCAATACTTGCGAATCATTACCTGAGCCTGTGCATGTTTAACCAAGTCTGGCAGGAAATATACACGAAATGAATAATCTGAAAACCAGGCTTACACTTCCTTTACTTTGCAATGAGATCGGGGTCAACTTCGCTGATCCGGCTTCGTTTTGACAGGTTACTGGTCTTTCTTTTTTTCACTTTCGCCAGCTCTTCCGTGGAGTAATGTGACGCGACATCCAGCCGGCGTAGCCCCATCTTGATGTACTCACTGTTAATCTCAATACCAATAAATTTTCGCCCGGTCGCGACGGCGACGGCACCGGTGGTGAAGCTACCAGCAAACGGGTCGAGAACAATATCGCCAGGGTTGGAAGAGGCGAGAATAATGCGTTTCAGTAAGGCTTCCGGTTTTTGCGTCGGGTGGTTCTCATATTCATCCATCAAATAACGCACGCGCGGAAAATCCCAGACGTTACCTGGCACTTTTTGGTGATTGTAAGGCTGTGGAGGATTTTTGCGATAATCGATCAACGCGCGCTGCGCTCCGGTTTTGGCTTCAACCAAAATAGCATCACCGTTGAATGTGTAGTTCTTTGCGTCTTTCACCATCATCAGGATGGGTTCGTACATGGAGCCGTAGTGTTTTTTCGCCTGCACTCCAGAACTGTCATATGACCAGACGATGCGACTTTTGATGGTAAAAAGTTTGCGGCACTGGAGATCGATAAAGGGCATGTTTTCCGTGCTGTTCATGATGTACATGCTGCCCTGCTTTTTCAGAACGCGGTGGCACTCTGCAATCACTTCAAACAGCCAGTCGATAAACAGACCTTCTTTCCAGGCTTCGATCAGACCATCAAAATTTTTACCGATGTTATACGGTGGGTCGGCAAAGATTAGATCTACACTTTCGGAGGGGATCTTTTTAAGTTCGGTTAATGCATCACCCTGGATGATGGTCTTTGCTTCATTACCAAATCGGGTCGGTTCACATCCTGTTCTCATGGTCACTCCCTTTGTGACACCTATAAAAAAGGCGCTTCCCCATGCCGAGTAGCGCCTTTTTAATCAAGCATTTAGCTAACCTGAATTAGTTCATGCCGTATTTTTTCAATTTTTTACGCAGCGTACCACGGTTGATGCCCATCATCAGCGCAGCACGGGTCTGGTTACCACGGGTGTATTGCATCACCATGTCCAACAGGGGCTGTTCTACTTCAGCCAGTACCAGCTCATAGAGGTCATTCACATCCTGACCGTTCAGTTGAGCAAAATAGTTCTTCAGTGCCTGTTTAACCGAGTCACGCAGGGGTTTTTGGGTTACCTGATCCTGAGAGTTAACGGTAGAAACGGTCAGTACGTCAGAATTTACGCGTTGTTCGAACATAGTTCTGTCAGCTCTTTATTTCTGTTTACGCAAAATTTTCGAAGTATGCCTCCAACGCCTCCAGCTGTTCGCTGGCATCCTCAATGGCGTTGAATGTGCGCCGAAACTGGTCATTTGGAGCGTGTTCCTGGAGATACCAGGAAACGTGTTTACGTGCAATTCGGTACCCTTTTGCCGGACCATAAAAGTCATGCAGTTCCCGAACGTGCGCGCAAAGCAAGCGCTTAACCTCTGCCAAAGGCAGCGGGGGCAGCAACTCCCCAGTGTCCAGATAATGCTGGATTTCCCGAAAGATCCAGGGTCTTCCCTGAGCTGCGCGGCCTATCATCAGGGCATCCGCCCCTGTATAGTCGAGCACAGCTCTGGCTTTAAGCGGGTCAGTAATGTCGCCATTCGCGATAACCGGAATGGAAACTTTCTGCTTAACTGCCCGAATACTGTCGTACTCAGCTTCTCCATTGAACAAACAGGCGCGTGTACGGCCATGAATGGTCAGAGCCTGAATGCCACAGTCTTCAGCCAGTTGGGCAATCTCTTCGCAGTTACGGTGTTCCGGCGCCCAGCCGGTGCGAATCTTCAGGGTAACAGGAACGTCCACTGCATTGACGACCTCGGTAAGGATCGATTTAACGACATCCGGGTACTGCAAGAGGGCTGAACCTGCGAGCTTGCGATTCACTTTTTTAGCCGGGCAACCCATATTGATATCAATAATCTGGGCACCGCTTTCCACGTTAATACGTGCTGCATCTGCCATTTCTTTCGGATCGCTACCAGCAATTTGCACGGTGCGAATACCGGGTTCATCAATGTGCACCATCCGTAAACGAGATTTGTCGCTTTCCCAAACCTGTGGGTTAGAAGACATCATCTCGGATACTGTCAATCCGGCTCCCATCTCGTAGCACAACGTCCGAAAAGGTCTGTCTGTAATGCCAGCCATGGGCGCTGCGATCAGGCGATTTCTGAGCTGATATTGTCCGATGCGCATGAGTTAAGAAATGACCATACTGTGACTGCAAGGCGGCGTATATTACGCATTTTTTGCACGAGATGAAAGGCCAAACTTTGACCAATCCTCTGAGATGGATCAAAGAATTGCATTTAAAATGAGCTTAGCGCGATAATTACTCATAAAAATCATCATATTAGAAAATAGTGACTAAAATTTACACTCCAAGAAATTTGAGTAAGTTCTCAATTTTTCTTTATGAATGAAAATTTTGGCACGCAAATCTGCGTAAATAATCGGCAAATTAACGTGCCTTTTGTGACCTTGCTCGCACTTCGCCTTGCGTCACCATACGGCGATGCGAAGGTTAATTCTTACGACCGGTAATGCGGCACCACTCTTCTTTTTCCACGACCGGGTCCAGAGCGAAGCTGTCGGCATAAGCTTCACAAACGCTCTCTGCCTGGCTTGCCAGAATACCGGAAAGGCCCAGCAAACCCCCTGAAACCGGCAGGACGCTGATTAACGGTGCCAGTTCACGTAATGGGCCTGCAAGGATGTTAGCGACCACCACGTCGGCTTTCATTTCTTCTGGCTGATCTTTAGGTAGGTAGAGTTCCAGACGGTCAGAAACGCCATTACGTTCGGCATTGTCGCGGCTGGCCTGAATCGCCTGCGGATCAATATCAATACCAATGGCTTTTGCTGCACCCAGTTTCAGCGCCGCGATAGCCAGAATGCCGGAACCACAGCCAAAGTCGATGACCGTTTTACCGGTTAAATCGAGGCTGTCGAGCCATTGCAGGCACAGAGAGGTAGTTGGATGAGTCCCTGTACCAAACGCCAGACCTGGGTCTAACATTACGTTGACGGCGTTTTCGTCCGGCACATCACGCCAGCTTGGGCAGATCCACAGTCGTTCACCAAAGCGCATCGGGTGGAAATTATCCATCCATTCGCGCTCCCAGTCTTTATCTTCCAGTTGTTCGATTTTATGCGCGAAGCCTGCGCCGAGCAGCGGATGATTCTCCAGAATCGCCACGACTTCATTCATGTCGGTTTCAGCATCGAACAGACCAATCACATCGGTGTCGCCCCACAGGCGCGTTTCGCCCGGAAGCGGCTCAAATACAGGCGTATCGTGGGTATCCTGAAAAGTGATAGAAACGGCACCCGCTTCCATCAGCGCATCGCTAAGTTCTTCAGCATTCGCGCCGGTAGTGTTCAGTTTCAGTTGGATCCAAGGCATGGCAAAACTCTTTATTTATCAGTAGTCAAAACGGTAGCTTGCGGGACGGATGTACCGAAACGGTTTCCGACCAGGAAAGCCAGCAAACTTAGTAGTAACGAGGGCACGATAGGGTGGAAGCCCAGGTACTGAATATTCAACGTCGCGAGTACGGCATACAGTACGCCGCCAACGATCATCGCACTTAGCGCGCCTTTGGCGTTGGCGCGTTCCCAGTAAAGACCCAGCACCAGCGGCCACAGGAAAACGGCTTCCAGCCCACCGAAGGCCAGCAAATTCAGCCAGATGATCATTTCTGGCGGCTTCCAGGCGGCAAGCAGCAGCAACGCACCGAGAACCAACGTGATCACCGCCGACATCCGCTTCAGACGCGTCTCGTTTTGCATTTGATCCGGACGGATATTCAGATAGAGATCTTTAATGATCGTAGCGGAACTTTGCAGCAACTGGGCATTGATCGTCGACATGATCGCAGCCATAGGTGCAGCCAGGAAGATCCCGGCAGCAAACGGTGGCAGCACTTTTACCATCAACGTCGGGATCACCAGATCCGGTACGGTGAGATCGGGGATCACCGCCCGACCTAACGCTCCGGCCAGGTGCATACCGAACATCAGGATTGCGACCACAATCGTACCGATGATGATCCCCCGATGTACGGCTTTGCTGTCTTTATAAGAGATACAGCGCACCGCAGTATGCGGCAGGCCAATCACGCCAAAACACACCAGCACCCAGAACGACGTCATAAACGCAGGTGACAGAATATCGTCAGCGCCTTGTGGCGTAACCAGTTGCGGATCGATGGTTTGCAGCGTCTCTACTGCATTGCTTAAGCCGCCAGCAGCATGGACTACGCCAATAAGCAGCACAATGGTGCCAATCAGCATCACCAACCCTTGCATGGTGTCGTTCAGCACGCTGGCGCGAAAGCCGCCAAAGGCGGTATACAATGCAATGCTAATACCGAATATCAGCAGGCCGGTTTCATAAGGAATACCCGCCGCGGTTTCCAGCAGGCGCGCACCGCCGATAAACTGCACGGTCATCGCACCAACGAACGCAACCAGCAAACTCAAACTCGCCAGCCACACCAGCAGGCGACTCTGGTAGCGGGCAAACAGCATATCGTTCAGCGTCACCGCATTGTAGCGGCGCGCGAGAATCGCGAACTTTTTGCCGAGAATACCGAGCGAAAGCCAGACCGCAGGTAGCTGAATCATTGCCAGTAATACCCAACCCAGGCCGTATTTATAAGCAGCTCCTGGCCCGCCGATAAACGAACTGGCACTGATATAGGTCGCGGTGAGCGTCATCGCCAGCACAATACCGCCCATAGAACGGCTGCCGAGGAAATACTCATTGAGGAAGGTGCCGGTGTTCCGTTTACGCATTGCATAAACTGAAATCCCGAACACCACCACCAGATAGGCGACCAGCGGTAGAATCACTTCAAGCTGCATCGTCATCCTCCAGCGGGATATCGCGATAGATAAATTTCACCATCGCCCAGCACAGTCCAATAAACAGCAGCGGCGTCAGGATGCAAGCCATCTCAAACCAGCGTGGAAAGCCGGTAAAACCGGGGGCAACGCCAGGTAAGTAAGCGGCCACTAACCATGCCGCCAGATACAAAAGGGTCAGCCCCAGCGCCCAGCGCGCCTCTTTATGGGCCTGAACAAAACGAGTGTCCACGGAAGGGGTCCTCCTCATGGGGGGATACGAGAAACGGGCAATTCTACGGCAACTCTTCAGGCAGGGAAAATAATCTGACAGAAAATTGCCATTCAGTGCTGCTGCAAAAAGTCTTCAATGTCAGTCAGTGAGGATATCCCTTCCATCGGACCTTGCCGCATTACGGCGAGCGCGCCGCTGGCGTTAGCATATTGCAGCGCCTTATGTGCCGGGAAACCTGATAAGAAAAGAGTGATAAACGTTGCGCCAAAACAGTCGCCAGCACCCGTTGGATCGATTATTTCGATATCGTGGCCTGCAACATGCTGGGCATGTAATGTACCGTTTTTTATCTTGTAATAGCTGGCTCCATGCTGGGCGCGTTTTATCGCTACATGTTTTACGCCGCCGTGTAGAAGATCGCTAACAATCTGTTCTTCTGACAGATTTTTGTGACGCGCGAAGAAAGGGAGTTCGCTTTCGCTGGGGATAAAAATATCCGTATATTCAATCAAATAATCGAGAGCCTGCGCCATTTCAGGAATACTCAGCATCTCTTTGCGAATATTGGGATCGAAAGAAACGGTGCCGCCAGCCGATTTGATCGTCGTTATTGCTTTACGCATGACATCGATCATGCGAAATGAGAACAATGATGAGCCCACAATATGCAGATGGTTACACTGTTTTAGCAGATCCTTATCAATGTGCTCGGCAGTAAACAAACCGCAGGCGCTGTTAGGGATATTAAAGACGAAATCCCGCTGCTGTGGATTTTGATAACTTACGAACGCCGTACCTGTCACGGCATTGTTCATCACGTGGATCCCATCGGTAATGACACCTTCATGACGAAGACGTTCTACAATGAGTCGGCCAAAATCATCATTACCAACACATCCGAAGAAGATGGCCCGATGGGACAGTTTTGCCACTTGAGCTGCAAAAATTGCAGGCGCACCGCTAGGAAATGGCCCGATAAACTCCCCCGGCTGAGTGAATTTTTGATGTGGGTTGCGGGACAAAAACTCGGCCAGCAATTCGCCCATAGCGCAGATAGTTATTGTCACAAAACCCCTCTCATTCCTGAAGCCTTTCGCGATTGGACCAGGTAAAGCACTCATTACTGGTATAAAGGATAACGAAATCAGCCGACTGCAATTGTTGCTGATATTGTTCGTTAATGCTGCGGCTGACGATCACATTTTCTGCCTGATGCAAATGTCCAATGGCTGCCGTTGATGGCGCAGGATCGGCGGCAACGATAACCGTCTTATTCTGGGCATTATCGAAACAGAGCTGCCAGGCAGCGGCAAGTCTGGGAGCGTTGGTATTTAAAGTACCATCAGTATCCAGATGGCTGATTTCCAGAATGCTATGTGTAATGGTGAAATGCTGAAGTGCCTGTTCGAGCGGTTTTCCGGCCAATGCGGTGTCGGGGCGTAGCATTTCACTGCCAGCCAGTATTATTTCGCCATCAATAAACTGATTTGCCAGCAGCGCATGTTCGGGATCGTTGGTGATCAGACGCAGTTTTTTCACTTCGCTGAGCAAGGGAATGATCTTACGGCAGATTATGCCATGTCCAAGAAATAGCGTGTCACGATCGCGAATTAACCGTGCGCAATGTCGCGCTATTTCCATTTGTTGTGCCAGAGACAACGGCGCAATCGGTTGTATCGCTTCTGGTTCAGAGGAGAGGGGGGTTGCAATAGCACCGCCAAAAGAACGCTTTAAATATCCCTGTTGCTCCAGATAACTGAGATCGCCGCGGATCGTCACGCCAGAGACACCAAGTTGAGCAGATAAGTCATCAACTTTGATTTCACCTTGGGTGGCAACAATTTCTGCAATTTTTAATCTTCGTTTCAGTAGGTTAGACGATTTTCTCGGCACGTTAACACTCTTCATTGGCCTTTAATGCGTAACACTATAGCCCCTTGTATTTTTCTTTGAAAGTTACCCTTCAATAATATCGACAATTCGAAAATAAAAGCATAGGGCAAAAATTGCAGCAAAAATAGCTTAATGCATTGAAAATAAATGCATATTTCCATATCTGTCCAAAGTCATCATTGGTTTCATTTTCAAAGTGAAAAATAAATTAAGTTATTTTTTGTAAGTTATTTTGATGATATTCGACATGCATCACGCTTTTTACCGCTTTTGCTGTGCTAGTTTGCTTTCAAAATGAAAGTGAAGATTCTCTTTCTTCATTTTGTAAGGTGAACGACAAATATCAGGAGCTGCGATGTACATCATTTCAAGCAAAAACATGCTGAAAAAAGCCCAGTCAGAGGGATATGCCGTCCCTGCTTTCAACATTCATAACCTTGAAACTTTACAGGTAGTTGTTGAGAGCGCTGCACAACTTCGCTCTCCCGTTATGCTGGCGGGAACACCGGGTACTTATCGTTATGGCGGCGTGGGAAGTTTGATTTCGTTAGTACAATCGCTGGCTCGCGAGTACAACCTACCGTTAGTCCTGCATCTCGATCATCATGAAGAGTGTGATGACATTTTTAACAAGGTCCGCGCAGGGATCCGTTCTGTCATGATTGATGGTTCCCATTTGCCATTTGAAGACAACATTGCGCGAGTGCAAGAAGTTACCGCCTTTTGCCATCGCTTTGATGTTAGCGTTGAGGCCGAGCTAGGGCGTCTTGGCGGTCAGGAGGACGATCTGCTGGTGGATGAAAAAGATTCAGCTTATACCTCACCAGCCGCAGCTGCAGAGTTTGTTCAACGTACCCAAATTGACTCTCTGGCGGTAGCAATAGGCACTGCACATGGTTTATATGCGCATGAACCACGTCTGGATTTTGTGCGGCTGGAACAAATTCGCCAGCTGGTGGAAATTCCGCTGGTGTTGCATGGAGCTTCAGGCCTATCGGAACAGGACGTTCAGCTCTGTATTCGCCACGGTATTTGTAAAGTAAATGTCGCGACAGAATTGAAAATTGCGTTTGCCGATGCATTAAAAGGATATTTCTACAACAATCCAGCGGCAAATGATCCTCGTCATTATATGCAGCCGGCAAAGGCCGCTATGAAGGAAGTTGTAACCCGCATTATTGGCGTCTGTGGCAGTGAAGGAAAAATTTAAGACGTTGTACCCTACAAAAACAATGAGGATTGTTTATGAAAAATATTAAATTACTTGGTTCAGCTATGTTGGTGAGCCTGGCATTATTCTCGCAAAGTTCATTGGCAAAAGAGTATAAAATTGGTGCGTCATTATTAACACAGCAACATCCTTTCTATATTGATCTTGCGAATGCCATGAAAGAAGAGGCAAAAAAAGACAATGTCAATTTAAGTGTCTCTATTGCCAATCAGGATTTAAACAAACAACTTTCTGATGTTGAGGATTTTATTACTAAAAAGGTAGATGCCATTATTATCTCTCCGGTCGATTCGAAAGGCGTCCAGGCGGCGATAATTAAAGCCGATAAGGCCGGTATTCCCGTTATCACCGTTGACGTCGCTGCGGAAGGCGTTCCGGTCGTATCGCACGTTGCGACCGATAACTATGCGGGAGGCGTTGAAGCAGGCAAGTTAATGGGCAAACTTTTGAATGGTAAAGGTACTGTAGCCATTATTTCTTATCCGGCACTACAATCGGTGGTTGCGCGCGTTGATGGTTTTAAGAAAGGGTTAAGCGAGACACCGGATATTAAAATTGTTGCTGAACAGCCAGGTATAACGCGGGCTGAAGCGTTAACGACTGCGCAAAACATTATGCAGGCCAACGCCAACCTGAATGGTCTGTTTGGCTTTGGTGATGATGCGGCGTTGGCAGCGGTTATCGCAGCGAAATCTGCGCATAACGACAACATCAAAATCATTGGTTTTGACGGCATGAAAGAAGCGCGTGATGCCGTTGACAGTGAAAAAACGTTTGCGGCCGTGATTCGGCAATATCCCGATCAAATGGGTGCTAAAGCCATAGATGCCGCTGTTGATCACCTCAATGGTAAACCGGTAGAGAAAATGATCCCGGTACAACCCGGCGTTTATACAGGTAAATAATAAACATCTTCATTTCACAACAAAACGTTATCGACGTTTTGTTGTGACACCGAGGTCATTATGACGGATGTTATTCTTGATGTTTCGCATATTGCGAAGACATTTGGTCATGTTCAGGCATTAAAAGATATTACCCTCTCTTTACGTAAAGGGAGGGTGCATACTTTATTAGGCGAGAATGGTGCCGGTAAATCGACATTAATGAAAATACTCGCCGGTGTTTATCCGCCAACCCAGGGAACGATAACACTACGTGGTGAAACCATCACCATTAATAATCCGCAGCATTCTCGCCAGTTAGGGATTGCGATTATTTTTCAGGAACTGAGCCTGAGTAATAATATGACCGTGGCAGAAAATATTTATGCCAATAATGAACCGCGACGTTTTGGCATTATTAACGATAAAAAAATGCTCGCAGATTGCCAGAATCTCCTCGCGGAACTGGGCATCCCACTGGATCCGCTGGAAATGGTCGGCAATATGTCGATGGCACATAGGCAACTGGTAGAAATTGCCAAAGCCTTAAGCTATGCAGCAGATGTCGTGATTATGGATGAACCGACATCTTCGCTAAGTGATAATGAAGCAGAGATTCTGTTTAACATTATTGAGAAATTAAAGCAGCGAGGTTGTGCGGTTATTTATATCTCTCATCGCATGGATGAAATTATGCGGATTTCAGATGATATTTCGGTGATCCGCGACGGTGAGTATATCGCTACGCATGAAAAGAAAAACAGTGATATCCAGCATTTGATTGCCCAAATGGTTGGTCGGGAAATGAAAAATATTTGGCCAGCACGTCTTGGGGAAAAGCCGGATGAAAATGTTCCTGCAAAACTGGAAGTAAAAAACCTTTCCCATCCTTCGCTTTTTAAAGAGGTCAGTTTCGCTGTGCGTCCGGGGGAAGTCCTCGGATTTTTTGGCCTGGTGGGGGCCGGGCGTTCCGATGTGATGAAGGCGCTATTTGGCCTCGTTTCGTATCACGGGACTGTGTTGATCGATGGCAAGGAAGTCAGGATCGCTAATCCCAAACAGGCCATTGATCATGGCATTGCATTTGTGACCGAAAACCGCAAGGAAGAAGGGTTAGTGCTGATGCACGACGTCAATATGAACACGCACCACGTGGCGTTTCAATATAACGCTTCGCGGATGGGACTCATCAATCACCGACAAGAAGAGGCGAAGACGCTGCAATCTATTGCCAGAATGAACACTAAAGTGAGTTCTGCACATCAGGCAGTGGGGGCGCTAAGCGGCGGTAATCAACAGAAAATCGTGTTATCCAAGTGGCTGGAGAAAACTCCGCGTATTTTATTGCTCGATGAGCCAACGCGCGGAGTGGATGTCGGCGCAAAATTTGAAATCTATAACGTGATACGCCAACTGGCTGCGGCAGGGACAGCAATTATTCTGGTGTCCTCTGAACTGCCAGAGGTCATGGCACTTAGCGATCGTCTGGTGGTAATGCGTAATAAAACGATTGCCGATATTTATTCATGTGAAAATTTAACGCAGACACAGGTAATGACCGCTGCAACAGGAGTACGTTAAATGACAGAGAAAACTCTTGCCAGTCCGAAACCTTCGGAAATTCCCATTGCAAATAATTTTAAAAAAGTCTTCAGGCAATATGGCGGTATCCTCAGTGGAATGGTGGTGTTAATCATTCTGTTCAGTTTTATTAATGACAGTTTTTTTACTGCCAATAACATTACTAATATTATTCTTCAGGTTTCGATAATTGCAATTACCGCCTATGGAATGACTTATGTACTTTTGCTTGGCGATATTGATTTATCGGTCGGTTCAACCATTGCATTGATTGGCACATTTGCTGCGCTTGGGGCTTCATGGGGAATTCCATTTATTTTATTGGTCCCATTATCCATTATTGTAGCCCTGGCTCTGGGGATGATAAATGGTGGCTTGACGGCTATAGCGGGTATCCCTTCGTTTATTGTCACCGTTGCTACAATGGGGATCTTCCGTGGTATCGCTTATATAGTGACCGATGGTATGCCCATCATGATTAAAGATGATGCCTTTCTGGCGCTGGGGAATGGAGAATTTCTCTATATACCGATTCCTATCTGGATATTAATCATCTTATTGCTGATTAACCACTTCATTCTTACTAAAACAACCTTTGGACGAAAAATTTATATCACTGGTGGTAATAAAGAAGCGGCAGTTTATTCAGGGATAAATGTCACCCGCTTGAAAATTAAAGTCTTTATGATTACAGCCGTGCTGGCAGGTATCAGCGGGATGATCCTCGCCTCACGCCTCTATTCCGGGCAACCGAATTCCGCGTTGAGCTACGAACTGGATGCTATTGCCGCGGCTGTACTGGGAGGCACCAGCCTGAACGGCGGCTATGGAACGGTGGTGGGGACGGTAATCGGGGCATTAACCATCGGCGTTATTAATAATGGCATGAACTTAATGAATGTTCCCTATTTCTATCAGATGGTGGTTAAAGGATTAGTCATTCTTGTAGCCGTTTATTTTGACGTAAGAAATAAAAGAAAACGTAGCTAATCATTTCAAGGAATTAATTATATGAGTAAGGTCTTCACAATTGGAGAAATTCTGGTTGAAATTATGGCGAGTAAAATCGGCCAGCCATTTGATCAACCCGGAATTTGGAAAGGTCCTTATCCCAGTGGCGCGCCCGCTATTTTTATCGATCAAGTGACACGTCTTGGCGTTCCGTGCGGCATCATTAGCTGTGTGGGGAATGATGGCTTTGGTGATATTAATATACATCGTTTGGCTGCTGATGGTGTGGATATTAGGGGGATTTCAGTCTTACCTCTGGAAGCCACCGGTAGCGCCTTTGTTACTTATCATAACTCTGGCGATCGTGATTTTATTTTTAATATCAAGAATGCCGCTTGCGGTAAATTATCGGCGCAGCATGTTGATGAAAATATTCTGAAGGACTGTACCCATTTTCATATTATGGGTTCATCCCTGTTTTCATTCCATATGGTAGACGCAGTAAAAAAAGCAGTAACCATCGTTAAAGCAAATGGTGGCGTTATTTCTTTCGACCCTAATATTCGTAAAGAGATGCTCGATATTCCAGAAATGCGTGACGCCCTCCACTTTGTTCTTGAGTTAACAGATATCTATATGCCCAGCGAGGGAGAAGTGTTGCTCTTGTCGCCACACTCGACACCGGAGCGTGCAATCGCTGGTTTTCTTGAAGAAGGTGTTAAAGAGGTGATTGTGAAGCGCGGCAATCAAGGTGCCAGTTACTACTCCGCGAATGAGCAGTTTCATGTTGAGAGCT
Source organism: Escherichia sp. MOD1-EC6300 (assembly GCF_002965045.1). Classification (NCBI taxonomy): domain Bacteria; kingdom Pseudomonadati; phylum Pseudomonadota; class Gammaproteobacteria; order Enterobacterales; family Enterobacteriaceae; genus Escherichia; species Escherichia sp. MOD1-EC6300. Next base: position 515,756 of record NZ_PTRH01000001.1, on the reverse strand, counting down.
ATCCGGTGGAAGAAGTTGACCCGACCGGTGCGGGAGACTGCTTTGGTGGCGCGTGGATTGCCTGCCGCCAGCTAGGGTTTGACGCCCATCGGGCATTACAATATGCCAACGCCTGCGGTGCACTGGCGGTAACCCGACGTGGCCCAATGGAGGGAACGTCTCGCCTTGCGGAAATCGAAGCGTTCATCCAGCGCCATGACATGTCCATTCGGGAAGCAGCACAATGAAAAACGAAATTTGGTCGTGGATTGGCGATCTCTCGCAGGTTGCCGGAATTAAACACTATGAGTTACGCAGTGGCAGATCAAAGGGGACAGAAGCGTTTGATGTCCGTACTGGTGCGGGATTGGCATTTACGGTGGTAAAAGATCGCGCGCTGGATATTGCATGGGCCAGCTACAAGGACACTGCGCTCTCTTTTATCACCCCCAACGGCATTGTCGCCCCCGCTTTTTTTGAGTCTCAGGGCAACGGGTTTTTACGTAGCTTCTACGCGGGGTTACTGACTACCTGCGGACTTAGCTACATTGGCACGCCCTGTGAGGATAACGGAGAAACGCTGGGGTTACACGGGCGTTTGGCTGCGACTCCAGCAGAAGAGGTGGGGTATCGCACAGAACGGACCGGACCGACGACGGCATTGAATTTGTCATCAATGGCAAAGTACGGGAAACACGATTGTTCGGTGAAAATCTGACGCTGGAAAGGACCATTCGCTGCCGTTATGGCGAAAATGTGCTGCGCATTGAAGACAAGGTGACTAATCATGGTTTCACCCGCCAGCCGCTGCAAATTCTTTATCACTTTAATTACGGCTGGCCTTTATTATCGCCACAGGCAGAAATCTTGCTGTCGGCTAAAAGCGTAACGCCACGAACCCCGCATGCGGCGGAAGGGTTAACCAGTCATCTGGAGATTTGTACCCCACAGCCCGGTTTTGACGAGCAGGTTTACTATCTCACGTTGAATAGCGACAGTCAGGGGATGAGTAAAGTTGCGCTGGTGAACGCCGAACTGGGGTGGGGAATTTACGAGAAATTCGACACCATGCAGCTACCCAACTTTATCCAGTGGAAAAATTTAGGCGCGGGTGAATATGTTATGGGGCTGGAGGTCAGCAATAGTTTTCCTGACGGTCGTGATAAAGAACGAGCGCAGGGGCGTCTGCCCTTTATAGAGCCAGGGGAAACAAAGACATACTGCTTTGAGCTGGGAATTGTTGATGGCGATGCTGAAATTAGCGCGTTGAAAGCGGAAATTGCAAGCTACCGTTAGCTAACGGCAATAAAAACGCCGGGCAGCGTTAACAGGCCCGGCGTTGATTACGTTCTTTGCTAAGCGCGATGAAAACACCGCGCGTCACAAATTATTTTTCCTGAAGACCGAGTTTTTTCTCCAGATAGTGGATGTTAGTGCCACCATGCTGGAAGTTCTCGTCATTCATGATGCGGATCTGCAGATCAACGTTGGTTTTGATACCGTCGATGATCAGCTCCTGCAGCGCATTCTTCATGCGGGCAATCGCCACGTCACGGTTTTCACCGTAGCAAATCAGCTTACCGATCATTGAGTCATAGTACGGCGGTACGGTGTAGCCCGCGTAGATATGAGACTCCCAACGCACGCCAAAACCGCCAGGTGCATGGAAACGGGTGATTTTGCCCGGGCTTGGCAGGAAGGTGTTAGGATCCTCGGCGTTAATACGGCATTCCACCGCATGGCCGCGAACGTGAACTTCTTCTTGCTTGATCGACAGCGGTTGACCAGCAGCAATACGCAGTTGTTCTTTGATCAGGTCAACACCGGTGATCATTTCAGTAACCGGGTGTTCTACCTGAATACGGGTGTTCATTTCGATGAAATAGAACTCGCCGTTTTCGAACAGAAACTCGAAAGTACCTGCACCGCGATAGCCGATATCAACACACGCTTTAGCACAACGTTCACCGATGTAGCGACGCAGTTCCGGGGTAATGCCCGGTGCTGGCGCTTCTTCGACCACTTTCTGGTGACGACGCTGCATAGAGCAGTCACGTTCCGCCAGATAGATAGCGTTGCCCTGACCGTCCGCCAGTACCTGGATCTCGACGTGGCGAGGATTTTCCAGGTATTTCTCCATGTAAACCATGTCGTTATTGAAAGCAGCTTTCGCTTCCGCACGGGTCATGGAGATGGATTGTGCCAGTTCAGCGTCGCCGCGTACTACACGCATACCACGACCGCCGCCGCCGCCGGAGGCTTTGATAATCACCGGGTAACCAATGCGTTTTGCAATGGCGCGGTTTTTATCCATATCGTCGCCCAGCGGGCCGTCAGAACCTGGTACGCAAGGAACGCCCGCTTTTTTCATCGCGGCGATTGCGGATACTTTGTCACCCATCAGGCGAATGGTGTCTGCTTTCGGGCCGATGAAGATAAAGCCGGAGCGTTCAACCTGCTCGGCAAAATTGGCGTTCTCGGAGAGGAAGCCGTAACCCGGATGGATTGCTACTGCGCCGGTGATTTCAGCGGCGCTGATGATTGCCGGGATGTTCAGATAACTTTTTACTGACGGAGCAGGGCCGATACAGACCGTTTCGTCTGCCAGTAATACGTGTTTTAGATCGCGATCCGCACTGGAGTGCACAGCGACAGTCTTGATGCCCAGTTCTTTACAGGCACGAAGAATACGCAATGCAATCTCGCCGCGGTTGGCAATAACAATTTTATCCAGCATGTTCGCCTCGTTACTCGATGACGACCAGCGGCTCGTCAAATTCTACCGGTTGTCCACTTTCGACCAGAATTGCTTTCACGGTACCGGATTTGTCCGCTTCGATCTGGTTCATCATTTTCATGGCTTCAACGATGCACAGGGTATCGCCCACGTTGACTTTCTGACCCACTTCGATGAACGCTTTTGCGTCCGGGCTTGGGGTGCGGTAGAAAGTACCAACCATCGGGGAACGTACGATGTGACCACTGATTTCCGCTGCTGCTGGCGCTTCCATGGAAGGAACGGTCGCCGGAGCGGCTGCGTTAGATTGAGCTGGCTGCTGCATCATTGGTGCAGCGTAAGCTTGTTGCATCACAGGGAAACTTGCGGCAGGAGCTGCACGGCTGATGCGTACTGACTCTTCGCCTTCGGAGATTTCCAGTTCGGAGATGCCTGATTCTTCAACCAGCTCGATCAGTTTTTTAATCTTACGAATATCCATGAGTGGGTTCCGTACTCTTTGTTTAGTGTGATTGTGACAGGCGTTTCACCGCCGTCTGTAAAGCGTATGCCCCGACAGCTGTATGCATAGCGATAAATTCCAGCAGGCCGGGACGCCGGTCTATTTTGCCCCAGAGTGTCAATGTTAGACTTGACGGACATTGTGCAGCGATCTGCTGTTATCCTCCGGCAAAAAACAAAATATACCTTCGTTGCGCCAATGTCACCTTTTCCGCAGCGCAAAAACTGCGTCAGGGAGGACGAGGTCGCACATTATAACGATTTCGTAGCAATTGGCAGCTAAATACTGGTCTTATCAGGGAAGATAATCAACAGCTAACATGTAAATAACCTTCAACACCGTGTAATTTGCAACAAGCCGCACAATTCACGAAATTAGCGCTATCGTCGACGGAACTTCTTATAACGTAAGGCTAAAAGCTGTAAAGCCAGCCCTGCGAAGATGAGGGGCTGCAATGAGATAATCTTCACAGACCACAAATAATGTAGGGATGTCAGGATCGCGGCAAGATAGACGACATTACGCAGCGGTTGCTGGTGATTACTCAATTTTCACTGCATCGTCTGGATAAACGTCAATGCTAAAGCACGCAAAATCAACAAACTGACAATGCTCAGCATCAAATAGCTTTGAGTGGTTAATTTATAATCAAATAAAATCAGATTATTCACCCCTGGGATCCGAGTTAAGGTACAGATTAAGCGTAGCGTCACCCAGGCAAAGCGCCTTAAACCTAACAGACGACGGGACGTATCAATAATGACTATTTAGTGGAGTATCAAGGGGGTTTTCCACCGTTTGGTGACCCGTATCAATGCGCATCAATTTATGGTCAGTCGAAATCATGACTTTCCAGTTTGGATGATGTTGTACAACTTCATGACCAAGATGTTCGACGAAAGCTGTCCGGCTAACCGCTTTTCCCGTTAACCGATTGAATAATGATTTCAAAATGAGTTCCCTCTCTTATTATTCCCTGCTAAATGGTTAGTTAACCTTCACCAGCGTGCGACCCTGGATCTGGTTATTAATGATGGCCTCGGCAAATTTCGGTGCCTCTGCCAGAGATATCTCTTTTGCCGCCTGGGTATAGAATGATTCCGGTAAATCGGCGACCAGTCGCTGCCAGGCTTGTGCGCGGCGTGCTGGTGGCGTCATCACTGAATCCACCCCCTGTAAACGGACATTACGCAGAATAAATGGCATGACCGTGGTTGGCAGAGTAAAACCACCCGCCAGACCACAGGCCGCCACGCAGCCGCCGTAATTCATTTGCGCCAGCACTTTCGCCAGCACTTTGTCGCCAACGGTGTCAATTGCCCCAGCCCAGAGTTGTTTTTCCAGAGGACGGGATTCGGCAAACTCATCGCGAGGGAGAATACGGCTGGCACCTAAACTTTTCAGATATTCATGGGTACTTTCGCGACCGGAAACGGCAACGACCTGATAACCCAACTTATGCAGCAGCGCCACGGCGGTACTGCCGACGCCACCACTGGCACCCGTTACGACAATCTCGCCGTCCTGCGGGCGAACACCGGCATCTTCCAGCGCCATCACACACAGCATGGCGGTAAAACCGGCAGTACCGATAATCATTGCTTTACGCGCGTCCAGCCCTTGCGGCATGGCAACCAGCCAGTCACCTTTCACTCGCGCCTGCTCCGCCAGCCCACCCCAGTGGTTTTCACCAACGCCCCAGCCAGTGAGTAATACGTCCTGACCGGCATGAAAACGCGGATCTTCGCTGGTGCGTACAGTTCCGGCAAAATCGATCCCAGGAATCATCGGAAAATTACGGATGATTTTTCCCTTACCGGTAATTGCCAGCGCATCTTTGTAGTTCAGGCTCGACCAGTGAACATCAACCGTGACATCGCCCTCCGGCAGGCGACTTTCGTCCAGAGTCTGTACCGATGCGAGAGTTTTGCCGTCCTGCTGTTCTAAAAGTAACGCCTGCATAAGTGGTCCTCATGTGCATGATGGATTGGAAAATAATTTCTGAAGACTATACTCGCTAATGGAAAAGCAAAGCCGATGAAGCGCAATAAATTGCGAGATAAATCTGATTTGCTAGTATGCCCGCTTCCTCACTATCGGAGTTAACACAAGGATGAGATTAACGACGAAATTTTCGGCCTTTGTTACGCTGCTCACCGGGTTAACAATTTTTGTGACTTTGTTGGGCTGTTCGCTAAGTTTCTACAACGCCATTCAGTATAAGTTTAGTCATCGCGTTCAGGCGGTGGCGACGGCGATTGATACCCACCTTGTGTCGAATGACTTCAGCGCATTAAGGCCACAAATTACCGAATTAATGATGTCAGCAGATATCGTTCGTGTAGACCTGCTGCATGGTGATAAACAGGTTTATACCCTCGCCAGAAATGGTAGTTATCGTCCGGTTGGCACCAGCGATCTGTTTCGCGAACTGAGCGTTCCGTTGATAAAGCATCCGGGGATGTCGCTGCGTCTGGTTTATCAGGATCCGATGGGCAACTATTTCCATTCGTTGATGACCACCGCGCCGCTCACGGGGGCGATTGGCTTTATCATTCTTATGCTCTTCCTGGCGGTACGCTGGTTACAACGGCAACTTGCCGGGCAAGAATTGCTGGAAACCCGGGCTACTCGTATCTTAAACGGTGAGCGTGGCTCTAATGTGTTGGGAACCATCTATGAATGGCCGCCCAGAACCAGCAGTGCGCTGGATACGCTGCTTCGTGAAATTCAGAACGCACGCGAACAACACAGCCGTCTTGATACGCTGATCCGCTCTTATGCCGCCCAGGACATGAAAACCGGCCTCAATAACCGACTCTTCTTCGATAATCAGTTAGCAACGTTACTGGAAGATCAGGAGAAAGTAGGTACCCACGGGATCGTGATGATGATTCGTCTACCGGATTTCAATATGTTGAGCGATACCTGGGGGCACAGCCAGGTTGAAGAACAGTTCTTCACTCTGACGAATCTGCTGTCGACATTTATGATGCGCTACCCTGGCGCACTGCTGGCGCGTTACCACCGCAGTGATTTTGCTGCGCTGTTGCCGCACCGGACGTTAAAAGAGGCTGAGAGCATAGCCAGTCAGTTAATCAAAGCCGTCGATACCTTGCCGAACAATAAAATGCTCGATCGCGACGATATGATCCACATTGGTATCTGTGCCTGGCGTAGTGGTCAGGATACCGAGCAGGTAATGGAACATGCAGAGTCTGCCACGCGTAATGCGGGATTGCAGGGCGGCAATAGCTGGGCTATTTACGATGACTCGTTGCCTGAAAAAGGACGCGGTAATGTTCGCTGGCGTACGCTTATCGAGCAAATGCTCAGTCGCGGCGGCCCGCGCCTTTATCAAAAACCGGCGGTTACTCGCGAAGGTCAGGTTCATCATCGCGAACTCATGTGCCGCATCTTCGATGGTAATGAAGAGGTTAGCTCGGCGGAGTATATGCCGATGGTCTTACAATTTGGCTTATCGGAAGAGTATGACCGCCTGCAAATCAGCCGTCTGATTCCACTATTGCGTTACTGGCCGGAGGAAAATCTGGCGATTCAGGTTACCGTTGAGTCGCTGATTCGCCCGCGTTTTCAGCGTTGGCTGCGCGATACGTTAATGCAATGTGAAAGATCGCAACGAAAACGCATAATTATTGAACTTGCAGAGGCCGATGTAGGTCAACATATCAGTCGTTTACAACCTGTTATTCGTTTAGTGAATGCTTTAGGGGTACGGGTAGCCGTCAACCAGGCTGGTTTGACGCTGGTAAGCACCAGTTGGATCAAAGAACTTAATGTTGAGTTACTCAAGCTCCATCCGGGGCTGGTCAGAAACATTGAGAAGCGAACGGAGAATCAGCTGCTGGTTCAAAGCCTGGTGGAAGCCTGCTCCGGGACCAGCACCCAGGTTTACGCCACCGGCGTGCGTTCGCGAAGCGAGTGGCAGACCCTGATGCAGCGCGGTGTTACAGGTGGGCAAGGGGATTTTTTCGCGTCCTCACAGCCACTTGATACTAACGTGAAAAAATATTCACAAAGATACTCGGTTTAACCTGCCGTTTAATCCGTTTTCACGTAGAATAACGCGCGCTGCGTCTCATGGGAGTGTGCTTGTCTGCTCGCCAGATTGTTGCAGCACATATGCAGATGAATGACCTTACGCGGTTGCAAACAGGCGAGGAATGCTGCTGATGCATTAAGCCTTTCTGGACTCAGGCAGAGATTTGTAACAAAGGAAACGAACTGCACTAATTTTCACCGTAGCAGATGATTTTTGCGCCTTGTCGCTGCTGCGTGTGGTTGGTAAAGTAAGCGGATTTTCTTTTCCGCCCCAGCTTTCAGGATTATCCCTTAGTATGTTGAAAAAATTTCGTGGCATGTTTTCCAATGACTTGTCCATTGACCTGGGTACTGCGAATACCCTCATTTATGTAAAAGGACAAGGCATCGTATTGAATGAGCCTTCCGTGGTGGCCATTCGTCAGGATCGTGCCGGTTCACCGAAAAGCGTAGCTGCAGTAGGTCATGACGCGAAGCAGATGCTGGGCCGTACGCCGGGCAATATTGCTGCTATTCGCCCAATGAAAGACGGCGTTATCGCCGACTTCTTCGTGACTGAAAAAATGCTCCAGCACTTCATCAAACAAGTGCACAGCAACAGCTTTATGCGTCCAAGCCCGCGCGTTCTGGTTTGTGTGCCGGTTGGCGCAACCCAGGTTGAACGCCGCGCAATTCGTGAATCCGCGCAGGGCGCTGGTGCCCGTGAAGTGTTCCTGATTGAAGAACCGATGGCTGCCGCAATTGGTGCTGGCCTCCCGGTTTCTGAAGCGACCGGTTCTATGGTGGTTGATATCGGTGGTGGTACCACTGAAGTTGCTGTTATCTCCTTGAACGGCGTGGTTTACTCCTCTTCCGTGCGCATTGGTGGTGACCGTTTTGATGAAGCTATCATCAACTATGTGCGTCGTAATTACGGTTCTCTGATCGGTGAAGCCACCGCAGAACGTATCAAGCATGAAATCGGTTCGGCTTACCCGGGCGATGAAGTCCGTGAAATCGAAGTTCGTGGCCGTAACCTGGCAGAAGGTGTTCCACGCGGTTTTACTCTGAACTCCAACGAAATCCTCGAAGCACTGCAGGAACCGCTGACCGGTATTGTGAGCGCAGTAATGGTTGCACTGGAACAGTGTCCGCCGGAACTGGCTTCCGACATCTCCGAGCGCGGCATGGTGCTCACCGGTGGTGGCGCACTGCTGCGTAACCTTGACCGTTTGTTAATGGAAGAAACCGGCATTCCAGTCGTTGTTGCTGAAGACCCGCTGACCTGTGTGGCGCGCGGTGGCGGCAAAGCGCTGGAAATGATCGACATGCACGGCGGCGACCTGTTCAGCGAAGAGTAATCGGATACAGGCAGGGGAAGCGTCTGTTTACCCTGCCTGGTCTGATACGAGAATACGCATAACTTATGAAGCCAATTTTTAGCCGTGGCCCGTCGCTACAGATTCGCCTTATTCTGGCGGTGCTGGTGGCGCTCGGCATTATTATTGCCGACAGCCGCCTGGGGACGTTCAGTCAAATCCGTACTTATATGGATACCGCCGTCAGTCCTTTCTACTTTGTTTCCAATGCTCCTCGTGAATTGCTGGATGGCGTATCGCAGACGCTGGCCTCGCGTGACCAACTAGAACTTGAAAACCGGGCGTTACGTCAGGAACTGTTGCTGAAAAACAGTGAACTGCTGATGCTTGGACAATACAAACAGGAGAACGCGCGTCTGCGCGAGCTGCTGGGTTCCCCGCTGCGTCAGGATGAGCAGAAAATGGTGACTCAGGTTATCTCTACGGTTAACGATCCTTATAGCGATCAAGTTGTTATCGATAAAGGTAGCGTTAATGGCGTTTATGAAGGCCAGCCGGTCATCAGCGACAAAGGTGTTGTTGGTCAGGTGGTGGCCGTCGCTAAACTGACCAGTCGCGTGCTGCTGATTTGTGATGCGACCCACGCGCTGCCAATCCAGGTGCTGCGCAACGATATCCGCGTAATTGCAGCCGGTAACGGTTGTACGGATGATTTGCAGCTTGAGCATCTGCCAGCGAATACGGATATTCGTGTTGGTGATGTGCTGGTGACTTCCGGTCTGGGCGGTCGTTTCCCGGAAGGCTATCCGGTGGCTGTTGTCTCTTCCGTAAAACTCGATACCCAGCGCGCTTATACTGTGATTCAGGCGCGTCCGACTGCGGGACTGCAACGTTTGCGTTATCTGCTGCTGCTGTGGGGCGCGGATCGTAACGGCGCTAACCCGATGACGCCGGAAGAGGTGCATCGTGTTGCTAATGAACGTCTGATGCAGATGATGCCGCAGGTATTGCCTTCGCCAGACGCGATGGGGCCAAAGTTACCTGAACCGGCAACGGGGATCGCTCAGCCGACTCCGCAGCAACCGGCGACAGGAAATGCAGCTACTGCGCCTGCTGCGCCGACACAGCCTGCTGCTAATCGCTCTCCACAAAGGGCTACGCCGCCGCAAAGTGGTGCTCAACCGCCTGCGCGTGCGCCGGGAGGGCAATAGTGGCGAGCTATCGTAGCCAGGGACGCTGGGTAATCTGGCTCTCTTTCCTCATTGCGCTGTTGCTGCAAATCATGCCCTGGCCGGACAACCTGATTGTTTTCCGGCCAAACTGGGTGTTGCTTATTCTGTTGTATTGGATCCTGGCCTTGCCCCATCGCGTAAATGTGGGCACAGGTTTTGTGATGGGTGCCATACTGGATCTGATTAGCGGCTCGACGCTTGGCGTACGCGTGTTGGCGATGAGCATCATTGCTTACCTGGTGGCGCTGAAATATCAGCTTTTCCGCAACCTCGCATTATGGCAGCAGGCGCTGGTCGTCATGTTGCTTTCGCTGGTGGTGGATATTATTGTTTTCTGGGCAGAGTTTTTAGTGATTAACGTCTCTTTCAGACCGGAAGTGTTCTGGAGTAGTGTAGTCAATGGAGTGCTCTGGCCGTGGATTTTCTTGCTGATGCGTAAAGTCCGTCAGCAGTTTGCAGTGCAATAAAGGTTTCTATGACTTCTCTGTATTTAGCTTCCGGTTCTCCGCGTCGTCAGGAGTTACTTGCGCAACTTGGCGTGACCTTTGAACGTATTGTTACGGGCATTGAGGAGCAGCGTCAGCCGCAGGAGAGCGCGCAGCAATATGTTGTGCGTCTGGCGCGCGAGAAAGCACAGGCGGGTGTCACGCACACGGCGCAGGATCTCCCGGTGCTGGGTGCGGATACTATCGTTATCCTGAATGGAGAAGTGCTGGAGAAACCGCGCGACGCAGAACATGCGGCGCAGATGTTGCGCAAATTATCGGGCCAGACCCATCAGGTGATGACGGCTGTGGCGTTGGCCGACAGTCAGCACATTCTCGATTGCCTGGTGGTCACCGATGTGACGTTCAGAACGTTAACAGACGAAGACATCGCGGGCTATGTCGCCAGCGGAGAATCGTTAGATAAAGCAGGTGCATACGGTATTCAGGGGTTGGGTGGCTGTTTTGTCAGGAAGATAAATGGCAGCTATCACGCCGTAGTCGGCTTACCGCTGGTTGAAACGTATGAATTATTAAGTAATTTTAACGCACTGCGTGAGAAAAGGGATAAACATGACGGCTGAATTGTTGGTAAACGTAACGCCTTCGGAAACGCGAGTGGCGTATATTGATGGCGGTATTCTGCAGGAAATTCATATTGAACGTGAGGCGCGACGCGGAATAGTAGGCAATATCTACAAGGGTCGTGTAAGTCGTGTACTTCCGGGTATGCAGGCGGCTTTTGTAGATATTGGGCTGGATAAAGCCGCGTTTCTTCATGCATCCGACATCATGCCGCATACTGAGTGTGTGGCGGGTGAAGAGCAAAAGCAATTCACGGTGCGCGACATCTCGGAACTGGTCCGTCAGGGGCAAGATCTGATGGTGCAGGTGGTGAAAGATCCGCTTGGTACTAAAGGTGCGCGCCTGACCACCGATATCACTCTGCCATCTCGCTATCTGGTTTTTATGCCAGGTGCTTCTCATGTTGGGGTTTCCCAACGTATCGAAAGCGAATCCGAACGTGAGCGCCTGAAAAAAGTGGTCGCGGAGTATTGCGACGAGCAGGGCGGGTTTATCATCCGTACTGCAGCGGAAGGTGTTGGTGAGGCTGAACTGGCCTCCGATGCCGCTTATCTGAAACGTGTCTGGACCAAAGTCATGGAGCGTAAAAAGCGCCCGCAGACCCGTTATCAGCTATACGGCGAACTGGCGTTGGCGCAGCGTGTTCTGCGTGATTTCGCCGACGCCGAGCTGGACCGCATTCGCGTTGACTCGCGCCTGACTTACGAAGCATTGCTGGAGTTTACCTCGGAGTACATTCCCGAGATGACCAGCAAGCTGGAGCATTACACAGGCCGCCAGCCGATTTTCGATCTCTTTGATGTTGAAAACGAAATCCAGCGGGCGCTGGAACGCAAAGTTGAACTAAAATCCGGTGGCTATCTGATTATCGACCAGACCGAAGCGATGACCACCGTGGACATCAATACCGGGGCGTTTGTCGGTCATCGCAATCTGGACGACACCATCTTCAATACCAATATTGAAGCGACGCAGGCTATTGCTCGCCAGTTACGGTTGCGTAACCTGGGCGGGATCATCATTATTGATTTCATCGACATGAATAATGAAGATCACCGTCGCCGCGTGTTGCATTCGCTGGAGCAGGCGTTGAGCAAAGACCGGGTGAAAACCAGCGTTAATGGTTTTTCGGCGCTGGGGCTGGTGGAGATGACGCGTAAACGCACTCGCGAAAGCATTGAGCACGTACTATGTAACGAATGCCCAACCTGTCACGGTCGCGGAACGGTGAAAACCGTGGAAACGGTATGCTATGAAATCATGCGCGAGATTGTTCGTGTACACCATGCTTACGATTCCGACCGTTTCCTGGTCTATGCTTCTCCGGCAGTAGCCGAAGCCTTGAAAGGCGAAGAGTCACACTCGCTGGCGGAAGTGGAAATTTTCGTTGGCAAACAGGTTAAAGTACAAATTGAACCGCTCTATAACCAGGAGCAGTTTGACGTCGTAATGATGTAAACAGATGCTGGGCCGCCATCCGGCAAAGGGTTTTTGAGTCACATTTTTAGCAGACAAGGAGTGACGGGTGAGGCGATTGCCGGGGATTTTACTGCTTACTGGAGCCGCGCTCGTTGTGATCGCTGCCCTGCTGGTTAGCGGCCTGCGTATTGCTTTACCGCATCTTGACGCCTGGCGTCCGGAAATCCTCAACAAAATAGAATCCGCGACTGGCATGCCGGTTGAAGCCAGTCAGCTCTCAGCCAGCTGGCAGAATTTTGGCCCGACGCTTGAAGCGCACGACATCCGTGCAGAACTAAAAGATGGCGGCGAATTTTCGGTTAAACGCGTTACTCTGGCGCTGGATGTCTGGCAAAGCCTGTTACATATGCGCTGGCAGTTTCGTGATCTCACTTTCTGGCAGCTGCGCTTTCGCACCAACACTCCTATCACCAGCGGTGGTGGTAATGATAGCCTGGAAGCCAGTCACATCAGCGATCTGTTTCTTCGTCAATTCGACCATTTCGATCTCCGCGACAGTGAAGTCAGTTTCCTGACGCCATCCGGTCAGCGCGCCGAGCTGGCGATCCCACAACTCACCTGGCTGAACGATCCACGTCGACACCGTGCGGAAGGCCTGGTAAGCCTCTCCAGCCTTACCGGACAGCACGGCGTGATGCAGGTGCGCATGGATTTGCGCGATGATGAGGGGTTGTTAAGCAATGGTCGCGTCTGGCTCCAGGCGGATGACATCGACCTGAAGCCGTGGCTCGGTAAATGGATGCAGGACAATATTGCGCTGGAAACGGCACAGTTCTCCCTTGAAGGCTGGATGACGATCGACAAAGGCGATGTAACCGGCGGTGACGTCTGGCTGAAACAGGGCGGTGCCAGCTGGTTGGGCGAGAAGCAAACGCATACGCTGTCGGTGGATAATCTGACCGCGCATATTACGCGTGAAAACCCGGGCTGGCAGTTCTCTATTCCCGACACACGGATCACGATGGACGGCAAACCCTGGCCGAGCGGAGCATTGACGCTGGCCTGGATACCGGAACAGAACGTTGGCGGCAAAGACAATAAACGCAGTGACGAACTCCGGATTCGCGCCAGTAATCTGGAGCTGGCAGGCCTGGAGGGCGTACGCCCGCTGGCCGCGAAACTTTCACCTGCACTTGGTGATGTTTGGCGCTCCACACAACCGAGCGGCAAGATAAACACGCTGGCGCTGGATATCCCGCTTCAGGCGGCAGACAAGACCCGTTTTCAGGCATCGTGGAGCGATCTGGCCTGGAAGCAATGGAAATTATTACCGGGTGCGGAACACTTCTCCGGGACGCTTTCCGGCAGCGTAGAAAATGGTTTGCTTACCGCGTCGATGAAGCAGGCAAAGATGCCTTACGAAACGGTATTCCGTGCGCCACTGGAAATCGCCGACGGCCAGGCTACGATAAGCTGGCTGAACAATGACAAAGGTTTCCAGCTGGATGGGCGTAATATTGACGTTAAAGCTAAAGCCGTCCATGCGCGCGGCGGTTTTCGTTACCTGCAACCTGCTAACGATGAACCCTGGCTGGGTATTCTGGCTGGCATCAGTACCGATGATGGTTCACAAGCCTGGCGCTATTTCCCGGAAAACCTGATGGGTAAAGACCTGGTTGATTACTTAAGTGGCGCGATTCAGGGCGGTGAAGCGGATAACGCGACGCTGGTTTATGGTGGCAATCCGCAACTCTTCCCCTATAAACACAACGAAGGTCAGTTTGAAGTGCTGGTGCCGCTACGCAACGCGAAGTTTGCCTTCCAGCCGGACTGGCCTGCATTAACTAACCTTGATATTGAACTGGATTTTATTAACGACGGTTTATGGATGAAAACCGATGGCGTTAATCTGGGCGGCGTGCGCGCGAGTAATCTCACCGCAGTGATCCCTGACTACTCAAAAGAAAAACTGCTGATTGACGCTGACATTAAAGGTCCGGGTAAAGCCGTTGGCCCTTACTTTGATGAGACACCGCTGAAAGATTCCCTGGGTGCGACCCTGCAAGAACTCCAGCTCGACGGCGATGTGAATGCTCGCTTACATCTTGATATCCCGCTGAACGGCGAGTTGGTAACCGCGAAAGGGGAAGTGACGCTGCGTAATAACAGTCTGTTTATCAAACCACTCGACAGCACCCTGAAAAATTTGAGCGGTAAATTCAGCTTTATCAATGGCGATCTGCAAAGTGAACCACTGACAGCAAGCTGGTTTAATCAGCCGTTGAACGTGGATTTCTCCACCAAAGAAGGGGCAAAAGCCTACCAGGTCGCGTTGAATCTCAACGGTAACTGGCAACCAGCGAAAACCGGCGTTCTGCCTGCAGCGGTGAACGAAGCATTAAGTGGCAGCGTGGCGTGGGATGGTAAAGTGGGCATTGAGCTGCCTTATCAAGCTGGCGCGACGTATAACGTAGAGCTAAACGGCGATTTGAAGAATGTGAGCAGTCACTTACCTTCACCGTTAGCCAAACCTGCGGGTGAACCACTGCCGGTAAACGTTAAGGTTGATGGCAATCTCAACAGTTTTGATTTAACCGGACAGGCTGGTGCGGATAACCATTTCAATAGCCGCTGGTTGCTTGGTCAAAAGCTGACGCTCGATCGTGCTATTTGGGCGGCAGACAGTAAAACGCTCCCGCCGTTGCCGGAACAAAGTGGCGTTGAACTCAATATGCCGCCGATGAATGGTGCCGAGTGGCTGGCCCTGTTCCAGAAAGGTGCGGCGGAGAGTGTCGGTGGTGCAGCGAGTTTCCCACAACACATAACGTTACGTACGCCTATGTTGTCGCTGGGAAATCAGCAATGGAATAACCTGAGTATTGTTTCGCAACCGACGGCAAATGGCACCCAGGTTGAGGCGCAAGGGCGTGAAATCAACGCCACGCTGGCGATGCGTAATAACGCGCCGTGGCTGGCGAATATCAAATATCTTTATTACAACCCGAGCGAGGCGAAAACTCGTGGTGATTCAACGCCGTCATCACCTTTCCCGACAACGGAGCGCATTAACTTCCGTGGCTGGCCGGACGCACAAATACGATGCGCAGAGTGCTGGTTCTGGGGGCAAAAATTCGGTCGTATTGACAGTGATCTCACCATTTCTGGCGATACATTAACGCTGACCAATGGACTGATTGATACCGGTTTCTCGCGGCTCACTGCCGATGGTGAATGGGTTAATAATCCGGGGAATGAACGTACCTCGCTGAAAGGAAAACTGCGCGGGCAGAAAATTGATGCCGCCGCAGAATTTTTTGGTGTCACGACGCCCATACGCCAGTCGTCATTTAATGTGGATTACGATTTACACTGGCGTAAAGCACCGTGGCAGCCAGATGAGGCGACGTTGAATGGCATCATTCATACTCAACTGGGTAAAGGCGAAATTACCGAAATCAATACCGGACATGCCGGGCAATTGCTGCGCTTATTGAGCGTAGATGCCCTGATGCGTAAGCTGCGTTTTGATTTCAGAGACACTTTTGGCGAAGGGTTCTATTTTGACTCCATTCGCAGCACCGCGTGGATTAAAGACGGCGTTATGCACACCGACGACACGCTGGTGGATGGCCTGGAGGCGGATATCGCCATGAAAGGGTCGGTAAATCTGGTACGTCGCGACCTGAATATGGAAGCGGTTGTCGCACCAGAGATTTCTGCGACGGTGGGCGTGGCTGCGGCTTTTGCGGTTAACCCCATTGTTGGAGCGGCAGTATTTGCAGCCAGTAAAGTGCTGGGGCCGCTGTGGAGCAAAGTCTCCATTTTGCGCTATCACATTTCGGGTCCGCTGGACGATCCGCAAATCAACGAAGTGTTGCGCCAACCGCGTAAAGAAAAAGCGCAATGATTTGACGAGGGCGCGTAATTGCCCCAATCTCATATGATAATCGTTGCCAAAGGCCAACGAGCCGGAACATAACCGTAGGCCGGATAGGGCGTTCACGCCGCATCCGGCAGCCGTAAAAAATCCTCTACTGCAGTAACTAACGAGTAGCAAAAACGATGAGTCTGAACCTGGTAAGTGAACAATTGCTAGCGGCGAACGGCCTGAAACATCAGGACTTGTTCGCGATCCTCGGTCAACTGGCCGAACGTCGCCTTGATTATGGCGATCTCTATTTTCAGTCGAGCTATCACGAATCCTGGGTTTTAGAAGACCGCATTATTAAAGATGGTTCTTACAACATCGATCAGGGTGTTGGTGTGCGTGCAATCAGCGGTGAAAAAACCGGATTTGCTTACGCAGACCAAATCAGCCTGCTGGCGCTGGAACAGAGTGCACAAGCGGCGCGCACCATCGTCCGTGATAGTGGTGATGGCAAAGTACAGACGCTGGGCGCGGTAGAGCATAGCCCGTTATATACCTCGGTAGATCCGCTGCAAAGCATGAGCCGTGAAGAGAAGCTGGATATCCTGCGTCGCGTCGATAAGGTTGCCCGCGAAGCGGACAAGCGCGTACAGGAAGTGACTGCCAGCCTCAGTGGTGTCTATGAATTAATTCTGGTTGCGGCCACCGACGGCACACTAGCGGCGGATGTTCGTCCGCTGGTGCGTCTTTCCGTGAGCGTTCTGGTCGAAGAAGATGGCAAACGCGAACGCGGTGCCAGTGGCGGCGGCGGTCGTTTTGGTTATGAGTTCTTCCTTGCCGATCTCGACGGTGAAGTCCGTGCGGACGCATGGGCGAAAGAAGCGGTGCGTATGGCGCTGATCAATCTTTCAGCCGTAGCAGCGCCTGCGGGCACCATGCCGGTGGTTCTGGGCGCAGGTTGGCCGGGCGTACTGTTACATGAGGCGGTGGGTCACGGTCTGGAAGGCGACTTCAACCGCCGTGGTACTTCGGTCTTTAGTGGTCAGGTCGGGGAGCTGGTGGCTTCTGAACTGTGTACCGTGGTTGATGACGGCACGATGGTCGATCGCCGTGGTTCGGTGGCGATTGATGACGAAGGTACGCCAGGACAGTACAACGTGCTGATTGAGAATGGCATCCTGAAAGGCTACATGCAGGATAAACTCAACGCGCGTTTGATGGGGATGACGCCGACTGGCAACGGTCGCCGTGAATCCTACGCTCATCTGCCGATGCCGCGTATGACCAATACCTATATGCTGCCGGGTAAATCGACCCCGCAGGAAATTATTGAATCCGTTGAGTACGGTATCTATGCACCGAACTTTGGTGGCGGTCAGGTGGATATCACCTCCGGCAAATTCGTTTTCTCCACCTCAGAAGCGTATCTGATTGAAAACGGTAAAGTAACTAAACCGGTGAAAGGCGCAACGTTGATTGGTTCCGGTATCGAAACCATGCAGCAGATTTCGATGGTGGGCAACGACCTGAAACTGGATAACGGCGTGGGTGTCTGCGGTAAAGAAGGGCAAAGTTTACCGGTTGGCGTGGGTCAGCCAACGCTGAAAGTTGATAACCTGACTGTTGGCGGTACCGCGTAATAATTTCAGTATTTTCAGAAGGATAATTAATCCTTCTCCGTGTACGAACGGTCCCCTTGCCCCTCTGTGGAGAAGGTTAGGGGAACCCGTTGGCACAGGTTTGTACAACGTAACAGTACAATATGAATTACTTCTCTTTCCCGCGCCCGTGCATTTCCTGAAACAATTTACCGACCTCAACAAAATAATCCGTCAGTGAGTTGATCACGACCTGTACCTTCAGCGGCAGCTTATCTTTTTCGGTATACAACGCATAAACCGGGCGTGGATCTGACTGGTAACGCGGCAGCAGGATCTCGAGTTCCCCGCGATTAATCTCGTTGATCACCCACATCAGCGGCACGTAGGCGATCCCAGCGCCTGCAGTCAGCCAGCGCACCAGCGTCATCGGATCATTAGTCACAAATCTCCCTTGCGGGATCAGGCGAGTCGAGATCCCTTCCGGTGCGATCAGTTCAAATTCATTGTCGGGCCGCACGCTGTATTCAAGCCATGAATGGCTACTTAAATCGGCGGGTTTTTCCGGTATGCCGTATTGTGTGAGATAGCTTTTTGCGGCGCACACCACCATTGGCATCGCGCCCAGACGGCGGGAAAACAGGCTGGAATCTTGCAACGCGCCGACGCGGATCACCACATCCAGACCGTCGGCAATCAGGTCGGGGGCAGGAATTCCGGTAACCAGATTAACGCTCAAACCTGGGTATTCTTTCAGCATTTTGGCTGTTAGCCCGGCGAGAACATTTTGTGCCATAGTTGAAGAACAGCCAATGCGCAGCGTCCCGATGGGGGTGTTATTGAAGGCATACAGTTGCTCATGAACATCCTGCACTTCATGAAGCATCCGACGGCAGCCCTGGTAGTAAATTCTACCGGCTTCGGTCAGGCCAATGCTGCGTGTGCTACGGTTTAACAGCTTTACCTGCAACTCATCTTCCAGTTTTGACACCGTCTGACTGATGGACGAAACGCTCATCTGTAGCTGTCTGGCGGCGGCGGTAAAAGAGCCAAATTCAACTACTTTGGCAAACACCGACATGCGTTTTAGTCGTTCCATTATTCACTCTGACTTAAAAGTGATTTAGATCACATAATATAGATAACAGCATAACAGTTACGTTAATATATTAAATATCAATCTACAGCAATGTTGCTCTCGCCCGGCTTTCCATGCCTTTCTCTGCGGCGACAGATGCTGAAAATAATAACGCCTGCTCTCTCTATACAACCAAGGTCAACATGAGTCTGTTTCCCGTTATCGTGGTGTTTGGGCTGTCCTTCCCACCGATATTTTTCGAATTGCTTTTATCACTGGCGATTTTCTGGCTGGTGCGCCGGGTACTTGTGCCAACAGGTATCTACGACTTTGTCTGGCATCCGGCGTTGTTCAACACCGCGCTCTATTGCTGCTTGTTTTATTTGATATCGCGACTGTTCGTTTGAGGTTGAAGTGAAAACACTAATAAGAAAATTCTCCCGTACGGCCATCACGGTCGTATTAGTCATTCTGGCCTTCATCGCAATTTTTAATGCCTGGGTCTATTACACCGAATCCCCGTGGACGCGTGACGCGCGCTTTAGCGCTGACGTCGTTGCGATCGCGCCGGACGTTTCTGGACTCATTACCCAGGTGAATGTTCATGATAACCAGCTGGTGAAAAAAGGACAGGTACTGTTCACCATCGACCAGCCGCGTTATCAAAAGGCGCTTGAGGAAGCGCAAGCCGATGTTGCTTATTATCAGGTACTGGCACAGGAGAAACGCCAGGAGGCCGGACGTCGTAACCGTCTCGGTGTGCAGGCGATGTCTCGCGAAGAGATCGATCAGGCCAACAACGTACTACAAACGGTTCTGCATCAGTTAGCGAAAGCGCAGGCGACCCGCGATCTGGCAAAACTGGATCTTGAACGCACGGTGATCCGCGCGCCAGCAGATGGCTGGGTGACCAACCTCAACGTCTATACCGGTGAGTTTATTACCCGTGGATCAACGGCGGTTGCGCTGGTGAAACAGAACTCCTTCTATGTACTGGCCTATATGGAAGAAACTAAGCTGGAAGGGGTGCGCCCTGGGTATCGTGCAGAGATCACGCCGCTTGGCAGTAACAAAGTGCTGAAAGGGACTGTTGATAGTGTTGCCGCTGGGGTCACCAACGCCAGCAGCACGCGTGACGACAAAGGGATGGCGACCATCGACTCTAACCTTGAATGGGTGCGTTTGGCGCAACGTGTTCCGGTTCGTATTCGTCTCGACAACCAGCAAGAGAACATCTGGCCTGCGGGCACCACTGCTACAGTGGTGGTCACTGGCAAACAAGATCGCGACGAAAGCCAGGATTCGTTCTTCCGTAAAATGGCCCATCGCCTGCGTGAGTTTGGTTAATCACGATGGGTATTTTCTCCATTGCTAACCAACATATTCGCTTTGCGGTAAAACTGGCGACCGCCATTGTACTGGCGCTGTTTGTTGGCTTTCACTTCCAGCTGGAAACGCCACGCTGGGCGGTACTGACAGCGGCGATTGTTGCCGCCGGTCCGGCCTTTGCTGCGGGAGGTGAACCGTATTCTGGCGCTATTCGCTATCGTGGCTTTTTGCGCATCATCGGCACATTTATTGGCTGTATTGCCGGACTGGTGATCATCATTGCGATGATCCGCGCACCATTATTGATGATTCTGGTGTGCTGTATCTGGGCCGGTTTTTGTACCTGGATATCCTCGCTGGTACGAATAGAAAACTCGTATGCGTGGGGGCTGGCCGGTTATACCGCGCTGATCATTGTGATCACCATTCAGCCGGAACCATTGCTTACGCCGCAGTTTGCCGTCGAACGTTGTAGCGAGATCGTTATCGGTATTGTGTGTGCAATTATGGCGGATTTGCTCTTTTCTCCGCGATCGATCAAACAAGAAGTGGATCGAGAGCTGGAAAGTTTGCTGGTTGCGCAATATCAATTAATGCAACTCTGTATCAAGCATGGCGATGGTGAAGTTGTCGATAAAGCCTGGGGCGATCTGGTGCGACGCACCACGGCGTTACAAGGTATGCGCAGCAACCTGAATATGGAATCTTCCCGCTGGGCGCGGGCCAATCGACGTTTAAAAGCGATCAATACGCTATCGCTGACGCTGATTACCCAATCCTGCGAAACTTATCTTATTCAGAATACGCGCCCGGAATTGATCACTGATACTTTCCGCGAATTTTTTGACATGCCGGTAGAAACCGCGCAGGACGTCCACAAGCAGCTCAAACGCCTGCGGAGAGTTATCGCCTGGACCGGGGAACGGGAAACGCCTGTCACCATTTATAGCTGGGTCGCGGCGGCAACGCGTTATCAGCTTCTCAAGCGCGGCGTTATCAGTAACACAAAAATCAACGCTACTGAAGAAGAGATCCTGCAAGGCGAACCGGAAGTCAAAGTAGAGTCAGCCGAACGTCATCATGCGATGGTTAACTTCTGGCGAACCACACTTTCCTGCATTCTGGGGACGCTTTTCTGGCTGTGGACGGGCTGGACTTCCGGCAGTGGTGCAATGGTGATGATTGCGGTAGTGACGTCACTGGCAATGCGTTTGCCGAATCCACGCATGGTGGCGATCGACTTTATTTATGGGACGCTGGCGGCGCTGCCGTTAGGGCTACTCTACTTTTTGGTGATTATCCCTAATACCCAACAAAGCATGTTATTGCTGTGTATTAGCCTGGCAGTGCTGGGATTCTTCCTTGGCATTGAAGTACAGAAACGGCGATTGGGCTCGATGGGGGCGCTGGCCAGCACCATAAACATTATCGTGCTGGATAACCCGATGACTTTCCATTTCAGTCAGTTTCTCGACAGCGCATTAGGGCAAATCGTCGGCTGTGTGCTCGCGTTCACCGTTATTTTGCTGGTGCGGGATAAATCGCGCGACAGGACTGGACGTGTACTGCTTAATCAGTTTGTTTCTGCCGCTGTTTCCGCGATGACTACCAATGTGGCACGTCGTAAAGAGAATCACCTCCCGGCACTTTATCAGCAGCTGTTTTTGCTGATGAATAAGTTCCCAGGGGATTTGCCGAAATTTCGCCTGGCACTGACGATGATTATCGCGCACCAGCGCCTGCGTGATGCGCCGATCCCGGTTAACGAGGATTTATCGGCGTTTCACCGGCAAATGCGCCGCACAGCAGACCATGTGATATCTGCCCGTAGCGATGATAAACGTCGTCGGTACTTTGGCCAGTTGCTGGAAGAACTGGAAATCTACCAGGAAAAGCTACGCATCTGGCAAGCGCCACCGCAGGTGACGGAACCAGTACATCGGCTTACGGGTATGCTCCATAAGTATCAACATGCGTTGACCGATAGTTAAGTCAAAACCGACGCCAAAAGCGTCGGTTTTTTCATGGCTATACTTAGCAATGAACGGCAGAACTCGCCGCGAAACGTGACGGTGGCAACAGATGAATATTTATACCTTTGATTTTGATGAGATTGAGAGTCAGGAGGATTTTTATCGCGACTTTAGCCAAACCTTTGGTCTGGCAAAAGATAAAGTACGCGATCTCGACTCTCTATGGGATGTGTTAATGAACGATGTCCTGCCGCTACCACTTGAGATTGAATTTGTTCATCTGGGAGAGAAAACGCGTCGGCGTTTTGGCGCATTAATATTGCTGTTTGATGAGGCAGAGGAAGAGCTGGAAGGGCATTTGCGTTTTAATGTTCGTCATTAGCGCAAAAAAAAGCCCCCGAACCGGGGGCAATATCGTCGGACAAGACGATGAGGGTTTATTTGTACAGTTCAGCCGTAGCGTGCCAGGTGTCACCGCTACGAGCTTCAGTAATCTGGTAGGCCGTTGCGCCTTTCTCTTCCGCTTTTTTGTTCAGCATTTCACGCATATCCATTGGCGAAGACGCCACACCACTTACGGATACGGTCCCGATTGCTTCACGATTTTGTGCTTGTGCAGCATCAATGGAGTCGGCAGCGAATGCACCGAAAGAGAGAACAGAAAGTACGCTTAATGCAGCAACAGTGGTTTTGATTTTCATGATTTTTACCTCGACATAATCTTTTAGCTGGGCCTTTGTTTCGTGACCCATATCACAAAATCAAGTATACACTAATTATTGAACTAATTAATACCACGCTAACTGTTTCAGTTGATACTAAGTGTTAAAAGTGTGAGTTTTAATAACAAAAAAGAATTAAAAACACGGTTATTTATTATTAATTCTATTATTTTCAATTAGATAATGAATTTTGCATAATGTGCTTTTTTTAACTCATGTATTCATTATGTGAATGATATGTCGCGCTAAAACGCACTATTCGTTAAATTAATCGTAGAAGAAAGCAGGGGGATGAGAGGGAAAAGCAACATTTTCCCCGCCGCCAGAAGCGACGGGGCAGAGATTAAAGCTCCTGGTCGAACAGCTCTAAAATCGCTTCGTACAGGTCTTTGACGGTGAAACCGTTAGCAGGGGTAGTAAAGATGGTGTCATCGCCAGCGATGGTGCCCAGAATACCTTCTGCTTTGCCCAGTGAGTCCAGCAGGCGAGCAATTAACTGCGCCGCGCCAGGGCTGGTATGAATCACGACAACTGCATCGTTGTAGTCTATATCCAGCACCAGATTCTTCAATGGACTGGAGGTGGTTGGTACACCCAGTTCAGCTGGCAGGCAGTAAACCATTTCCATTTTGGCATTGCGTGTACGTACAGCACCAAACTTGGTCAACATCCGCGAGACTTTAGACTGATTAATATTGTCAAAGCCTTGCTCCTGCAACGCGGCGACGATTTCGCCCTGGGAGCTAAATTTCTCTTCTTTAAGTAATGCTTTAAATGCTTTAACTAGTTCTTCTTGCTTAGCCGAGCTTCGCATAAGTCACCCGATATGGTGGTTGATACAACATTATTGTGCATACAGATGAATTTTTATGCAAACAGTCAGCCCTGAAGATGACTGAAATAATGTTATGAAAGAGCGGGATTTTATCAAATTTCGTTATTGAGAAACATGCCTGCGTCACGGCATGCAAATTCTGCTTAAAAGTAAATTAATTGTTATCAAATTGATGTTGTTTTGGCTGAACGGTAGGGTATATTGTCACCACCTGTTGGAATGTTGCGCTAATGCATAAGCGACTGTTAATTACGTAAGTTAGGTTCCTGATTACGGCAATTAAATGCATAAACGCTAAACTTGCGTGACTACACATTCTTGAGATGTGGTCATTGTAAACGGCAATTTTGTGGATTAAGGTCGCGGCAGCGGAGCAACATATCTTAGTTTATCAATATAATAAGGAGTTTAGGATGAAAGTCGCAGTCCTCGGCGCTGCTGGCGGTATTGGCCAGGCGCTTGCACTACTGTTAAAAACCCAACTGCCTTCAGGTTCAGAACTCTCTCTGTATGATATCGCTCCAGTGACTCCCGGTGTGGCTGTCGATCTGAGCCATATCCCTACTGCTGTGAAAATCAAAGGTTTTTCTGGTGAAGATGCGACTCCGGCGCTGGAAGGCGCAGATGTCGTTCTTATCTCTGCAGGTGTAGCGCGTAAACCGGGTATGGATCGTTCCGACCTGTTTAACGTTAACGCCGGCATCGTGAAAAATCTGGTACAGCAAGTTGCGAAAACCTGCCCAAAAGCGTGCATTGGTATTATCACTAACCCGGTTAACACCACAGTTGCGATTGCTGCTGAAGTGCTGAAAAAAGCCGGTGTTTATGACAAAAACAAACTGTTCGGCGTTACCACGCTGGATATCATTCGTTCCAACACCTTTGTTGCGGAACTGAAAGGCAAACAGCCGGGCGAAGTTGAAGTGCCGGTAATTGGCGGTCACTCTGGTGTTACCATTCTGCCGCTGCTGTCACAGGTTCCTGGCGTTAGCTTTACCGAGCAGGAAGTGGCTGAACTGACCAAACGTATCCAGAACGCGGGTACTGAGGTGGTTGAAGCGAAAGCCGGTGGCGGGTCTGCAACCCTGTCTATGGGCCAGGCAGCCGCACGTTTTGGTCTGTCTCTGGTTCGCGCACTACAGGGCGAACAAGGCGTTGTCGAATGTGCCTACGTTGAAGGCGACGGTCAGTACGCACGTTTCTTCTCTCAACCGCTGCTGCTGGGTAAAAACGGCGTGGAAGAGCGTAAATCTATCGGCACCCTGAGCGCATTTGAACAGAACGCGCTGGAAGGTATGCTGGATACGCTGAAGAAAGATATCGCCCTGGGCGAAGAGTTCGTTAATAAGTAATTGATTAGCGGATAATAAAAAACCGGAGCACAGACTCCGGTTTTTTGTTTTGAGCGCACGACTTAATTGGTTGCCGGATATTCCTGAATGGTGACCTGCAGCGTTAACTGCTTATCATCACGCATCACTACAACCGGGATCACCGAGCCAGGGCGAATTTCCGCCACCTGATCCATCGTCTCCAGAGCAGAGATGGCCGGTTTGTTATCCACCGAAATAATCAAATCATTGACCTGAATACCCGCATTCGCCGCCGGGCCGTCAGGTGACACTTCATTAACCACGATCCCTTGCAGTTGATCTATGCCACCGCCCTGCGCATGCAGTGGTGCGATCTCACGTCCGCCGATACCAATGTAGCCGCGGATCACGCGACCATCGCGGATCAGCTTATCCATAATTTTGGTTGCTAACTGGAAAGGAATCGCAAAGCCGATACCTTCCGGCGTTTCGCCATCGTTACTCTTATCAAACGACAGCGTGTTAATGCCCATCAGTTCGCCCAGCGAGTTCACCAGTGCGCCGCCAGAGTTACCGTGGTTAATGGAAGCATCGGTTTGCAGGAAGTTTTGCCGCCCGGTCGGGTTCAGACCAATTCGACCCGTGGCACTAATAATCCCCTGGGTAATGGTCTGTCCGAGGTTGTACGGGTTACCGATCGCCAGTACCACGTCACCAATGTGCGGTACGCGACGTGCATTGATTGGAATGGTAGGTAAACCGCCAGTGGCATTAATTTTAAGTACCGCCAGATCGGTTAGAGAGTCAGATCCCACCAGCAATGCTTCAAATACACGTCCATCTTGTAAGGCGACGATGATCTGATCGGCGTCGTTGATGACGTGTTTATTGGTGATGATATAACCGCGTTGATCCATGATTACACCGGATCCCAGGGTGCGGATCTCAAGCTGGTTGTGAGAGTTGGTGTTCAAACCACGGTTGTAAACGTTAACCACCGCTGGCGCGGCGCGGCGAACCGCCAGATTATAGCTGGCAGGCGTCTCATCGGTACTGTCAAATTGCGGAGTGGAAAGCGGGTTAAGGCTGCGCAGCGAAGGCATGGCAACCAGCAGAATAGCGCCGACAATTAATCCAATCGCAACGGAACGTAAGAGCTTCACAAACATGATGGAGGCGTCATTAAAAAAGGGAACGGCAGCAGCATACCACGAGTTAACCGGACATCACACGTCAGCCTGATGCCCGGTTTACGACATTAACGCATCAGCAAATAGATGCTTTCATTGCCGCGTACAATTTGCAGGGCGATGATGGCCGGTTTTGCCGCCAGCACTTTACGCATTTCAGCGATCGAGTTCACCCGATCGCGGTTGACGCCAATGATCACATCGTCTTTTTGCAAGCCTGCCTGAGCAGCTGGGCTTCCTTTGACAACCTCATCGATCTTAATACCTTTGCCGCCATCTTTTAGCTGACCATCGCTCAACGTTGCACCTTCAAGCGCTGGCGTGATCATTTCAGCGCTGGCCGACGAAGAGGTGCTGGTATCGAGCGTCACTTCTACTTCCAGTGGTTTGCCGTTACGCAGCAGGCCAAGCTTCACTTTCGTGCCCGGCTCGGTGGTTGCGATACGAGAGCGCAACTCAGCAAAGCTATTCAGCGGTTTGCCGTTGAGGCTGGTAATAATATCGCCCGCTTTGATGCCCGCTTTTGCCGAGCCAGAACCTGGCAACACTTCGCTGACAAACGCGCCACGCTGCACGTCAAGGTTGAAGGCTTTGGCGATATCGGCACTCATCTCGGTGCCTTTGATGCCTAACAGACCGCGTTTGATTTCACCAAAGTCGATAAGCTGCTGCGCCAGTGTTCGCGCCATATTACTGGGGATGGCAAATCCAATCCCGACGCTCCCACCGCCAGGCGCAAGGATTGCAGTGTTGATGCCAATTAACTCACCGTTAAGGTTTAACAGTGCACCGCCGGAGTTACCGCGGTTAATGGAAGCATCTGTCTGGATAAAGTTTTCAAGACCTTCAAGATTCAACCCGCTGCGGCCTAATGCGGAAACAATGCCAGAGGTGGCGGTTTGCCCAAGGCCAAATGGGTTACCGACCGCCACGGCAAAATCACCGACGCGCAATTTATCGGAGTCGGCAATAGCGATTTGCGTTAATTTGCTCGGGTTTTGAATTTGCAACAGGGCGATATCGCTCTGGTCATCGCTACCAATCAGTTTTGCATCAAACTCGCGCCCATCATTGAGCTGAATACTGATTTTCTGTGCCTGATTAATCACATGGTTGTTAGTCAGCACATAGCCTTTACTGGCGTTGATGATGACACCGGAGCCTAAACCTTCGAAAGGTTGTGCAGGTTGATCCGGTAAATCATCACCAAAAAACTTTTTGAATTCTTCCGGAATTTTCTGTCCCTGACTGGCCGTTCCTTCCACTCGTACGCTCACCACTGCCGGAAGCACTTTTTCCAGCATTGGGGCCAGACTGGGGAGAGGGGCCTGATCGGCAACCTGGCCTGGAATCGACGCAACGGCCTGAAATGACGCCGAGAGAGTTAACCCGACACTTAACGCTAATGCACTCAACAGCTGGGTTTGTTTTTTCATTATTCCTGCTCTCGTACCTGAATGATAAGAAAAGAGATTCAAAACAGTTTGATGTTATTGAATTTTCAGACGGCTAACAATGAGACACCAGATTAAATGATAGTCGGGGAGGGAAAGAAGAGGAGGGCGCAATGGCTGCGCCCGAAAAATAAATTAGTCGCGCTTCGCGCCAGTACGCAGCAGGCCTGACGCGCCTTCAGAATAGTCGCGTGGCATTTGCACCGGTGCCTGATCGTTGCTGGCTTCAGACTCTGCCAGACGATTACGGAACGGGTTTGCTTCAGCAGACAGTTCCGGCAGCAGGCTGCTGGAGCTTTTCGCCATGTGTTGATACAGCTGGCGATAGTCGTGCGCCATGGTATCCAGTAATTCCGCGCTGCGGGCAAAGTGGCTAACCAGCTCTTCGCGATACTCGTCCAGTTCAGCTTTATTCTTTTCCAGTTCGTACTGCAACGCCTGTTGCTGGCGTAGTTTACGATTACCAAAACGCATGGCCACAGCACCAATAATGATGCCGACGACTAACCCAATTAGCGCATATTCCCAGGTCATGAACATCTCCCGTTGTCTTTTGTTTCCGTAGGGTGTTGGCTTCAGGCTCCATGCCTGCGGCTGATTATGCCACTATAACCGTTAATTCCACAGAAGTGGAATCCCGACTGCATATCGCGTAGTGTAGAACGGCCTTTTTTTCGTCAACCGTGAACAACGGCGCACCGATTATTCAAGGAATAACAATAAGATCATGCAAAGCGTTACCCCAACATCGCAATACCTGAAGGCGCTCAATGAAGGCAGCCATCAACCCGACGACGTTCAAAAAGAGGCCGTCAGCCGCCTGGAAATTATTTATCAGGAACTCATCAATAGTACGCCTCCAGCCCCCAGGACGAGTGGGCTAATGGCGCGGGTCGGTAAGCTGTGGGGTAAACGCGAAGACACACAGCATACGCCAGTGCGTGGCTTATATATGTGGGGCGGGGTAGGACGCGGGAAAACCTGGCTGATGGACCTTTTCTATCAAAGCCTGCCGGGAGAGCGGAAACAGCGTCTGCACTTTCACCGTTTTATGCTGCGGGTACATGAAGAGCTAACTGCTTTGCAGGGGCAGACCGATCCGCTGGAAATCATTGCCGATCGCTTTAAAGCAGAAACTGACGTGCTCTGTTTTGACGAATTTTTTGTTTCTGATATTACCGATGCCATGCTACTTGGCGGCCTGATGAAAGCCCTGTTCGCCCGCGGTATTACCCTGGTAGCGACGTCAAATATTCCGCCGGACGAACTTTATCGAAATGGCCTGCAACGTGCGCGTTTTTTGCCTGCAATCGATGCCATTAAACAGCATTGTGATGTAATGAACGTGGACGCCGGTGTTGATTATCGACTGCGTACGCTCACTCAGGCGCACCTGTGGCTTTCGCCACTCAACGATGAAACCCGGACGCAAATGGACAAACTATGGTTGGCGCTGGCGGGGGCGAAACGAGAAAATTCACCGACGTTAGAAATCAACCATCGGCCGTTGGCGACAATGGGCGTCGAGAACCAGACGCTGGCGGTCTCTTTTACTACGCTGTGCGTCGACGCCCGCAGTCAGCATGACTATATTGCGCTCTCACGTCTCTTTCACACGGTCATGTTGTTTGATGTGCCGGTCATGACGCGGTTGATGGAGAGCGAGGCGCGGCGCTTTATTGCGCTGGTGGATGAGTTTTACGAGCGCCATGTCAAATTAGTGGTGAGTGCAGAAGTGCCGCTGTATGAAATTTATCAGGGCGATCGGCTGAAGTTTGAGTTCCAGCGTTGCCTGTCACGTCTGCAAGAGATGCAAAGCGAAGAGTATCTGAAGCGCGAGCATTTAGCGGGTTAAAACCTGCCACAAATCACAAAAAGGGGTCGATCTTTGACCCCGACTTCTCTATAATCCTGCGACCCCACGTTACAAGAAAGTTTTTTTCCCAAAACTTTTTGTGTGCTGGCATAGGCTATTCGAAGGGGTAGGTTTGCCGGACTTTGTCGTGTGAACCTCAACAATTGAAGACGTTTGGGTGTTCACCAACGTGTAACTATTTATTGGGTAAGCTTTTAATGAAAACTTTTACAGCTAAACCAGAAACCGTAAAACGCGACTGGTATGTTGTTGACGCGACCGGTAAAACTCTGGGCCGTCTGGCTACTGAACTGGCTCGTCGCCTGCGCGGTAAGCACAAAGCGGAATACACTCCGCACGTAGATACCGGTGATTACATCATCGTTCTGAACGCTGACAAAGTTGCTGTAACCGGCAACAAGCGTACTGACAAAGTGTACTATCACCACACCGGCCACATCGGTGGTATCAAACAAGCGACCTTTGAAGAGATGATTGCTCGCCGTCCTGAGCGTGTGATTGAAATCGCGGTTAAAGGCATGTTGCCAAAAGGCCCGCTGGGTCGTGCTATGTTCCGTAAACTGAAAGTTTACGCGGGTAACGAGCACAACCACGCGGCACAGCAACCGCAAGTTCTTGACATCTAATCGGGATTATAGGCAATGGCTGAAAATCAATACTACGGCACTGGTCGCCGCAAAAGTTCCGCAGCTCGCGTTTTCATCAAACCGGGCAACGGTAAAATCGTAATCAACCAACGTTCTCTGGAACAGTACTTCGGTCGTGAAACTGCCCGCATGGTAGTTCGTCAGCCGCTGGAACTGGTCGACATGGTTGAGAAACTGGACCTGTACATCACCGTTAAAGGTGGTGGTATCTCTGGTCAGGCTGGTGCGATCCGTCACGGTATCACCCGCGCTCTGATGGAATACGACGAGTCCCTGCGTTCTGAACTGCGTAAAGCTGGCTTCGTTACTCGTGACGCTCGTCAGGTTGAACGTAAGAAAGTCGGTCTGCGTAAAGCACGTCGTCGTCCGCAGCTCTCCAAACGTTAATTGGCTTCTGCTCCGGCAGAAAACAATTTGCGAAAAAAACCCGCTTCGGCGGGTTTTTTTATGGCCTAAGTCCGAATCCAGCCTCTTTTCCTTCTCACTACAGCATTATTCTCTGTAAACGGTATTTTCCTCGCACTATAGAAAAGGATATCGCGATGGGATTTTTTAATACATTGTTTAATAAGAAAGAATCATTAACGCTGTCGAATAAATGGGAATTCTTTATTACCACGGTGGAAGATAATGTAACGGGCATACGTGTAGATATTGGCGCAATTGAGGACGAAAAATTTGATCGCCTTATCCACACATGGTTTTTACGTGTCCGTTATACTCACTGTTATGAAAACGGTTTTCCGCAACCTGATGAAACACAGCGCTTAAATCGTATTGAGGACTGGCTTGAGGCGCAGGGTAAAACACTACCGATCTGGCTAGTGGGTGTGGTTACGCAACAAGGTTCACGCGATTTTGTTTTCCAGTCAGAAAAAGACCTGGACTGGGAAAAGACATTGGATAAATTGTTGCCAGGTGGCCCGGAGCTAGCTTGCAGCTTTAATGAGAGTAAAAACGACCACGGAAATTACTACCGCCAGTTTTTGTATCCAACCAAATACGACTGGAACTGGATACACGATTCCCGAGTATGCCGCGGGTTACTGGAGCATGGTGACGATTTGACTCTCCCACGCACCATCGATTATTACGCGACATTGCCGACAGAAATTGCGGCCCACGCCTTTGTGGAGGACGTGACGAAATTGCCATATGGCATCACGCTGGTGAGCATTCGGATGAACGACCAACAACTGGAGTATATGGCGTCATTGGTTAACACTGATGCTCCGGAACAATGGCATATGACCGATATCACATGTCAGCTTACCGATTTGGCGGAAAAGCATGGAGGTAGTTTTGATGGCTGGGGCGCACCGATAGCAACGGCATAATGGTTTAAAACAACATTCCCGGTGGGGGATTAAGTCAAGCATTTCAGACTAAAGCGCATCTCTTTTTCCCCATTTCCGGCATCGACTCACCACAAAGGTCACAAAATCTGGTAAACTATCATCCAATTTTCTGCCCAAATGTCGGGTATTGCTCATTTTTTGTTTGATTTTCGAACAAAGAGAGTCGTTCCTTACTGGGTAACACAACTTCTGACTGGCCACCTGGTGGCTGGTAGCAGTAAAAATTCTGACTATACCTGGAGGTTTTCATGGCTGTCGCTGCCAACAAACGTTCGGTAATGACGCTGTTTTCCGGTCCTACTGACATCTATAGCCATCAGGTCCGCATTGTGCTGGCTGAGAAAGGTGTAAGTTTCGAGATCGAACACGTGGAAAAGGACAATCCGCCTCAGGATCTGATTGACCTCAACCCGAATCAGAGCGTTCCGACCCTGGTGGATCGTGAGCTGACCCTGTGGGAATCTCGCATCATTATGGAATATCTGGATGAGCGTTTCCCGCATCCGCCACTGATGCCTGTTTACCCGGTAGCTCGCGGTGAAAGCCGTCTGTACATGCATCGCATCGAAAAAGACTGGTACACGCTGATGAACACCATCATCAACGGTTCAGCTTCTGAAGCAGATGCCGCACGTAAGCAACTGCGCGAAGAACTGCTGGCGATTGCGCCGGTCTTCGGTCAGAAGCCGTATTTCCTGAGCGATGAGTTCAGCCTGGTCGATTGCTACCTTGCTCCGCTGCTGTGGCGTCTGCCGCAACTGGGCATCGAGTTCAGCGGTCCGGGTGCGAAAGAGCTGAAAGGCTATATGACCCGCGTCTTTGAACGTGACTCTTTCCTTGCTTCTTTAACTGAAGCAGAACGTGAAATGCGTCTGGGCCGGAGTTAATCTGTATGGATTTGTCACAGCTAACACCACGTCGTCCCTATCTGCTGCGTGCATTCTATGAGTGGTTGCTGGATAACCAGCTCACGCCGCACCTGGTGGTGGATGTGACGCTCCCTGGCGTGCAGGTTCCTATGGAATATGCGCGTGACGGGCAAATCGTACTCAACATTGCGCCGCGTGCTGTCGGCAATCTGGAACTGGCGAATGATGAGGTGCGCTTTAACGCGCGCTTTGGTGGCATTCCGCGTCAGGTTTCTGTGCCGCTGGCTGCCGTGCTGGCTATCTACGCCCGTGAAAATGGCGCAGGCACGATGTTTGAACCTGAAGCTGCCTACGATGAAGATGCCAGCATCATGAATGATGAAGAGGCATCGGCAGACAACGAAACCGTTATGTCGGTTATTGATGGCGACAAGCCAGATCACGATGATGACACTCATCCTGACGATGAACCACCGCAGCCACCACGCGGTGGTCGACCGGCATTACGCGTTGTGAAGTAAAATGAAAACAGGCCCTGGCGGCCTGTTTTGTCTTCTTTATCGCTTAATAAAATAGCGTGATTGTGGCAATCATATTCACCACGAAACCGACTGCCATGGGGATCGCTGTCCGCTTCACCACTGCAAAAGGCGAAACGCCTGCAATTCCTGATGTAACGACCACCACCGCAGTAATCGGCGAAACAGCGCGCGCTAGCGTCGTGGCAAAATGCATCGGCATAATCATTACAACCGCTGGTACATGTAGTCCGGCTGCGATATTCGGAATAAGACTGGCAAATGACATAAATGGCGCATTGCCTGAGCCCATCACAATGGCACAAATGGCAATGACCAGCGCCATAATAATCATCACGCCAATACCGCCCAGACCAGAATGCTCCGCACCCCTGATAACCGCATCGACAGTGCCAATCGTCGTTAAGCCTTTCGCAAATATTTCACCCGCGACCACCAGCGTTACCACGTTGGCAAACTGCGTACCCATGCCGTCAAAAAACGCCTGCACATCGTCCATTGTTTCGCGCAAGTTATGCTTGCGGAAAAACTCAACAAACATCGTCACCGTCAAACTCAGTAACATCACCACCACCAGATGCAGTTCTGACTGCATCAGTCCAGCGTGGGCGAGGAACAGCGAGCCGAGCATCAGGATTAACGGCATCACCGGTAAAATGGCGTAATAGAGCGGCGGGACATTATCGAGAGCTTTTTGCTCTGCCTGTTCGTGATTGATATTTTTATCTTTTTTGTCGAAAGCGCGTTGCACGAAAAAGTGGGAGATCGCCACCGAGATAATGACGCAAGAGGCGACCGGAAGCTGGTAGTGGAAGAAGTAAGTGGCAATTTTCATTCCTGCTACCTGGGCAGCAAAAATGGAGTTCGTTTCCAGAATCCCCCACTCAATGGACATCGTGGTTGCGATAACTGCCACCGCAGAGAGGCGACTTACTCCCAGACTCACTAGTGTTGGAAATAAGGTGACCATCAGCAACATACCCAGACCGGAGGCGCTGGTAATAAACTGCGCCATGATTTGGCCGATAACGTAAGTTGCCGACAGAATAAGATACGGCGAGCGAATGAGTTTTAACGGGCGGCTTAACAAGCTCACCATCGCCCGACTGGCTCCTATGCGCTCCATGTAGCGGGCATACCCGCCCACCGCCATAATCGACAACCCTAACCCGGCAATGCGGTTGGACAGCATGCGTAGGATTTCATTATAAATATCGACGATCAAGTAGCCGCTGCTTTTGGCGGGATCGAGTACTCCACCGAACCCTAACCAGACACCGCACATCATCAGGAAGATACCTGCGGCAGCCAGCACCACTTGAGGTTTGTAGTTTTTCAGGATCAAATAGCCCATCGTAATTAATACGATGACAGATATAATTATGCCGAACATTGTTGAACTCCGTGTCAAAAGAAAACGGTCAATCCCATAAACGGCAGATTGAAAACAATGATGTTATATTTTTTACAAGGCTATTTATGGTGCGGATGTCGTGTTTTTAATTGTGGATGAGGTGATTTTTCATTAAAAAATATGCGCTTATGATTATTTTGTAAGAACACATTCATAATATTCATAATACTTGTTAATAGTCTTATGAATAATTCAATCGGGATGTTTTTATCTGTGTTACATTAATTTTTCGCAATGGTTAATTATTCAGTTAATTATAGTAATGATGAGGCACAAAGAGAAAACCCCGCCATTTCCCCCTACTTTCAATCCTGTGATAGGATGTCACTGATGATGTTAATCACACTGACCTTACAGAATGGGCCTTATGAACGCATTTGATTCGCAAACCGAAGATTCTTCACCTGCAATTGGTCGCAACTTGCGCAGCCGCCCGCTGGCGCGTAAAAAACTCTCCGAAATGGTGGAAGAAGAGCTGGAACAGATGATCCGCCGTCGTGAATTTGGCGAAGGTGAACAATTACCGTCTGAACGCGAACTGATGGCGTTCTTTAACGTCGGGCGTCCTTCGGTGCGTGAAGCGCTGGCAGCGTTAAAACGTAAAGGTCTGGTGCAAATAAACAACGGCGAACGCGCTCGCGTCTCACGTCCTTCTGCGGACACCATCATCGGCGAGCTTTCCGGCATGGCGAAAGATTTCCTTTCTCATCCTGGCGGAATTGCCCATTTCGAACAATTACGTCTGTTCTTTGAATCCAGCCTGGTGCGCTATGCGGCTGAACATGCCACCGATGAGCAAATTGATTTGCTGGCAAAAGCACTGGAAATCAACAGTCAGTCGCTTGATAACAACGCGGCATTCATTCGTTCAGACGTTGATTTCCACCGCGTGCTGGCGGAGATCCCCGGTAACCCAATCTTCATGGCGATCCACGTTGCCCTGCTCGACTGGCTGATCGCCGCACGTCCAACCGTGGCTGATCAGGCTCTGCACGAGCATAACAACGTTAGCTATCAACAGCATATTGCGATCGTTGACGCGATCCGTCGTCATGATCCTGACGAAGCCGATCGCGCGTTGCAATCGCATCTCAACAGCGTCTCTGCTACCTGGCACGCCTTCGGTCAGACCACAAACAAAAAGAAATAATGCCACTTTAGTGAAGCAGATCGCATTATAAGCTTTCTGTATGGGGTGTTGCTTAATTGATCTGGTATAACAGGTATAAAGGTATATCGTTTATCAGACAAGCATCACTTCAGAGGTATTTATGGCAACGAATTTACGTGGCGTAATGGCTGCACTCCTGACTCCTTTTGATCAACAACAAGCACTGGATAAAGCGAGTCTGCGTCGCCTGGTTCAGTTCAATATTCAGCAGGGCATTGACGGCTTATATGTCGGGGGGTCGACCGGCGAAGCCTTTGTACAAAGCCTTTCCGAGCGTGAACAGGTACTGGAAATCGTCGCCGAAGAGGCGAAAGGCAAGATTAAACTCATCGCTCATGTAGGTTGCGTCAGCACTGCTGAAAGCCAACAACTTGCGGCATCGGCTAAACGTTATGGCTTCGATGCCGTCTCCGCTGTCACGCCGTTCTACTATCCTTTCAGTTTTGAAGAACACTGCGATCACTATCGGGCAATTATTGATTCGGCGGATGGGTTGCCGATGGTGGTGTACAACATTCCGGCGTTAAGCGGCGTTAAACTGACCCTGGATCAGATTAACACTCTGGTTACGTTGCCTGGTGTCGGCGCGCTGAAACAGACCTCTGGCGATCTCTATCAGATGGAGCAGATCCGTCGTGAACATCCGGATCTGGTGCTCTATAACGGTTACGACGAAATCTTTGCTTCTGGTTTGTTGGCGGGCGCTGATGGTGGTATCGGTAGTACTTACAACATTATGGGCTGGCGTTATCAGGGTATCGTGAAGGCGCTGAAAGAAGGCGATATCCAGACCGCGCAGAAGCTGCAAACCGAATGTAATAAAGTCATTGATTTACTGATCAAAACGGGCGTATTCCGCGGCCTGAAAACGGTCCTGCACTATATGGATGTCGTTTCTGTGCCGCTGTGCCGCAAACCGTTTGGTCCGGTCGATGAAAAATATCTGCCAGAACTGAAGGCGCTAGCCCAGCAGTTGATGCAAGAGCGCGGGTGAGTTGTTTCCCCTCGCTCGCCCCTACCGGGTGAGGGGAAATAAACGCATCTGTACCCTACAATTTTTATACCAAAGCGTGTGGGCATCGCCCACCGCGGGAGACTCACAATGAGTACTACAACCCAGAATATCCCGTGGTATCGCCATCTCAACCGCGCACAATGGCGCGCATTTTCCGCTGCCTGGTTGGGATATCTGCTTGACGGTTTTGATTTCGTTTTAATCGCCCTGGTACTCACCGAAGTACAAGGTGAATTCGGGCTGACGACGGTACAGGCGGCAAGTCTGATCTCCGCAGCCTTTATCTCTCGCTGGTTCGGCGGCCTGATGCTTGGCGCTATGGGCGACCGCTACGGGCGTCGTCTGGCAATGGTTACCAGTATCGTTCTCTTCTCGGCCGGGACGCTGGCCTGCGGCTTTGCGCCAGGCTACATCACCATGTTTATTGCTCGTCTGGTCATCGGCATGGGGATGGCGGGAGAATACGGCTCCAGCGCCACCTATGTCATTGAAAGCTGGCCAAAACATCTGCGTAACAAAGCCAGTGGCTTTCTGATTTCCGGCTTCTCGGTGGGTGCCGTCGTTGCCGCTCAGGTCTACAGCCTGGTGGTTCCGGTCTGGGGCTGGCGAGCGCTGTTCTTTATCGGCATTTTGCCAATCATCTTTGCTCTCTGGCTGCGTAAAAACATTCCGGAAGCGGAAGACTGGAAAGAGAAACACGCAGGTAAAGCACCAGTACGCACGATGGTAGACATTCTTTACCGTGGTGAACATCGCATTGCCAATATCGTAATGACGCTGGCGGCGGCTACTGCGCTGTGGTTCTGCTTCGCTGGTAACCTGCAAAATGCCGCAATCGTCGCTGTTCTCGGGCTGTTATGTGCCGCAATCTTTATCAGCTTTATGGTTCAGAGTACGGGCAAACGCTGGCCAACGGGCGTAATGCTGATGGTGGTTGTGTTATTTGCTTTCCTCTACTCATGGCCGATTCAGGCACTGCTGCCAACGTATCTGAAAACCGATCTTGCTTATGACCCGCATACTGTCGCCAATGTGCTGTTCTTTAGTGGCTTTGGTGCGGCGGTGGGGTGCTGCGTCGGTGGCTTCCTCGGTGACTGGCTGGGAACCCGCAAAGCGTACGTTTGCAGTCTGCTGGCCTCACAGCTGCTGATTATTCCGGTATTTGCGATTGGTGGCGCAAACGTCTGGGTGCTCGGTCTGTTACTGTTCTTCCAGCAAATGCTTGGACAAGGGATCGCCGGGATCTTACCGAAACTGATTGGCGGTTATTTCGATACCGACCAGCGTGCAGCGGGCCTGGGCTTTACCTACAACGTTGGCGCATTGGGCGGCGCACTGGCCCCAATCATCGGCGCGTTGATCGCTCAACGTCTGGATCTGGGTACTGCGCTGGCATCGCTTTCGTTTAGCCTGACGTTCGTGGTGATCCTGCTGATTGGGCTGGATATGCCTTCTCGCGTTCAGCGTTGGTTGCGCCCGGAAGCGTTGCGTACTCATGACGCTATCGACGGCAAACCATTTAGCGGTGCCGTGCCGTTTGGCAGCGCTAAAAACGATTTAGTCAAAACCAAAAGTTAATCCTGTTGCCCGGTCTTCTACCGGGCCTTTCGCTAAGGGAAGATGTATGTCGTTACTTGCACAACTGGATCAAAAAATCGCTGCTAACGGTGGCCTGATTGTCTCCTGCCAGCCGGTTCCGGACAGCCCACTCGATAAACCTGAAATCGTCGCCGCCATGGCATTAGCGGCAGAGCAGGCGGGAGCGGTTGCCATTCGTATTGAAGGTGTGACAAATCTGCAAGCCACGCGTGCGGTGGTGAGTGTGCCGATTATCGGGATTGTGAAACGCGATCTAGAGGATTCTCCGGTACGCATCACGGCATATATTGAAGATGTCGATGCGCTGGCGCAGGCAGGCGCGGATATCATCGCGATTGACGGCACCGACCGACCGCGTCCGGTGCCTGTTGAAACGCTACTGGCACGTATCCACCATCACGGTTTACTGGCGATGACCGACTGCTCAACGCCGGAAGACGGCCTGGCATGCCAAAAGCTGGGAGCCGAAATTATTGGCACTACGCTTTCTGGCTATACCACACCTGAAACGCCAGAAGAGCCGGATCTGGCGCTGGTGAAAACGTTGAGCGACGCCGGATGTCGGGTGATTGCCGAAGGGCGTTACAACTCGCCTGCTCAGGCGGCGGATGCGATGCGCCACGGTGCATGGGCGGTAACGGTCGGTTCTGCTATCACGCGTCTTGAACACATTTGTCAGTGGTACAACACAGCGATGAAAAAGGCGGTGCTATGACTACACTGGCGATTGATATCGGCGGTACTAAACTTGCCGCCGCGCTGATTGGCGCTGACGGGCAGATCCGCGATCGTCGTGAACTTCCTACGCCAGCCAGCCAGACACCAGAAGCCTTGCGTGATGCCTTATCCGCATTAGTCTCTCCGTTGCAAGCGCATGCGCAGAGGGTTGCTATCGCTTCAACCGGAATTATTCGCGACGGCAGCTTATTGGCGCTAAATCCGCATAATCTTGGTGGATTACTACACTTTCCGTTAGTCAAAACACTGGAGCAGCTTACTGATTTGCCGACCATTGCCATTAACGACGCGCAGGCCGCAGCATGGGCAGAGTATCAGGCGCTGGAAGGCGATATAACCGAGATGGTATTTATCACTGTTTCCACTGGCGTCGGCGGCGGTGTAGTGAGCGGCGGCAAACTGCTTACCGGCCCTGGAGGTCTGGCGGGGCACATCGGGCATACGCTTGCCGATCCGCATGGTCCAGTCTGCGGCTGTGGACGCACAGGTTGCGTGGAGGCGATTGCTTCTGGTCGCGGCATTGCGGCGGCAGCGCAAGGAGAGTTGGCTGGTGCGAATGCGAAAACTATTTTCACGCACGCCGGGCAGGGCGATGAGCAGGCGCAGCAACTGATTCACCGCTCCGCACATGTGCTGGCAAGGCTGATCGCTGATATTAAAGCCACAACTGATTGTCAGTGCGTAGTGGTCGGTGGCAGCGTTGGTCTGGCAGAAGGGTATCTGGCGTTGGTGGAAACGTATCTGGCGCAGGAGCCAGCGGCATTTCATGTTGATTTACTGGCGGCGCACTACCGCCATGATGCAGGTTTACTTGGGGCTGCGCTGTTGGCCCAGGGAGAAAAATTATGATGATGGGTGAAGTACAGTCATTACCGTCTGCCGGATTACATCCTGCGTTACAGGACGCGTTAACGCTGGCATTAGCTGCCAGACCGCAAGAAAAAGCGCCGGGTCGTTACGAATTACAGGGCGATAATATCTTTATGAATGTCATGACGTTTAACACTCAATCGCCCGTCGAGAAAAAAGCGGAATTGCACGAGCAGTACATTGATATCCAGCTGTTATTAAACGGTGAGGAACGGATCCTGTTTGGCATGGCAGGCACTGCGCGTCAGTGTGAAGAGTTCCACCATGAAGATGATTACCAGCTTTGCAGCGCCATTGAGAATGAGCAAACCATCATCCTGAAACCGGGAATGTTCGCCGTGTTTATGCCTGGAGAACCGCATAAGCCGGGATGCGTTGTCGGCGAACCTGGTGAGATTAAAAAGGTGGTCGTGAAGGTTAAGGCTGATTTAATGGCTTAAAACTTAGTTCGTTTTAAAGATTCTGCAGACACTGTCTGCAGAATTCGAAACCGCTGAAATTAACGGCGTCTATAGCCTTCCTCTAGCACCGCCTGTGTTCGAACGAGTTCATCCGCGAGTCGTTTTTCATCAGGTAGTTGCATCTTATATTCGCTTGCCAGAACGGTGTTAGGCAAACCAGCCAGTGCATAATGTGCTTCTCCGACTCCTTTTTCTGCACAGAGAACCAGACCGATGGGCGGATTTTCATCCGGTAGCGTCCAGTGCTCTTTGGCGTAGTTGAGATACATATTCATCTGTCCGGCATCGCTATAGCTGAATTTGCCCACTTTTAGATCGACGATTAGCAGGCAGCGTAAACGGCGGTGGAAAAACAGCAGATCGACACGAAACCAGTTGTCATCAATGCGTAACCTTCGCTGCCGACCAACAAAGGCAAAATCATCCCCAAGTTCCAGCATGAAATCCATCAGGTGGTTGATCAGCGC
Source organism: Escherichia sp. MOD1-EC6300 (assembly GCF_002965045.1). Lineage (NCBI taxonomy): Bacteria > Pseudomonadati > Pseudomonadota > Gammaproteobacteria > Enterobacterales > Enterobacteriaceae > Escherichia > Escherichia sp. MOD1-EC6300. Next base: position 475,073 of record NZ_PTRH01000001.1, on the reverse strand, counting down.
CTCCTCAAAATCGGATTCTGAGTATTCATCTTTCAATTCCAAAAATTCGAGCACAAAGGGATCGCGTATCGCCTGTTGCGGAAGAATATGCGTCTCGGCAGGGGCGTGTTGTTGCAGCATGGCTGATTTGTCATATGACAGTAGTGTCCGCTCATAAAATTGGGTCGCAATTTGCCGCTCTAGCTGGCGGACAGACCAACCACAGCGGAGCGCCTCTTTTTCATAAAAGCTGCGGGCGTCAGCGTTTTTAACGGAAAGTAGACGGACGTAGGTGGACCAGGGCAGTGGGAAAGATTTGGCAGACAGCGTCTGCCAAATCTTTGCCGATGGGAATTCTGCAGACGGTGTCTGCGGAATTCCCAATGGTGTTAATTCGCCAGACACTGTCTGGCGAATTTCAACATGTTGAAAAAAGAGGTAAAAAAGCCTCATTTGGCGTAAGTTTTTTGCAGAGAACCCACGCTTATACCTTAGACTTAAATCCTTTGATAGTCGCTTGATTAGCTGCGCACCATACGCAGCTCTGGCCTCGCCACCTTGTTCAAATTCGACAATTCGTCGGCCAATTTCCCAGTATGTCGCGGTCATCAGCGCGTTAACGCTACGTACCGTTTCCGTTCGGGCGCTATCGACCAGATGAATAATGCCGTCGTGGATTTGCTGGTAGCCTGCTGTGGTTCCTTCTGAGAGCGATTCCATTATCTTTCCCTTTATATGGCGCAGTGTTGAATAATGGAATCAGCTATACGCCGGGCATCTGCCGGTAACAATCCAGATGTGCGTATTACATTGGTTTTCTTCAGATTATGCGAGGCGCTTTCCAGAACGAAAGGAGAATTTCAGCGCCGACTCTTTTCTGAGGAGGCGGCGCTGGGACAGAGCTTAAACTTCCAGCCAGTTCATAATACCGTCTGCCGCTTTACGGCCTTCGGCGATGGCGGTTACCACCAGATCAGAACCACGGACGATATCGCCGCCAGCAAAGATTTTCGGATTGCTGGTCTGGAAGGCATTTTCGTTACCTTCCGGGGCGATAATGCGCCCCTGCGAATCCAGCTCGACGCTGTGTTTTGCCAGCCATTCCATGCTGTGTGGGCGAAAACCAAACGCCATGATCACCGCATCTGCCGGAACGATATGTTCGGAACCTGCAACGATCTCCGCGCGGCGACGACCTTTGGCATCCGGTTCGCCCATTTCGGTACGCACCATTTTTACGCCGCTGACTTTGCCGTTGCCGTTCACTTCTATACCCAGTGGCTGGACGTTGAATTTAAACTCAACACCTTCTTCCCGCGCGTTTTTCACTTCGCGGCGGGAACCCGGCATGTTCTCTTCATCACGACGATAGGCACAGGTGACGTGTTTCGCCCCCTGGCGCACAGACGTGCGTACGCAGTCCATCGCGGTATCGCCACCGCCAAGTACCACCACGCGTTTGCCTTCCATGCTGACGAACGGTTCTTCGCGGGTTTCACCAAAGCCCATTAACTGTTTGGTGTTGGCGATAAGGAACGGCAGCGCTGCGTACACGCCATCGGCGTCTTCGTTTTCCAGTCCGCCGCGCATTGACTGATAAGTCCCGACGCCAAGGAACACCGCATCGTAATCACTCAGCAGATCGTCCAGCTGCACGTCGCGGCCCACTTCGGTATTGAGTTTGAATTCAATACCCATGCCGGTGAAGATTTCACGGCGGCGCGTCATTACCTCTTTTTCCAGCTTGAAAGCCGGAATACCGAAGGTTAGCAGGCCGCCAATTTCCGGGTGACGGTCGAAGACGACCGCTTTTACGCCGTTGCGCGTCAGGACATCCGCACACGCCAGACCCGCCGGGCCTGCACCGATAATCGCCACTTTTTTACCGGTCTGTTTCACGCCAGACATATCCGGACGCCAGCCCATTTCGAACGCTTTATCATTGATATAACGCTCAATGTTGCCGATGGTCACCGCACCAAACTCATCGTTCAGGGTGCAGGAACCTTCGCACAGACGGTCTTGCGGGCAGACACGTCCGCAAACTTCCGGCAGGGTATTGGTCTGATGCGACAGTTCTGCCGCTTCAAAAATACGCCCCTCGTTGGCGAGCTTCAGCCAGTTCGGGATGTAGTTGTGTACCGGGCATTTCCACTCGCAGTATGGGTTGCCGCACGATAGGCAGCGGTCAGCCTGCGCTTTGGCCTGGCCTTCGGAAAACGGCTCGTAAATTTCAACAAACTCAATTTTGCGGATCTTCAGCGGTTTCTTTGGCGGATCAACGCGCTGCAGGTCGATAAATTGATAAACATTCTGACTCATTGTTACTACCCCTTACTGCGCCTGCACGCGCAACTCTGCTGCGCTACGACTACGGTGACCCAGCAGTGCTTTTACATCACTGGACTTCGGTTTAACCAGCGCAAATTTCGTGGCGAAGGTTGACCAGTTCGCCAGAATCTCTTCACCACGCTGGGAACCGGTATGCTGAACATGCTCGGTGATAAGACCACGCAGATGCTCTTCATGGATCGCCAGGGAGTCAACGCTTAAGACCTCGACCAGTTCCGGGTTAACGCGTTTGCGGAAATCGCCGCTTTCATCGAGAACGTAAGCGAAGCCGCCGGTCATGCCCGCGCCGAAGTTAACGCCGGTTTTACCCAGAATACAGACAATACCGCCCGTCATATATTCACACCCGTTGTCGCCAATACCTTCAACCACGGTAATCGCACCGGAGTTACGCACGCCGAAACGTTCACCCGCGCGGCCTGCGGCATACAGACGACCACCGGTCGCGCCATACAGGCAGGTGTTGCCGATAATACTTGCTTCATGGCTGCGGAAGGCTGAGCCAACCGGAGGGCGAATGGCGATTAAGCCGCCCGCCATGCCTTTACCGACATAGTCGTTGGCATCACCGGTCAGGTACAGTTCCACGCCGCCCGCGTTCCACACACCGAAGCTCTGGCCTGCGGTGCCGTTGAAGTACGCTTTAATCGGATCGGCTGCCAGCCCCTGATCGCCGTGCGTCTGGGCGATATAGCCCGAAAGCGATGCACCCACGGAACGGTCGGTGTTGCGAATATCGAACCAGAAGGTTTTGCTCTGACGCTCATCGACAAACGGTTTCGCCTGTTGCAGCAACTGCGCGTTTAGCAGGCCATTATCAAACGGCGGGTTGTTTTCGGTGCAGTAGAGCGCCTTACCTGGATGCGGCTCGGCAGTCTCCAGCAGCTTCGACAGCGCCAGTTTCTGCTGTTTGGCGGTGAAACCGTCCAGCTCTTTGAGCAGGTCGGTACGGCCAATCAGATCCACCAGGCGCGTTACGCCCAGTTGCGCCATCAGCTCGCGGGTTTCACGGGCGATAAATTCAAAGTAGTTGGTCACTTTGAACGGCAAGCCGTGATAGTGGTTCTTACGCAGTTTGTCATCCTGAGTTGCTACACCGGTGGCGCAGTTGTTCAGGTGGCAGATTCGCAGGTATTTACAGCCGAGCGCCACCATCGGGCCAGTGCCGAAGCCGAAGCTTTCTGCGCCGAGAATCGCCGCTTTGATGATATCGACACCTGTTTTCAGGCCGCCATCGACCTGCAAACGGATCTTATGACGCAAGCCGTTGGCAACCAGCGCCTGTTGTGTTTCAACAAGCCCCAGTTCCCACGGGCAGCCTGCGTATTTCACCGATGAAAGCGGACTTGCGCCGGTGCCGCCGTCATAGCCTGCGATGGTGATCAAGTCCGCATAAGCTTTCGCCACGCCAGTCGCGATGGTGCCAACGCCCGGTTCAGAAACCAGCTTCACGGAGATCATCGCTTTCGGGTTAACCTGCTTGAGGTCGAAAATGAGCTGCGCTAAGTCCTCGATAGAGTAGATATCATGGTGCGGCGGCGGAGAGATCAGCGTCACTCCGGGCACCGAATAGCGCAGTTTGGCGATGTAAGGAGTGACTTTATCGCCCGGCAACTGACCGCCTTCGCCCGGTTTCGCGCCCTGGGCGACTTTAATCTGAATGACGTCAGCATTGACCAGGTACGCCGGAGTAACGCCGAAGCGACCAGAAGCCACCTGCTTGATGCGCGACACTTTGTTAGTGCCGTAGCGCGCCGGATCTTCACCACCTTCACCGGAGTTCGAGTTACCGCCGATGCTATTCATCGCTTCCGCCAGCGCCTCGTGGGCTTCCGGGCTTAACGCGCCGATAGACATCGCAGCGGTATCGAAGCGTTTAAACAGTTCGCTTGCCGGTTCAACATCGGCAATGTTGACTGCGTTTTCACCCGGCGTAATTGCCAGCAGATCGCGCAGCGTGGTTGCCGGACGCTCATTAACCAGCTTCGCGTATTCCTGATAGTCGCTGTACTCGCCGCTTTGTACCGCCTGTTGCAGTGTGCGCACGACGTCCGGGTTGTAGGCGTGGTATTCGCCACCGTGCACGTATTTCAGCAAGCCGCCCTGGCTGATGGGCTTACGCGCCAGCCAGGCACGTTTCGACAGATTCAGCAGATCCTGCTGGAAGTCTTCAAAGCTTGCCCCACCAATGCGGCTAACCGCGCCCTGGAAGCACAGGCCCACTACATCATCGTGCAGACCGACCGCTTCAAACAGTTTCGAGCAGCGGTAAGACGCGATGGTGGAGATGCCCATTTTGGACATGATTTTGTACAAGCCTTTGTTGATGCCGTTACGGTAGTTGAGCATCACGGTACGATAATCTTTGGCAATCGCGTGGGTGTCTACCAGGCGGCCCAGCGTTTCATAGGCCAGGTACGGATAAATAGCCGTCGCGCCGAAGCCCAGCAACACGGCGAAGTGGTGCGGGTCGCGGGCGCTGGCGGTTTCGACGATGATATTGGCATCGCAACGCAGGCTTTGATCGACCAGACGAGTCTGGATCGCGCCAACCGCCATCGGAGCCGGAACCGGCAGGCGATCTTTAGCGATATTCCGGTCAGAAAGCACCAGCAGCACGGTGCCGCTACGCACCATCTGCTCTGCTTTGTCGCACAGCTCTTTGACCGTCGCTTCGAGCGTGGTTTTAGTGACGTCAAAGGTGATATCCAGCGTATTTGCGCGGTAGTGCTCCTCTTTCATCGTCGTGAGCTGTTTGAAATCGGAGTAGAGCAGAATCGGCGATTTAAAGCTTAAACGGTGCGCCTGGCCTTCTGCTTCACAGAAGACGTTCATTTCACGCCCGATGCTGGTGGCGAGCGACATAACATGCGCTTCACGTAGCGGGTCGATTGGCGGGTTAGTGACCTGCGCAAACTGCTGGCGGAAGTAGTCGTAAATAATGCGCGGCTGGCTGGAGAGCACGGCGAATGGGGTATCATCGCCCATCGAACCGACGGCTTCCTGACCGTTTTCACCCAGTACGCGAATTACGGAGTCCAGCTCTTCCGCGCTGTAGTTAAACTGTTTCTGGTAGCTGGCAAGTGTGTCGTCGTCCAGTTCGCGGCTACCCACTTCTTCATCGGGCAGATCTTCAAACGGTACCAGACGGCGGACGTTTTTCTCCATCCACTCTTTATATGGATGGCGGCTTTTCAGATCGTCATCGGTTTCTGCCGAGTGCAGAATACGCCCACTGCGGGTGTCGATAACCATTAGTTCGCCTGGCCCCACGCGGCCTTTTTCGACTACTTCGTCAGGCTGATAATCCCAGATACCGACTTCAGAGGCGCAGGTGATGAGCTTATCTTTGGTGATGACGTAGCGCGCCGGACGCAGACCGTTACGGTCGAGGTTACAGGCAGCAAAACGACCATCGGACATTACGATGCCCGCCGGGCCATCCCACGGCTCCATATGCATGGAGTTAAAGTCGAAGAACGCGCGCAGCTCCGGGTCCATATCCGGGTTGTTCTGCCAGGCGGGTGGCACTAACAGACGCATGGCGCGGATGATATCCATCCCGCCCGCCAGCAGCAGTTCCAGCATGTTATCCATGGAACTGGAGTCAGAGCCGGTTTCGTTGACGAACGGCGCGGCGTCGTGCAGGTCAGGGATCAGCGGTGTCTGGAATTTATAGGTACGCGCTCGCGCCCATTGGCGGTTACCGGTGATGGTGTTGATTTCACCGTTATGCGCCAGGTAGCGGAACGGCTGCGCCAGCGGCCAGCGCGGTACGGTATTAGTGGAGAAGCGCTGGTGGAACAGGCAGATGGCCGATTCCAGACGCAGGTCCGCGAGGTCCAGGTAGAAGCGCGGCAGATCCGCCGGCATACACAGACCTTTATAGATGTTCACCAGATTCGACAGGCTACAGACGTAGAAGTCTTTGTCAGCTTCGAGACGCTTTTCAATACGGCGGCGGGCGATAAACAGACGGCGCTCCATATCGCGCGGACGCCAACCTGCCGGGGCGTTCACAAAAATTTGCTCAATGCGTGGCAGAGAGGAGAGGGCGATTTCACCCAGCACGCCTTCGTTAGTGGGGACATCACGCCAGCCGACAATCGACAACGTTTCGCGTTGCAGCTCTTCTTCAACGATGCGGCGTGCGGTCGCGGCGAGTTCAGGATCTTTATTCAGGAAAAGCATCCCGACGGCGTAGTTTTTCGCTAAACGCCAGCCTCGCTCCTGCGCAACAATGCGAAAAAAGCGATCCGGTTTTTGTAACAGCAAGCCGCAACCGTCACCGGTTTTACCATCGGCGAGAATCGCGCCACGGTGCTGCATGCGGGCCAGTGCGTGTATTGCAGTACGCACTACCTTGTGGCTAGGTTCGCCTTCTATGTGGGCGATCAGGCCGAAACCACAGTTATCCCTCTCAAGGGATTTATCGTACAACATATCGTGAACCTCCCCCAGGCTCTGCGGGAACCCCACTTCCGAACCGCTGCGCACGGGCACAGAAAGAGCGTGGCGACGGGGTTTGCGTTTCATACGCGCGCCTCGCATTCGCCCCCTTGTTGTCCTTTTCGCATCGATTAATACGGTGAAGAGGGGATCTCAATTACTGCATAAATATGATGAGCAGGCTGCTCATCCAGAAAGCTTCCAGCGGATTTCCAACTTATCGGGAAAGCTGATACAGGTCAAATGGCAAGCTTATTGGTACAGAAATGTGCTTTAGCGCAAAATTCTTTACTAATTTATTGAAATTAAAAAGGATTTGTTAATTAAGTTGAAAAGAGGCGTCGTTAGGGAAGCAGTCAATTCCTGACTGTCATAAAGGCGTGTTAACCCTTATCCTGCCTTGAACTGACGAGAAAGGCAGTATTTTATACTGCATTAATTGGTAATGACGTTTCATGCTACTGTTTTTGCCTAAAATCCATAAGGAGATAAAAAAATCTGACACAAGATAAGCAAAAGTGATTTATGTGATTATGCATGAAATTTCGGTAATTTTGATTTATTATGCAATTGATAAAAGCAGGCTGGGACGATTGATCCAGGTCATCGCCGAATTGAGCTAAAAATGGCAGGCTTTGGCCTCTTTTCAAGGCGCGGTCTATCAGATTATGCAGTTACAGAAATTAGTCAATATGTTTGGTGGTGATCTCACCCGTCGTTATGGGCAAAAGGTGCATAAGCTGACGCTGCACGGCGGTTTTAGCTGCCCTAACCGTGACGGTACCATCGGGCGTGGTGGCTGCACATTCTGTAATGTTGCCTCGTTTGCCGATGAAGCGCAGCAGCATCATTCCATTGCCGAGCAACTGGCGCACCAGGCGAATTTAGTTAACCGCGCTAAACGCTATCTGGCCTACTTTCAGGCGTATACCAGCACCTTTGCGGAAGTTCAGGTGCTGCGTTCTATGTATCAGCAGGCGGTGAGCCAGGCCAATATTGTCGGTTTGTGTGTTGGTACCCGCCCGGACTGCGTGCCGGATGCGGTGCTGGATCTGCTTTGCGAATATAAGGACCAGGGCTACGAAGTGTGGCTGGAGCTGGGGCTACAAACCGCCCACGACAAAACGCTGCATCGCATCAATCGCGGTCATAATTTTGCCTGCTATCAGCGCACGACGCAGCTGGCGCGTGAGCGCGGGCTGAAGGTGTGTTCTCACTTAATTGTCGGCCTGCCTGGCGAAGGGCAGACTGAATGTTTGCAAACGCTGGAGCGAGTGGTTGAAACCGGCGTGGACGGCATAAAGCTGCATCCGCTACATATAGTAAAAGGCAGCATTATGGCGAAAGCCTGGGAAGCGGGGCGTTTGAACGGTATTGAACTGTACGATTACACGCTCACTGCCGGAGAAATGATTCGCCATACGCCACCGGAAGTGATCTACCACCGCATTTCCGCCAGCGCCCGTCGCCCAACGTTGCTTGCTCCGCTGTGGTGCGAAAATCGATGGACGGGAATGGTCGAGCTGGATCGCTATCTGAATGAACATGGCGTACAGGGATCGGCGCTGGGACGTCCGTGGCTACCTCCAACGGCGTAGGCCATTGAGGGGAATTCCGCATTTCTCACACAATTTATAACGTAACTGTCAGAATTGGGTATTATTGGGGCAGGTTGTCGTGAAGGAATTCCCTAATGAAGCAAATTCGTCTGCTGGCGCAGTATTATGTTGACCTGATGATGAAGTTAGGTCTGGTGCGCTTCTCAATGTTGCTGGCGCTGGCCCTCGTCGTTCTTGCCATTGTGGTACAAATGGCAGTGACCATGGTGCTGCATGGTCAGGTCGAAAGCATTGATGTTATTCGTTCTATCTTCTTTGGTCTGCTGATTACGCCGTGGGCGGTCTACTTTCTATCGGTGGTCGTCGAGCAACTGGAGGAGTCACGACAACGTCTGTCACGGCTGGTGCAAAAACTGGAGGAGATGCGCGAGCGCGATTTGAGCCTCAACGTTCAGTTAAAAGATAATATTGCCCAGCTAAATCAGGAAATTGCCGTTCGTGAAAAAGCAGAAGCCGAACTGCAGGAAACCTTTGAACAACTGAAAATTGAAATTAAAGAGCGCGAAGAGACACAAATTCAGCTCGAGCAGCAATCCTCATTCTTACGTTCCTTCCTTGATGCTTCACCCGACCTGGTTTTTTATCGTAACGAAGATAAAGAGTTTTCCGGCTGTAACCGCGCGATGGAGCTGCTGACCGGAAAAAGCGAAAAACAACTGGTTCACCTGAAACCTGCTGATGTTTACTCACCGGAAGCCGCTGCGAAAGTCATTGAAACCGATGAAAAAGTGTTCCGTCATAATGTGTCACTGACCTATGAGCAGTGGCTGGATTATCCCGACGGACGCAAAGCCTGCTTTGAAATCCGTAAAGTGCCGTACTACGACCGCGTGGGTAAACGTCACGGTTTGATGGGCTTTGGTCGCGACATTACCGAGCGTAAGCGGTATCAGGATGCACTTGAACGCGCCAGCCGCGACAAAACGACGTTTATTTCCACCATCAGTCACGAATTGCGTACACCGCTGAACGGTATCGTCGGCCTGAGCCGCATTCTGCTGGATACCGAACTCACCGCCGAGCAGGAAAAATATCTCAAAACCATCCATGTTTCTGCCGTCACGCTGGGGAATATCTTCAACGATATTATCGACATGGATAAGATGGAACGGCGCAAGGTCCAGCTTGATAATCAGCCGGTTGATTTCACCAGCTTCCTTGCCGATCTGGAAAATCTCTCCGCATTGCAGGCGCAACAGAAAGGATTGCGCTTTAATCTGGAGCCGACGCTGCCATTACCGCATCAGGTCATTACCGACGGGACGCGTTTACGGCAGATCCTGTGGAATCTCATCAGTAACGCCGTCAAATTCACCCAGCAAGGCCAGGTTACCGTGCGCGTGCGCTACGATGAAGGCGATATGCTGCATTTTGAAGTGGAAGACTCTGGTATCGGCATTCCGCAGGATGAGCTGGATAAAATCTTCGCCATGTATTACCAGGTGAAAGACAGTCACGGCGGTAAGCCCGCCACTGGCACCGGTATTGGTCTGGCCGTTTCTCGTCGTCTGGCGAAAAATATGGGCGGCGATATTACGGTTACCAGCGAACAGGGCAAAGGTTCCACCTTTACGTTGACGATCCACGCACCGTCGGTAGCAGAAGAGGTTGATGATGCGTTTGATGAAGACGATATGCCTTTACCGGCGCTGAATGTGCTGCTGGTGGAAGACATTGAACTGAACGTGATTGTCGCACGCTCTGTGCTGGAAAAATTAGGTAACAGCGTTGATGTCGCCATGACCGGCAAGACGGCGCTGGAGATGTTTAAACCGGGCGAATACGACCTGGTGTTGCTGGATATTCAGTTGCCAGATATGACCGGGCTGGATATCTCTCGTGAACTGACGAAGCGTTATCCGCGCGAGGATTTACCACCGCTGGTAGCCTTAACCGCTAACGTACTGAAAGACAAACAAGAGTACCTCAATGCTGGAATGGATGATGTGCTGAGTAAGCCGCTTTCTGTTCCGGCGCTAACCGCGATGATCAAGAAATTCTGGGATACCCAGGATGATGAGGAGAGCACGGTGACGACAGAAGAGAACAGCAAATCTGAAGCATTACTCGATATTCCCATGCTGGAACAATATCTCGAACTTGTAGGACCGAAGCTGATTACCGACGGGTTAGCGGTGTTTGAGAAGATGATGCCGGGCTATGTGAGTGTACTGGAGTCGAACCTGACGGCGCAGGATAAAAAAGGCATCGTCGAGGAAGGGCATAAAATTAAAGGCGCGGCGGGTTCAGTGGGGTTACGCCATCTGCAACAGCTGGGTCAGCAAATTCAGTCTCCTGACCTTCCTGCGTGGGAAGATAACGTCGGTGAATGGATTGAAGAGATGAAAGAAGAGTGGCGTCACGACGTAGACGTGTTGAAAGCGTGGGTGGCAAAAGCCACAAAAAAATGACCCCGGCTAGACCGGGGTGCGCGAATACTGCGCCAACACCAGGGAAATCTTGGCTGCGCCGTAAATTTTTATGATGAGTTACAAGGGCACAGCACTTTTTTTCAGGCCGCACGCAGTTAAGATAGCAAAACTTAAATGATTTGTTACATGAATCAGTTAAATGTGTGATGCGTAGCATTTTTATTAAAAAAATTAATGTGTTTCAGTCAATTGCGAAAGGATGATCACAATGAAGAAAATTGGCGTAATTCTGAGCGGATGCGGCGTCTATGACGGTTCTGAAATTCATGAAGCGGTGTTGACGTTGTTAGCTATTTCACGCAGCGGTGCGCAGGCGGTCTGCTTTGCACCGGATAAGCAGCAGGTTGATGTTATCAACCATTTAACTGGCGAAGCGATGACGGAAACGCGCAATGTGCTGATTGAAGCGGCACGAATAACGCGCGGTGAAATCCGTCCTCTGGCTCAGGCCGATGCCGCTGAACTGGATGCGTTGATTGTGCCGGGGGGGTTTGGCGCGGCGAAGAATTTAAGCAATTTTGCCAGTCTTGGTAGCGAATGCACCGTTGACCGTGAATTAAAGGCGCTGGCACAAGCGATGCATCAGGCCGGAAAACCGCTTGGTTTTATGTGTATTGCCCCGGCGATGCTGCCGAAAATTTTCGATTTCCCGCTGCGTTTGACCATTGGTACTGATATCGATACCGCAGAAGTGCTGGAAGAGATGGGCGCGGAGCATGTGCCGTGTCCTGTCGATGATATCGTGGTTGATGAAGACAATAAGATTGTCACCACCCCGGCATATATGCTGGCGCAGAACATTGCAGAAGCGGCGAGCGGCATTGATAAGCTGGTTTCCCGCGTGCTGGTTCTGACTGAATGAGTAAAAGCCGCTTAACGGTGTTTAGTTTCGTTCGCCGTTTTCTTCTACGGTTAATGGTTGTCCTCGCCATTTTCTGGGGCGGGGGCATCGCGTTGTTTAGCGTTGCGCCTGTTCCTTTCTCAGCGGTAATGGCCGAGCGACAAGTCAGCGCCTGGCTGAATGGCAATTTTCGTTACGTGGCACATTCTGACTGGGTCAGTATGGATCAAATCTCGCCGTGGATGGGACTGGCGGTGATTGCCGCAGAAGATCAGAAGTTTCCTGAGCACTGGGGCTTTGATGTCGCTTCCATTGAGCAAGCCCTGGCGCACAACGAGCGCAATGAAAACCGTATTCGCGGTGCTTCAACGATTTCTCAGCAGACAGCCAAAAATCTCTTTTTATGGGATGGGCGTAGCTGGGTTCGAAAAGGGCTGGAAGCTGGATTAACGCTGGGGATAGAAACAGTCTGGAGCAAAAAGCGTATCCTGACGGTTTATCTGAATATCGCCGAATTTGGCGACGGTGTGTTTGGCGTCGAAGCTGCGGCACAACGTTATTTCCACAAACCCGCGAGCAAACTTACCCGGTCGGAAGCTGCGTTACTGGCTGCCGTATTACCTAATCCACTGCGTTTCAAAGTCTCCGCGCCATCGGGCTATGTGCGTAGCCGTCAGGCGTGGATTTTACGGCAGATGTATCAGTTAGGCGGTGAGTCGTTTATGCAACAACACCAGCTGAATTAAGCTTCGCGCGAAGTGAGGGCCAGCGTTTTGCTCTCACGTGGTTGCAGATCTTTCTGTAGGGCAATAGCCAGTGCCGGCTGGGCGATAAACCGTTTCCATAACCGCTCTTGCTTTCGCTGACAACACCACTTTGACCAGGTCGCCAGTGGAATCAACGTGCTTTCACCAATGTTGTCGCAGACGACGGGGATAACCTCTGACTCACTGATGCGGTGACAGAGGATATTCTGCGGCTTCAACGACATCGTCACGATATGGTTATCCTGCAAATAACGTTTCAGCTGTTTCAGTAACTGGCGCAGCTGTGCAACGTCTTCTTCGTAACGGCATTGTTCTGCAAATTCGGTCAGCGTAACGGAGGGCTTACCGTCGAAATCGGCAATCACATCGTAGACATAACCCGTTCCGCAATCCGTCTCCACGGTACCGTGATAGCGCGGTATTCCACTCCAGTCTTTTAACCGGCGACCAAGATGCGCGTAATACTTTAACTCACGGCGGATCTCTTTATCACCACCATCACCACGGTGGTAGACAATCTTGATACAGCGTTGGGCATCTTCCGGATGCGCATAACATTTCCGATGTCTTCCGGTGCCCAGGGGATTTTTTTCAGATAAGCGAATCATACCATCTCCTGGAAATATTTTCTGACGATCTCCAGTATGGTCGAATAACTTAAACAAAACCTAAACAATGCCTCTTAAGGTTTTCTTAAGGTTCTTCTGAAAGTGAAAAGCGCACAAAATGTACAATTTCCGTCATTAATAACGATTTCAGTACGCGCTTTTTTTATTGTCGGGGGGAGCTTGAAGGGATTTGTATGTCAAAGTGATGAAAATTAATCTTCATCAAAACCAGAGTTAAAGAGAGCGATAACGGCGGCCAGTGCTTCCTCTTCCTGTGGACCGGTCGCTTCGACTTCAATCTGCCGTCCTTTGGCAGAATCCAGCATCAGCAGCGCAATAACGCTGTTGGCTTCAGCTTCAGTGCCTTCATCGTTACGTAACAGCACTTCAGCGTCAAAACCCTGCATTAATTCAAACAGCTTCATTGCAGGCCGGGCATGCATGCCCAGCTTGTTTGTGATTTCAACAGTTTGCTTGACGGTCATGGTTTACGTTTTTCCAGCGTACGATGGCGTGACTGGACGTTTTTACCGCGTGAACGGAAGTAGTCTGCCAACTGCTCTGCAATATACACCGAACGGTGCTTCCCGCCAGTACAACCAATGGCGACCGTCAGGTAGCTACGGTTGTTGGTTTCCAGCATAGGTAACCATAGCTCAAGATAGCTTCGCGTCTGGTAAATAAAATTGTGTACTTCTGTGTGGCGGTCGAGGAACGCGGCGACAGGCTTATCAAGACCTGTCATCGGACGCAGTTTTGGATCCCAGTGCGGGTTCGGCAAGAAGCGCACGTCAAAGACGTAATCTGCATCGATAGGGATACCGTGTTTGAAGCCGAAAGACTCAAAGACCATGGTCAGTTCGCGTTCACGTTTACCCAGTAAACGGGTACGCAACATTTCTGCCAGCTCGTGAACGGACATTTCTGAGGTATCGACAATCAGATCCGCTCGCGAACGCAGTGGTTCCAGTAGATCGCTTTCTTTGTCGATAGCACTTTCCAGCGACAGGTTTTTGCTGGAAAGCGGATGCAGGCGGCGCGTGTCACTGTAACGACGAATTAAGGTATTACGGTCGGCATCCAGGAACAGGAGTTGCGGTGAGAAAGCGTCAGGTAGGTTACTCATCGCCTGTTCGAATATTTCTGGTGACTCCGGCATATTACGAACATCAATGCTGACGGCGGCAGAAATCTCGCGATCGGCCAGAGTTCGAGCCAGATCGGGTAACAACACTACGGGGAGGTTATCCACGCAGTAAAAACCCATATCTTCCAGCGCACGAAGGGCGACAGATTTACCTGAACCTGAACGTCCGCTGACGATCATCAGTACCATGTACTGTTTCTCCTCACAACGTCTAAAAGAGACATTACCGAATAACTACGCTTCATCCGGAGTACCTTCGGTATCCGTAATGATTTGATACAGCTCTTCATCGCTCTGGGCTGCGCGTAAACGGCGGCAGATGGTTTTATCCGCCAGACGTTTCGCCACCAGCGACAGAGTATGCAGGTGCGTTTTGGTTTGGTCAGCCGGAACCAGCAACGCAAACAGTAAATCTACTGGTTGGTTGTCAATGGCATCGAAAGCTATGGGCGTTTCGAGCTGAACGAAAACGCCAACGGCGCGCAGAGTATCTTCTTCCAGTTTGCCATGCGGAATGGCTATACCATTGCCGATACCGGTACTGCCCATTTTTTCCCGCGTCAGGATAGCTTCAAAAACCACCTGAGGCGGCAGGCTAAGTTGTTTCGCCGCCAGCTCGCTGATGATTTCCAGGGCGCGTTTTTTGCTCTGACAGTGGACGCGGCTTCGCGTACATTCCCTGTTAAGAACAGTGCTAAGCTGTAGAGTTGTATCATTATTTGTCATAATTTCACCTAAGAACCTGCTCACTCAAACGGTGGAACAGGTTCGGAGCATTAACTGTACAAATGGCCCGTTGTGCCGCACAACAGGCCGCCATGCACATGCTAATTGCCCGGACAATTAGTGTTGTTTCAGTTTATCTTTATGTTTGGTCAACTGGCGTGCCAGCTTATCAATTAAGCCATCAATGGCAGCGTACATGTCCTGACCTTCCGCGCTGGCATGAATTTCACCACCGTTTACATGCAGTGTTGCATCTGAGGTATGGGTGACTTTCTCCACTTTCAGAACAACATAGACCTGGTTGATTCGGTCAAAATATTGCTCAAGTTTGGCAAATTTAGCAGTAACAAATTCGCGCAGTGCCTCGGTGATCTCGACGTTATTTCCGGTAATGTTGAGCTGCATAGTGTCTTCCTTATCGGTTGGGTCAAACGAGCTGTTTACGCTGGTTTGACGGCGGAATGGATAAAGACTCTCGGTACTTCGCAACAGTGCGGCGTGCCACCATGATACCTTGTTCTGACAGCAAAGAGGTTAACTTGCTGTCGCTTAGCGGTTTCGCTGGGTTTTCCGCCGCGATTAATTTCTTCACCAGCGCACGAATTGCCGTTGAGGAAGCTTCGCCGCCGCCCTCGGTATTGACGTGACTGGAAAAGAAATACTTCAGTTCAAAAATGCCTCGTGGACTATGCAGGTATTTTTGCGTGGTCACGCGAGATATCGTCGATTCATGCATTTCGACAGCCTGGGCGATATCGGCCAGTACCATCGGTTTCATATATTCTTCGCCTTGCTCAAAGAAGGCTTGCTGCTGTTCAACGATACAGCGACTCACGCGTAGTAGCGTATCGTTACGGCTTTCCAGACTCTTGATCAACCATTTGGCATCCTGCAGATTGCTGCGGATAAACTGGCTGTCACCGTCGTTGCGCGCGTTATTGCACATCGAAGCGTAGTGTTGGTTAATTTGCAGACGCGGAATGCTGTCGCTGTTGAGTTCTACCGTCCAGTGACCGTTATGCTTACGCACCAGTACATCTGGAATAACATACTCCGGTTCACCAGTCTGGATCGACTGTCCGGGGCGTGGATCGAGCGACTGGATCAGATTGACGGCTTCTTTCAGCACATCTTCTTTCAGTCGCGTGACGCGCATTAAGGTGCGGAAGTCGTGATTGGCTAACAGATCGAGATGATCGCTAATGATCAGTCTCGCCTCTTCCAGCCACGGCGTAGTTTTGTCGAATTGGGAGAGTTGGATCAGCAGGCAGTCACGCAGATCTTTCGCCGCTACGCCGACCGGATCAAACCGTTGGATCCGCTTCAGGACGGCTTCAACTTCATCGATGTCGATTTCTTCATCGCCCATACTTTCGAGAATATCTTCCAGCGGAACAGTCAGATAACCGGTGTCATCAACGGCATCGACGATAGAGGTAGCAATAGCGCGGTCTGTGTCGGAAAACGGTGTCAGCTCGACTTGCCACATCAGGTAATCTTGCAAGGTCTGCGTTGTTTCGCCCTGATAGACCGGCAGCTCGTCGTCAATGTAGTCACCGCTGGTGCCGGAGGGTGTACCAGCGGTGTAAATGGTGTCCCAACTGGCATCGAGCGGCAGCTCTTCCGGCATCTCTTTTTGTTCGAGTGCGTCGGCGGTGTCCAGTGTTTCACTGTCTTGCGTTTCGCGGGTGTCGATTTCTTCATGAGTGTCGATTTGCTCAAGCAGCGGATTACTCTCCAGCGCCTGCTGTAGCTCCTGCTGAAGTTCCAGCGTCGACAACTGCAACAGACGAATAGCCTGTTGGAGCTGTGGCGTCATCGCCAGTTGTTGGCTAAGCCTGAGTTGCAAACCTTGCTTCATGTTCAGAATCGTACTCTCCTGATAAAACGTCGCAAACTTCTACCCTATCAGAGTCTGAAGTCTTCCCCAAGGTATACACGCTTAACATGTTCGTCTTGTAAGATTTCTGTAGGCGTGCCGTGGGCGATCAAATGCCCCTGACTGACGATATAAGCGCGTTCACAAACCGCCAGCGTTTCACGCACGTTATGGTCGGTGATCAGCACGCCCAGGCCGCTGTCGCGCAAGTGCTCAATGATGCGTTTGATGTCGATAACCGAGATCGGGTCAACCCCGGCAAACGGTTCATCAAGCAGAATAAATTTCGGATTCGCAGCCAGTGCACGGGCAATTTCTACACGGCGACGTTCACCCCCGGAGAGTGACTGCCCCATGCTGTCACGCAGGTGTTCGATGTGAAACTCTTCCATCAGCTCGTTCGCGCGGTCTTCACGTTGTTCAGCAGACAAGTCGTCACGAATTTGCAGTACCGCCATCAGGTTATCGTAAACGCTGAGGCGACGAAAAATGGAGGCTTCCTGCGGCAGATAGCCGATACCGCGGCGCGCGCGCGCATGCAGAGGCAGCAGACTGATATCGTCATCATCAATAATGATATTGCCCGCATCGCGCGGCACAATGCCAACAACCATGTAGAAAGTGGTGGTCTTACCGGCACCGTTTGGCCCCAGCAGACCGACAATTTCCCCGGAGTTGACGGTCAGGCTAACGTCTTCTACCACGCGGCGGCCTTTATAGGCTTTTGCAAGGTTCTTTGCAGTTAATGTTGCCATAACGAATTAATTACCCTTCTTCTGTGCCGGGGTCTGGCCTTTGTTGTTTTTGTCCTGCAGCTGCGACGGCACCAGAACGGTGGTTACGCGCTTGCCTTTGTCGCTGAACGCCTGCATTTTCTGCTCTTTCACCAGGTAAGTGATCTTATCACCCTTAATGTTGCTATCGACCTGCTGCAGATAAGCATTACCCGTCAGAACGACAAAATCTTTTGCCAGTTCGTAGTGCATCTGGGAAGCGTGACCTTCAACGGGTTTACCGTTGTCCTGCATCTGGTAGAACGTTGCCGGTTTACCGTAGCCGTCAATCACTTCTTTACCTTGTTCGCCGCCCGGACGGGTAACGACCACTTTGTCGGCATTAATTTTGATGGTGCCTTGGGTGACGATGACATTACCGGTAAAGGTAACCACGTTGCCTTGCATATCAAGAGATTGCTGGTCCGATTCAATGTGGATCGGCTGATCAGTGTCTCCGGTTACGGCAAATGCCGGAATGCTGGCGGCCAGAAGTGAGCTGGCAAGCACAAGATTAAGGCTGAGTTTGTTTGTTTTGAATTTCATAGGATGTTCTAACCTTTTCAATCAGCTCGGCGTTCTTGCTGCGTAAGTTGCCGCGCATTTTCAGACCGCTGGAGTTAAATGTTGTTCCGTATAACGTGACAAGGTCTTCAGAGGTAACATCCTGCGTCACCAGATTGATCTGCGCGTTATCCGTCGTGATTCTGCGAAGTTGAGAGTCCGGCACGAGTGCGTTGACTTCAACGTGTCCATATAAATAGAGCATCCGGTCATTGGTCAGCTTGGCTTTATCTGCTTTTACGGACCATGTCGGGATTTTATCCTTATCAAACGTGGTAAGTACCGGCTGCGTAAACCACGAAACGGCCTGATCGGAATAATATTCAACGTGTTGAGCAATCAATCGATAGCTTAGTGCCCCTTCTGGGTTATAGACGAGCGTGTCCGTATGCTCGCTTTTATAGGTGGGATCATTGTTGTTGACGACCACCTGGGCGGTATCGTCTTTTTCGGCCATATTAATGCCGATCATCACCAGAACCGCCAGTGATAGCACAATGATAACCCAACGTCTGGCTTTACTCATATCGATTGCCCTTTGGCTTCATCCAGTTTGCCCTGCGCCAGGAGTAATAAGTCGCAAACTTCTCGCACTGCGCCACGACCGCCAGCAATGCGCGTTACGTAATCGGCGCGCGGGATCAACAGTGGATGCGCATCGGCCACGGCGACGCCTAAACCCACTTTTTCCATTACCGGCCAGTCGATGAGATCATCGCCGACATAAGCCACATTTTCCGGGGCAATCGCCAGTTTTTCCAGCAGATCGCTAAAGGCGATCAGTTTGTTTGACTGCCCCTGATACAAGTGAGTGATCCCCAATGTGGCACAACGATCTTCTACCAGTTTAGCCTTTCGCCCGGTAATGATAGCGACTTCAATATCAGAGGTGAGCGCACAACGAATGCCATAACCGTCACGAACGTTGAACGCTTTCAGCTCTTCCCCGTTATTACCCATATAAATCAGGCCATCTGACAGTACGCCATCAACGTCGAGGATCAGCAGACGAATGTTCTCTGCTTTTGCCATAACGTCGGCGCTGACAGGGCCGTAACAGGTCGCAAGCGACGCACCTGCTTTGCTCATTGTTGTTTATCCTTGAATCTTTACACTACGCCTGCACGCAGTAAATCATGCATATGTAACACACCGAGTAAATGGTCGCCATCGGCAACCATCACGGAGGTGATATGGCGGGACTGCATTAAGTTCAGTGCCTCAACGGCCAGAATGCCAGGGCGTACACGTATTCCCCCCGGCGTCATCACATCGGCAATACTTAACTGACGAACATCCACACCCATATCGAAGACACGGCGTAAATCACCGTCGGTAAAGATGCCTTCAATCATCATATTGTCATCGCAAATGACCGTCATACCAAGATTTTTGCGGGTAACTTCCAGCAACGCGTCGCGCAGGCTGGCCGTTTTCTTAACATGCGGGATCTCATCGCCCGTATGCATAATATCGTTTACGCGCAGCAGAAGTTTACGACCCAGTGCGCCGCCGGGGTGTGAGAGCGCAAAATCTTCAGCAGTAAAGCCGCGTGCTTTTAACAGCGCGACAGCGAGCGCATCGCCCATAACCAGCGTGGCGGTCGTGCTGCTGGTCGGTGCCAGCCCTAACGGACAGGCTTCTTTCGCTACTTTAACACACAGATGCACATCTGCGGCGCGCGCCATGCTGCTCTCCGGGCGACCGGTGATGCAGATTAACGGCACGTGAAGACGCTTAAGCACTGGAATTAAGGCCGTGATTTCGCTGGATTCACCGGAGTTAGAGATAGCAATCACCACGTCCTGCGGGGTGACCATACCCAAATCACCATGAGCAGCTTCACCTGGATGGACGAAAAATGAAGGTGTACCAGTGCTGGCAAACGTTGCCGCCATTTTGCGCCCAATATGCCCCGATTTCCCCATCCCCATGACGACAACTTTCCCTTTACACCAGAACATCTTTTCACAGGCAAGCGTGAAATTCTGATTGATGTATTGATCAAGCTCCGCCAGGCAGTCACGTTCAATCGCCAGGACTTCTTTACCTGCTTGCTGAAAGTCAAAACCCGGTTGTAACTCTACGTGCGACATAATGCGTTTCCAGTTATTCAACGAGTATTGGCGATAACCAGTACAACATCGCCAGCCATACGATAAATCCGCCAGTTAATAATACCCCTACACCACGGCCCGGTTGCGGGGAGCGCCGCCAGCACAGCAACGCAAAAATAATGCTCACCAACAACATCACGCTGTAGTCACGGCTGTACGCCAGTGGATCAATCTCTCCAGGCGTTATCAGCGCGGGTAAACCCAACACGATGACAATATTAAAAATGTTTGCGCCAATGATATTCCCGACAGCAATGTCGTTTTCACCTTTGCGAACCCCCGCGATTGCGGTTGCCAGCTCTGGCAGACTGGTTCCGATAGCGATTGCCGTCAGACCCATCGTCAACTCGCTGATGGCAAAGTAATTCGCCAGCACCGTGGCGTTATCAACCACCATCCGCGTGGCCACTGGCATGATGATCAGCGCAATGCCGAGCCATAAAAACGCGACGGGCAATCCGCCTTCACGCGGCAGCTCTGCAAGCTGCTCTCTGGTCAGGCTGTCAGTCCCCTGACGTTCAGCCAGACGTGCAAGTTTAACAATGAACAGCAGCCATAGCACAGCCAGAAAGAGGAGAAAGATACCATCGCTGCGACTAAGTTGTCCGTCATAGAGTACGGAACCGGCCACCACACTGACCAACAACATTAAGGGTAATTCGCGGCGCAGAACATCGGAATGGACGGTAAAAGGACGTACCAGCGCAGCCAGACCGAGGATCAGCAAAATATTGATAATGTTTGATCCGAGGGCTACACCAACGGCTAAATCGCGTTGTTCGTGCAGTGATGCGGCAAGCGAAACGATGATTTCTGGTAACGATGTGCCAATACTGACCACCGTCATGCCGATGATCAGTGGCGGTATGCCAAAGGATCGGCAAAGAATGGACGCGGCAAATACCAGGCGGTCGGCACTGTAAACGACCAAAAGTAAACCAACAATTAACAGTGCCGTAGCTAAAAGCATCTAACGTCCTTTCTTCAGGTATACTCGCCGGTCCGCTGAAGATTTTCAGAAAGCCGTAACGGATTCTTAATTTTGACTTTATGCGGCTAAAAAGTAAAACAAATGCCAGCTTTCGCTAACCACGGCGGGTAATATTCTGTAAATATGTTGGGTTCAAGGTTAAATTGAGCGCCATGCTTAGAAAATCAACGCAAGACGAAGGGTGAATTATGGAGCAGTCTGTGGCGAATTTAGTCGATATGCGCGATGTCAGTTTTACGCGTGGCAATCGCTGCATCTTCGATAATATTTCCCTGACCGTGCCGCGAGGGAAGATCACGGCGATCATGGGACCATCGGGCATCGGTAAAACGACGCTACTCCGTCTGATTGGCGGGCAAATCGCACCAGATCATGGTGAGATCCTTTTTGATGGTGAGAATATTCCGGCGATGTCTCGTTCGCGACTGTATACAGTGCGCAAACGGATGAGCATGTTATTTCAGTCCGGGGCGTTGTTCACTGATATGAACGTATTTGACAACGTCGCCTATCCACTGCGCGAACATACCCAACTTCCCGCACCTTTATTGCATAGCACAGTGATGATGAAGCTGGAGGCCGTGGGGCTGCGCGGAGCGGCTAAACTGATGCCTTCTGAACTTTCCGGAGGGATGGCGCGGCGTGCAGCGCTGGCGCGAGCAATTGCGCTGGAGCCGGATCTCATCATGTTTGATGAACCCTTTGTTGGGCAAGATCCCATCACCATGGGCGTACTGGTGAAGCTGATTTCTGAGCTGAACAGCGCGCTGGGCGTGACTTGTGTGGTGGTTTCTCACGATGTGCCGGAAGTGTTAAGTATTGCGGATCACGCCTGGATCCTGGCGGACAAAAAAATTGTCGCTCATGGCAGTGCTCAGGCGTTGCAGGCGAATCCTGATCCGCGCGTACGTCAGTTTCTGGACGGGATAGCTGACGGGCCTGTTCCGTTCCGCTATCCTGCCGGCGATTATCACGCTGATCTTTTACCAGGGAGTTAAGCCACTCATGCTGTTAAATGCGCTGGCGTCGCTCGGACATAAAGGGATTAAAACCCTGAGAACGTTCGGGCGGGCCGGGTTAATGTTATTCAATGCGCTGGTCGGCAAACCGGAATTTCGCAAACATGCGCCACTGCTGGTACGTCAGCTCTATAATGTTGGCGTCCTGTCGATGCTGATTATTGTGGTTTCTGGCGTGTTCATCGGAATGGTGCTGGGGCTGCAAGGTTATCTGGTTCTGACCACTTATAGTGCGGAAACCAGTCTGGGTATGCTGGTGGCGTTATCACTACTGCGTGAACTGGGGCCGGTGGTTGCCGCGTTGTTGTTTGCCGGACGTGCCGGTTCGGCGTTAACCGCAGAAATTGGCCTGATGCGCGCCACAGAGCAACTCTCCAGTATGGAGATGATGGCGGTGGATCCGTTGCGTCGGGTTATTTCTCCCCGTTTCTGGGCTGGGGTTATTTCATTGCCACTGTTGACGGTTATCTTCGTCGCCGTGGGGATCTGGGGCGGATCTCTGGTCGGCGTCAGTTGGAAAGGCATTGATAGCGGGTTCTTCTGGTCGGCAATGCAAAATGCCGTCGACTGGCGTATGGATCTGGTCAACTGTCTGATTAAGAGCGTGGTGTTCGCCATCACGGTGACGTGGATTTCGTTGTTTAACGGCTACGACGCCATCCCGACGTCTGCCGGGATTAGCCGGGCAACCACTCGCACCGTTGTCCACTCGTCTCTGGCTGTTCTGGGGCTGGATTTTGTGCTGACCGCATTGATGTTTGGGAATTGAGTTCATGCAAACGAAAAAAAATGAAATTTGGGTGGGTATCTTTTTATTAGCAGCACTGCTGGCGGCGCTGTTTGTTTGCCTGAAGGCGGCGAACGTGACGTCCATGCGTACTGAACCAACCTACACGCTTTATGCGACGTTCGATAACATTGGCGGCCTGAAAGCGCGCTCTCCGGTCAGCATTGGTGGCGTTGTTGTGGGCCGGGTGGCGGATATTACGCTGGACCCGAAAACTTATCTGCCACGCGTAACGCTGGAAATTGAACAACGTTATAACCACATTCCTGATACCAGTTCGCTGAGCATCCGTACTTCCGGCCTGCTGGGGGAACAATATCTGGCATTAAACGTCGGTTTTGAAGACCCGGAACTGGGGACTGCTATCCTGAAGGATGGCGATACAATCCAGGACACTAAGTCTGCGATGGTGCTGGAAGATCTCATTGGTCAGTTCCTTTACGGTAGTAAAGGCGATGACAATAAGAATAGTGGCGATGCGCCAGCTGCTGCGCCAGGTAATAATGAAACCACTGAACCTGTGGGTACAACGAAATAATTTCAGGAGAACCGACGCATGTTTAAACGTTTAATGATGGTCGCTTTGCTGGTGATTGCACCGCTGAGTGCGGCAACCGCGGCAGACCAGACCAATCCGTATAAGCTGATGGACGAGGCGGCGCAGAAAACGTTCGATCGCCTGAAGAATGAGCAACCGCAAATTCGGGCCAACCCGGATTATCTGCGTACCATTGTTGATCAGGAACTGCTGCCATATGTACAGGTGAAATATGCCGGGGCTCTGGTTCTGGGCCAGTATTACAAGAGTGCGACTCCCGCCCAGCGTGATGCTTACTTTGCCGCTTTCCGTGAGTATCTGAAGCAGGCTTACGGTCAGGCATTGGCGATGTATCATGGTCAGACTTATCAGATCGCGCCAGAACAACCTCTGGGTGATAAAACCATTGTGCCTATTCGCGTGACCATTATTGACCCGAATGGCCGCCCGCCGGTGCGTCTGGACTTCCAATGGCGTAAAAACTCCCAGACGGGCAACTGGCAGGCTTACGACATGATTGCAGAGGGTGTCAGCATGATCACCACCAAACAAAATGAGTGGGGGACGCTGCTGCGTACCAAAGGTATCGACGGCCTGACTGCGCAACTGAAATCGATTTCTCAACAGAAAATCACTCTGGAAGAGAAAAAGTAATGAGCGAGTCACTGAGCTGGATGCAGACGGGTGACACGCTGGCGTTATCCGGAGAGCTGGATCAGGACGTTCTGCTACCGCTTTGGGAAATGCGTGAGGAGGCGGTGAAGGGGATTACCTGCATCGATCTTAGCCGTGTATCCCGCGTTGATACAGGTGGACTGGCGCTGCTGCTCCATCTTATCGATCTGGCGAAAAAGCAGGGCAACAATGTGACGCTTCAGGGGGTAAACGACAAAGTGTATACCCTGGCGAAATTGTATAATTTGCCTGCTGATGTTCTGCCTCGTTAAATTTTTTCAGGCCGGATAAGGCGTTAACCGCCTGTCCGGCAAACCTGCCTGCAAGTTGAGCCTTGTCTGATTTATCAGCGAGGCTTTTTGCTTATTTATGCCAGCGCAACTTTGCTCTAAGATGTTTCGCTGGTTTATTAACTGATGATTGAAGATCCCATGGAAAATAATGAAATTCAGAGCGTGTTGATGAACGCTCTCTCCCTCCAGGAAGTCCACGTTTCCGGCGATGGCAGCCACTTTCAGGTTATTGCCGTGGGTGAGTTGTTTGACGGCATGAGTCGGGTTAAAAAACAGCAGACGGTCTATGGTCCGCTGATGGAATATATTGCGGATAACCGCATTCATGCTGTGTCGATCAAAGCGTATACCCCTGCGGAGTGGGCGCGCGATCGCAAACTGAACGGCTTTTGAGCTATGGGCGATTCGCCGGTAGCGGATATGAATTGTTAACTGAGAACAAACTAAATGGATAAATTTCGTGTTCAGGGGCCAACGAAGCTCCAGGGCGAAGTCACAATTTCCGGCGCTAAAAATGCTGCTCTGCCTATTCTTTTTGCCGCACTACTGGCGGAAGAACCGGTAGAGATCCAGAACGTCCCGAAACTGAAAGACGTTGATACATCAATGAAGCTGCTAAGCCAGCTGGGTGCGAAAGTAGAGCGTAATGGTTCTGTGCATATTGATGCCCGCGAGGTTAATGTATTCTGCGCACCTTACGATCTGGTTAAAACCATGCGTGCCTCTATCTGGGCACTGGGGCCGCTGGTAGCGCGCTTTGGGCAGGGGCAAGTTTCACTGCCTGGCGGTTGTACGATTGGTGCGCGTCCGGTTGATCTACACATTTCTGGCCTCGAACAATTAGGCGCGACCATCAAACTGGAAGAAGGTTACGTTAAAGCTTCCGTCGACGGTCGTCTGAAAGGCGCACATATCGTGATGGATAAAGTCAGCGTTGGCGCAACGGTGACCATCATGTGTGCTGCAACCCTGGCGGAAGGCACCACGATTATTGAAAACGCAGCGCGTGAACCGGAAATCGTCGATACCGCGAACTTCCTGATTACGCTGGGTGCGAAAATTAGCGGTCAGGGCACCGATCGTATCATCATCGAAGGTGTGGAACGTTTAGGCGGCGGTGTCTATCGCGTGCTGCCGGATCGTATCGAAACCGGTACTTTCCTTGTGGCGGCGGCGATCTCTCGCGGCAAAATTATCTGCCGTAACGCTCAGCCAGATACTCTTGACGCCGTGCTGGCGAAATTGCGTGACGCTGGAGCGGACATTGAAGTCGGCGAAGACTGGATTAGCCTGGATATGCATGGCAAACGGCCGAAAGCTGTTAACGTACGTACCGCGCCGCATCCGGCATTCCCGACCGATATGCAGGCCCAGTTCACACTGCTGAACCTGGTGGCAGAAGGCACCGGATTCATCACCGAAACGGTCTTTGAAAACCGCTTTATGCACGTACCAGAGCTGAGTCGTATGGGCGCGCATGCCGAAATTGAAAGTAATACCGTTATTTGTCACGGTGTTGAAAAACTTTCTGGCGCACAGGTTATGGCAACCGATCTACGTGCTTCAGCAAGCCTGGTGCTGGCTGGTTGTATTGCGGAAGGGACAACGGTGGTTGATCGTATTTATCACATCGATCGTGGCTACGAACGTATTGAAGACAAACTGCGCGCTTTAGGTGCAAATATTGAGCGTGTGAAAGGCGAGTAATCGTCCGAGAGCTGGCAGCCCCGTTCGCGGGGCTACCGCCAGACCACTCATTTTTTCGGTTTAGTGTAGCTACGCATCAACTGCGTTCTGTCGATAAACTCATGGGTCTGCGGATCATGGTAGCGTGATGGCCAGATAACCCAGGGGTCAGTTCCCAGGGCTTTCGCAATAATCATCTCTCCTTTCGGCCATGGGCGCGATAATGCGTTCGCCAGCGTTGAGGAACTCAAACCATTTCTACGAGATTCCGCCGCCATTGACGTTCCTTTCTTGCGTAAACCCGCAATGATGTCAGCGGGATGCCAGTCAATGAAATTACTTTCCATCTTTCCTCACTCCTTAAGTTAGTCGCTTTCATTCAGAACACTTCTTCTGTCGAGCATCACTATACTCCTGATGGCCTATTGCTCTAAAAAGTTCCTGTAAAGAGTGTGAATATTCAGAATATATAAAGATACATACACTGGTTTTTCAGGCGTTATTACGCTGAATAAGTGTTTTTATGGAACTTATTGGAATCATCCCGCGCACTGCGCGGGATGAGGGGGAGGGGATTAACGATCGCGTTGAACAGCGATGTGCGCGAGGCCGATGAGTGCTTCTCGCCACGGGGTGTCCGGGAGCACCTGTAACGCTGCGATGGCTTTGTCTGCTTCTTCCTCGGCACGCTGACGCGTCCATTCAAGAGAGCCACAAGCGTTCATTGCTTCCAGAACCGGTTCCAGAAGATGACGACCGTTACCCTGTTCGATGGCGGTACGAATCATCTGTGCCTGTTCTGGTGTGCCATGATGCATTGCATGCAGCAGCGGCAGCGTTGGTTTACCTTCGTTCAGATCATCGCCGACGTTTTTACCCAACTGTTCGCCATCGGCATTGTAATCGAGCAAATCGTCGATCAACTGGAAAGCGGTGCCGAGATAACGCCCATAATCTTGCAGACCTTTCTCCTCCTCCGGCGAACAACCTGCCAGAATCCCGGAACACTGCGCGGCAGCCTCAAACAGACGCGCGGTCTTGCTGTAGATAACGCGCATGTAGTTTTCTTCGGTGATGTCCGGGTCGTTAACGTTCATCAGTTGCAGAACTTCACCTTCTGCGATGACGTTTACGGCTTCAGACATCACTTCCAGCACTTTGAGCGAACCGAGGCTGGTCATCATCTGGAACGCGCGGGTATAAATAAAATCGCCTACCAGCACACTGGCAGCATTGCCAAACGCAGCGTTGGCGGTAGCTTTACCCCTGCGCATATCTGATTCATCCACTACGTCGTCGTGTAGCAGAGTCGCCGTGTGGATAAATTCGATCAGGGCTGCAATGGTGACATGCGCATTTCCCTCATAGCCAACAGCTCGTGCAGCCAGTACAGCAATCATCGGACGAATACGTTTACCGCCGCCGCTGACGATGTAATAGCCTAACTGATTGATCAGTTGGACGTCGGAATTAAGCTGCTCAAGGATTGCCGCATTAACACCCGCCATATCTTGCGCGGTTAACTCATTGATTTTTTCTAAATTCATCGCAAAAGCCGGGCTTTTCGCCCCGATTACCTTACTGTGAACAAAGGCAACTTAGGGTTTATGGTTAGGAATATAGGGTGATTGTACTGAAAAAATGGCACAGATAAACGTTACCGTACAAGTTGTGTTTTTTTTCTTCGTGTATTGACTGTAGCACTTGTCAAAGGCGTGCGTTTTGCGTAATATTCGCGCCCTATTGTGAATATTTATAGCGCACTCTGAATCATTGAAAAGGTGTGCGCGGAAGCGGAGTTTTATATGTACGCGGTTTTCCAAAGTGGTGGTAAACAACACCGAGTAAGCGAAGGTCAGACCGTTCGCCTGGAAAAGCTGGACATCGCAACTGGCGAAACTGTTGAGTTCGCTGAAGTGCTGATGATCGCAAACGGTGAAGAAGTCAAAATCGGCGTTCCTTTCGTTGATGGCGGCGTAATCAAAGCTGAAGTTGTTGCTCACGGTCGTGGCGAGAAAGTTAAAATCGTTAAGTTTCGTCGTCGTAAACACTATCGTAAGCAGCAGGGCCATCGTCAGTGGTTCACTGATGTGAAAATTACTGGCATCAGCGCCTAAGACCTGAGGAGAGATTTCAAATGGCACATAAAAAGGCTGGCGGCTCCACACGTAACGGTCGCGATTCAGAAGCTAAACGCCTGGGCGTTAAGCGTTTCGGTGGCGAATCCGTTCTGGCGGGTAGCATCATCGTTCGTCAACGTGGTACCAAATTCCACGCAGGCGCTAACGTAGGTTGCGGTCGTGACCACACTCTGTTTGCTAAAGCAGACGGTAAAGTGAAATTCGAAGTTAAAGGCCCGAAAAACCGTAAATTTATCAGCATCGAAGCTGAATAAGTTTTTCGCGTCCCGGTAACGGATGAAAGCCCCGCAACACGTTGCGGGGCTTTTTACATTCGATAACCGGTAAAAATTCGCATCGTGCGGCGTTAACTCGCAAATGCGTTTTGTAGGGAATACGGTATGAAGCAGCAGGCAGGCATTGGCATTCTTTTGGCGCTCACCACAGCAATTTGCTGGGGGGCGTTGCCAATTGCAATGAAGCAGGTGCTGGAGGTGATGGAACCTCCGACAATCGTGTTTTACCGTTTCTTGATGGCGAGTATTGGCCTTGGCGCCATTCTTGCGGTGAAGAAGAGGTTGCCGCCATTACGCGTGTTTCGTAAGCCACGCTGGTTGATTTTGTTGGCAGTGGCGACCGCCGGGCTGTTTGGGAACTTCATCCTGTTCAGCTCATCCTTGCAATACCTGAGTCCGACCGCTTCGCAGGTGATTGGGCAACTCTCGCCAGTTGGCATGATGGTTGCCAGCGTATTTATCCTGAAAGAGAAAATGCGCAGCACCCAGGTCGTGGGGGCATTGATGCTCCTGAGCGGCCTGGTGATGTTTTTTAACACCAGTCTGGTTGAGATATTTACAAAGCTCACCGATTACACCTGGGGAGTTATCTTTGGGGTCGGTGCGGCGACGGTTTGGGTGAGTTATGGCGTAGCGCAGAAGGTTTTATTGCGTCGGCTGGCCTCACCGCAGATCCTGTTTTTGCTGTACACTTTATGTACAATTGCGCTCTTCCCTCTGGCAAATCCTGGAGTGATAGCGCAGCTTAGCCACTGGCAGCTCGCATGTTTAATTTTTTGCGGACTGAATACATTGGTAGGATATGGCGCCCTGGCGGAAGCGATGGCTCGCTGGCAGGCAGCGCAGGTGAGCGCGATCATCACGCTCACCCCACTGTTTACGCTGTTTTTTTCAGATCTTTTATCACTGGCCTGGCCCGATTTCTTCGCCAGACCGATGTTAAACCTTTTAGGTTATCTCGGTGCGTTTGTCGTGGTTGCGGGCGCGATGTATTCCGCCATTGGTCATCGTATTTGGGGCGGATTACGTAAGCATACAACGGTGGTATCGCAACCCCGCGCAGGCGAATGATTTACGGAGAATAAAATGAAGTTTGTTGATGAAGCATCGATTCTGGTCGTTGCAGGTGATGGCGGTAATGGTTGCGTGAGTTTCCGCCGCGAAAAATATATTCCGAAAGGCGGCCCGGATGGCGGCGACGGCGGTGACGGTGGTGACGTATGGATGGAAGCCGACGAGAACCTGAACACACTGATCGATTATCGTTTTGAAAAATCTTTCCGTGCAGAACGCGGTCAGAACGGTGCAAGCCGCGATTGTACCGGTAAGCGCGGTAAAGACGTCACGATTAAAGTGCCGGTAGGTACGCGTGTTATCGATCAGGGTACCGGTGAAACCATGGGCGATATGACCAAACACGGTCAGCGTCTGCTGGTTGCCAAGGGGGGCTGGCACGGTCTGGGCAATACCCGCTTCAAATCGTCCGTTAACCGTACGCCACGGCAGAAAACTAACGGTACGCCGGGCGATAAGCGCGAGCTGCTGCTGGAGCTGATGTTGCTGGCTGACGTCGGTATGTTGGGAATGCCGAATGCGGGTAAATCGACCTTTATCCGCGCTGTTTCGGCGGCTAAACCGAAAGTGGCGGATTATCCGTTTACCACTCTGGTACCGAGCCTGGGTGTGGTACGAATGGACAACGAAAAGAGCTTCGTTGTTGCCGATATTCCAGGGCTAATTGAAGGCGCTGCGGAAGGTGCAGGACTGGGGATTCGCTTCCTGAAACACCTGGAACGTTGCCGCGTCTTGTTGCACCTCATCGATATCGATCCGATTGACGGTACCGATCCGGTTGAAAACGCGCGTATTATTATCAGCGAGCTGGAAAAATACAGCCAGGATTTGGCGGCAAAACCACGTTGGTTAGTCTTCAACAAGATCGACCTGCTGGATAAGGCAGAAGCTGAAGAGAAAGCCAAAGCGATCGCGGAGGCGCTGGGCTGGGAAGATAAATATTATCTGATCTCTGCGGCGAGCGGACTGGGCGTGAAAGATCTCTGCTGGGATGTGATGACTTTTATCATTGAAAACCCAGTTGTGCAGGCCGAAGAAGCGAAACAGCCAGAGAAAGTCGAATTCATGTGGGATGATTATCACCGTCAGCAGCTTGAAGAGATTGCTGAAGAGGATGATGAAGACTGGGATGACGACTGGGACGAAGACGACGAAGAAGGCGTTGAGTTCATTTACAAGCGTTAATCAGCTAAACCCCGGCCATGTGCCGGGGTTTCTCTTTAGACTAATTATTCTGATAAATATCTTTATACAAACGGCTTTCAAAACGCACTAACGGAATGCGGCGATTACGCTGATCCGCGGGTTCTACCGCATAGCCAGAAAGATATTGTACAAACGCCATTCGTTGCCCGCTCGCTGTGGTAATGAATCCCGCCAGGTTATATACCCCCTGCAAAGAGCCGGTTTTTGCTGAGACCTTTCCGTCCACGCCAGCCTGATGCAGGCCCGCACGGTACTGCAAAGAGCCGTCATAGCCTGCCAGCGGCAGCATAGAGATAAAGTTAAGTTCATTGTCATGTTGGGCAATGTATTGCAGCACCTGCATCATGGTGGCAGGTGCAATCAGGTTATGCCGCGAAAGCCCTGAACCATCGGCAATAATCGTGTTACCAATATCGATACCAGCTTGCTGACGCAGGATCTGACGTACGGCATCCGATCCGGCCCGCCATGTTCCGGGCACATTGAAGCGCGCATGGCCTATCATGCGGAAAACCGTATCGGCAATCATGTTGTCTGACTTTTTCAGCATAATCTTAAGCAGATCGTGCAACGGGGCCGACTGTTTACTGGCAACTACCGTTCCGGGTTCATTAACCTGAGTCTGGCGCAGCAGTGTTCCGCTCCAGGTGATACCTGCCTGTTTTAACTCATCTTTCAGAATTGCACCGGCATAGCTGGCTCCATCCTGTATGGCAAAAGCCAACGGGAGCGGCTCAGAACGTTGTGGCAGGCATCCGGTCAGCGTAAAGCGGTTCAGGTCGCCTGGCACCACATCCAGCTCGCAATATTGCGCTTCGGCAGAACCACGGGGGAGGGTGCGTACCTGGCTGAACATCGTAACAGGGTAATAAGATGCCACGCGTATAAAGGCCATATCACCGGGTTTTTGGGCACTGTAGAGCGAGACGGAGAAACAGTTGCGGTCAACTATGGCGGCGGCAGGCGGAGCGCTAAAGCATTGTGTCATGTCATTCCACGGCCAGCCGGGTGCTTTATCGTGGCTGGCAAAAATGGAGGTGTCTATCAACACATTACCATCAATTTGGTTGACGCCAGATTTTTTCAAAGTCGTGACCATATTGCGAATATCCTGACGTTTTAACGTCGGATCGGCACCAAATCGCGCCACTAAGTCACCCTTGAGTACGCCGTTTTCCACATTGCCTTTGGTTTCAAGCGTAGTAGTAAAACGAAAATCGGGGCCGAGTTGAATCAACGCCGCCAGCGCAGTAATCACTTTCTGCGTACTGGCGGGCAGCGCCATCTGCTGACTGTGGTAATCAATAGCGGGGGCCGATGCGCCGACTTTTTGCACCATCAGGGCAAGGTTGGCACCAGCGGGGAGTTGAGTAATGTACTCATCAACATTCGCGGCCTGAACACTGAACGCTATACAGCTGGTCAATCCGATGATAAATCTGGAAAATCGCATAATCTCGCGCTAACAACCTGGAATCGAGCCGTCATACTACGGCGCAACGCCCTATAAAGTAAACGATGACCCTGCGGGAACTTCAGGGTAAAATGACTATCAAAATGTGAATTGCAGCTGACCTGGGACTTGTACCCGGGTCGGTATTTTTTTGCTTCTGGTCCCGGTGAGGAGTTATGCCGGGCAGGCCGAACAGCTGGGGTGGGTGGAGACTCGCCCCATCAGGAATATTCAAGAGGTATAACAAATGCAAGCTATTCCGATGACCTTACGCGGCGCTGAAAAATTACGCGAAGAGCTGGATTTTCTGAAATCTGTGCGCCGTCCTGAAATTATTGCTGCTATCGCGGAAGCGCGCGAGCATGGCGACCTGAAAGAAAACGCCGAATACCACGCAGCTCGTGAACAGCAGGGTTTCTGCGAAGGTCGTATCAAAGATATTGAAGCCAAACTGTCGAACGCCCAGGTGATTGATGTCACCAAAATGCCTAACAATGGGCGCGTTATTTTTGGTGCTACCGTAACGGTGTTGAATCTGGATTCTGACGAAGAGCAGACTTATCGCATCGTTGGCGATGACGAAGCTGACTTTAAACAGAACCTGATTTCTGTAAACTCGCCTATTGCCCGTGGCCTGATCGGCAAAGAAGAAGATGATGTTGTGGTCATCAAAACGCCGGGCGGCGAAGTAGAATTTGAAGTAATTAAGGTGGAATACCTGTAAGAATTACCCAATACTCAAGATGTTGATGTATTGTAAAGAAAGGAAAAAGGCCGCTATGCGGCCTTTTATCAACGAACAGAGCGTGGCATTTTGCTCTCCTGCCTGCGGAAAACCCCTCGTTTTACACAGCAAATGTGTGTAACTTTAGGATAATCTTAGCGTGGCAACGAGATTTTACGTTCTTTAGTTGGGCGATAAAGCACCAGCGTTTTACCGATGACCTGTACATTACAGGCGCCGGTTTCGCGCACGATAGCTTCCACGATCAAGGTTTTAGTTTCGCGATCTTCGGTGGCGATTTTCACCTTGATGAGTTCATGGTGCTCTAACGCTTGTTCAATCTCGGCCAGTACCCCTTCGGTCAAACCATTACTGC
This sequence comes from Escherichia sp. MOD1-EC6300, assembly GCF_002965045.1. Taxonomy (NCBI): domain Bacteria; kingdom Pseudomonadati; phylum Pseudomonadota; class Gammaproteobacteria; order Enterobacterales; family Enterobacteriaceae; genus Escherichia; species Escherichia sp. MOD1-EC6300. The sequence goes on along the minus strand of NZ_PTRH01000001.1, from coordinate 441,582 downwards.
CAAGCAGAACAACTGGCTTGAGCGGATGTGCCAGACCTTTCAGGTGCTGTTTTTGTTTAGTACTCAGATTCATCGTATTTTTTGCTTACGTTGGGATTGAAAACGGGTCATTCTACCGCCATCTCCCATATATCACCAAATAGGCGCGTAAAAATTTACGCAATTGGTTACGATGAGTTATCCCCATGGGAAAGTTAAATGACAGGTAAGAAGCGTTCTGCCAGCTCCAGCCGCTGGCTTCAGGAACACTTTAGCGATAAATATGTTCAACAGGCACAGAAAAAGGGGTTACGTTCCCGTGCCTGGTTTAAACTTGATGAAATACAGCAAAGTGACAAACTCTTTAAACCGGGAATGACGGTTGTCGACCTTGGTGCTGCTCCGGGTGGTTGGTCACAATATGTGGTCACCCAAATTGGCGGCAAAGGCCGCATCATCGCTTGCGATCTTTTACCTATGGATCCTATCGTTGGTGTGGACTTTCTTCAGGGCGATTTTCGTGATGAACTGGTGATGAAAGCACTGCTGGAGCGCGTTGGCGACAGCAAAGTCCAGGTTGTCATGTCCGATATGGCACCAAACATGAGCGGAACACCGGCGGTGGATATCCCCCGTGCCATGTATCTGGTGGAACTGGCGTTAGAAATGTGTCGTGATGTATTAGCGCCAGGTGGCAGTTTTGTAGTGAAGGTGTTCCAGGGCGAAGGTTTCGATGAGTATCTAAGGGAAATTCGCTCCCTGTTTACGAAGGTCAAAGTTCGTAAGCCGGACTCTTCTCGTGCACGTTCGCGGGAAGTGTATATTGTAGCGACCGGGCGTAAACCCTAACCGGGAGATTTCAGACGAAAGTTTGAAAGATGCTGGATATAGAGTATCCTGACGCTGTTTTTAACACAGTTGTAATAAGAGGTTAATCCCTTGAGTGACATGGCGAAAAACCTAATTCTCTGGCTGGTCATTGCCGTTGTGCTGATGTCAGTATTCCAGAGCTTTGGGCCCAGCGAGTCTAATGGCCGTAAGGTGGATTACTCTACCTTCCTACAAGAGGTCAATAACGACCAGGTTCGTGAAGCGCGTATCAACGGACGTGAAATCAACGTTACCAAGAAAGATAGTAACCGTTATACCACTTACATTCCGGTTCAGGATCCGAAATTACTGGATAACCTGTTGACCAAGAACGTCAAGGTTGTCGGTGAACCGCCTGAAGAACCAAGCCTGCTGGCTTCTATCTTCATCTCCTGGTTCCCGATGCTGTTGCTGATTGGTGTCTGGATCTTCTTCATGCGTCAAATGCAGGGCGGCGGTGGCAAAGGTGCCATGTCGTTCGGTAAGAGCAAAGCGCGCATGCTGACGGAAGATCAGATCAAAACGACCTTTGCTGACGTTGCGGGCTGCGACGAAGCAAAAGAAGAAGTTGCTGAACTGGTTGAGTATCTGCGCGAGCCGAGCCGCTTCCAGAAACTCGGCGGTAAGATCCCGAAAGGCGTCCTGATGGTCGGTCCTCCGGGTACCGGTAAAACGCTGCTGGCGAAAGCGATTGCAGGCGAAGCGAAAGTTCCGTTCTTTACTATCTCCGGTTCTGACTTCGTAGAAATGTTCGTCGGTGTGGGTGCATCCCGTGTTCGTGACATGTTCGAACAGGCGAAGAAAGCGGCTCCGTGCATCATCTTTATCGATGAAATCGACGCCGTAGGCCGCCAGCGTGGCGCAGGACTGGGCGGTGGTCACGATGAACGTGAACAGACTCTGAACCAGATGCTGGTTGAGATGGATGGCTTCGAAGGTAACGAAGGTATCATCGTTATCGCTGCGACTAACCGTCCGGACGTTCTCGACCCGGCGCTGCTGCGTCCTGGCCGTTTCGACCGTCAGGTTGTGGTTGGCTTGCCAGATGTTCGCGGTCGTGAGCAGATCCTGAAAGTTCACATGCGTCGCGTACCATTGGCACCCGATATCGACGCGGCAATCATTGCCCGTGGTACTCCTGGTTTCTCCGGTGCTGACCTGGCGAACCTGGTGAACGAAGCGGCACTGTTCGCTGCTCGTGGCAACAAACGTGTTGTGTCGATGGTTGAGTTCGAGAAAGCGAAAGACAAAATCATGATGGGTGCGGAACGTCGCTCCATGGTGATGACGGAAGCGCAGAAAGAATCGACTGCTTACCACGAAGCAGGTCACGCGATTATCGGTCGCCTGGTGCCGGAACACGATCCGGTGCACAAAGTAACGATTATCCCGCGCGGTCGTGCGCTGGGTGTGACCTTCTTTTTGCCTGAGGGCGACGCAATCAGCGCCAGCCGTCAGAAACTGGAAAGCCAGATTTCTACACTGTACGGCGGTCGTCTGGCAGAAGAGATCATCTACGGGCCAGAACATGTTTCTACCGGGGCGTCCAACGATATTAAAGTTGCGACCAACCTGGCGCGTAACATGGTTACCCAGTGGGGCTTCTCTGAGAAACTCGGTCCGCTGCTGTATGCGGAAGAAGAAGGTGAAGTGTTCCTCGGTCGTAGCGTAGCGAAAGCGAAACATATGTCCGATGAAACGGCACGTATCATCGACCAGGAAGTGAAAGCACTGATCGAGCGTAACTATAATCGTGCGCGTCAGCTTCTGACCGACAATATGGATATTCTGCATGCGATGAAAGATGCTCTCATGAAATATGAGACTATCGACGCACCGCAGATTGATGACCTGATGGCACGTCGCGATGTACGTCCGCCAGCGGGCTGGGAAGAACCAGGCGCTTCTAACAATTCTGGCGACAATGGTAGTCCAAAGGCTCCGCGTCCGGTTGATGAACCGCGTACGCCGAACCCGGGTAACACCATGTCAGAGCAGTTAGGCGACAAGTAAGTTCCCGCATTAGATGACTGTATTTGTACCGAAAACCCCGGGGCGTGCTCCGGGGTTTTTTCTTATCAATTCATACCAGGGATAACATCATGAAACTCTTTGCCCAGGGCACTTCACTGGACCTTAGCCATCCTCACGTAATGGGGATCCTCAACGTTACGCCTGATTCCTTTTCGGATGGCGGCACGCATAACTCGCTGATAGATGCGGTGAAACATGCGAATCTGATGATCAACGCTGGTGCGACGATCATTGACGTTGGTGGCGAGTCCACGCGCCCAGGGGCGGCGGAAGTTAGCGTTGAAGAAGAGTTGCAGCGTGTTATTCCTGTGGTTGAGGCAATTGCTCAACGCTTCGAAGTCTGGATCTCAGTAGATACTTCCAAACCAGAAGTCATACGTGAGTCAGCGAAAGTTGGTGCTCACATTATTAACGATATTCGCTCTCTTTCCGAACCTGGCGCTCTGGAAGCTGCTGCAGAAACCGGTTTGCCAGTTTGCCTGATGCATATGCAGGGAAATCCAAAAACCATGCAGGAAGCCCCGAAGTATGACGATGTCTTTGCGGAAGTGAATCGCTACTTTATTGAGCAGATAGCTCGTTGTGAGCAGGCGGGTATCGCAAAAGAGAAATTGTTGCTCGACCCCGGATTCGGTTTCGGTAAAAATCTCTCCCATAACTATTCATTACTGGCGCGCCTGGCTGAATTTCACCATTTCAACCTGCCGCTGTTGGTGGGTATGTCACGAAAATCGATGATTGGGCAATTGCTGAACGTGGGGCCGTCCGAGCGCCTGAGTGGTAGTTTGGCCTGTGCGGTCATTGCCGCAATGCAAGGTGCGCACATCATTCGTGTTCATGACGTCAAAGAAACCGTAGAAGCGATGCGGGTGGTGGAAGCCACTCTGTCTGCAAAGGAAAACAAACGCTATGAGTAATCGTAAATATTTCGGTACCGATGGGATTCGTGGTCGTGTAGGGGATGCGCCGATCACCCCTGATTTTGTACTTAAGTTGGGTTGGGCCGCCGGTAAAGTGCTGGCGCGCCACGGCTCGCGTAAGATCATTATTGGTAAAGACACGCGTATTTCTGGCTATATGCTGGAGTCAGCACTGGAAGCGGGTCTGGCGGCTGCGGGCCTTTCCGCACTCTTTACAGGCCCGATGCCTACACCTGCCGTGGCTTATCTGACGCGTACCTTCCGCGCAGAGGCCGGGATTGTAATTTCTGCATCGCATAACCCATTCTACGATAACGGCATTAAATTCTTTTCTATTGACGGTACTAAGCTGCCGGATGCAGTTGAAGAAGCCATCGAAGCGGAAATGGAAAAAGAGATCAGCTGTGTTGATTCGGCAGAACTGGGTAAAGCCAGCCGTATCGTTGATGCTGCGGGTCGCTATATCGAGTTTTGCAAAGCCACGTTCCCGAACGAACTTAGCCTCAGTGAACTGAAGATTGTGGTGGATTGTGCAAACGGCGCGACTTATCACATCGCGCCGAACGTGCTGCGTGAACTGGGGGCGAACGTTATCGCTATCGGTTGTGAGCCGAACGGCGTAAACATCAATGCCGAAGTGGGGGCAACAGATGTTCGTGCGTTACAGGCGCGCGTACTGGCTGAAAAAGCAGATCTTGGGATCGCCTTTGACGGTGACGGCGACCGCGTGATTATGGTTGACCATGAAGGCAATAAAGTCGATGGCGACCAGATTATGTATATCATCGCGCGCGAAGGTCTGCGTCAGGGCCAACTGCGTGGTGGCGCGGTGGGTACATTGATGAGCAACATGGGGCTGGAACTCGCCCTGAAACAGCTAGGAATTCCGTTTGCTCGTGCGAAAGTGGGTGATCGCTACGTACTGGAAAAAATGCAGGAGAAAGGCTGGCGTATCGGTGCAGAGAATTCTGGTCATGTGATCCTGCTGGATAAAACCACAACCGGTGACGGCATCGTTGCTGGTTTGCAGGTGCTGGCGGCGATGGCGCGTAACCATATGAGCCTGCACGATCTTTGCAGCGGCATGAAAATGTTCCCGCAGATTCTGGTTAACGTGCGTTACACCGCAGGTAGCGGCGATCCGCTGGAGCATGAATCAGTCAAAGCTGTAACCGCAGAAGTTGAAGCGGCGCTGGGTAGCCGTGGACGTGTGCTGTTGCGTAAATCCGGCACCGAACCGTTAATTCGCGTGATGGTAGAAGGCGAAGACGAAGCGCAGGTGACTGAATTTGCACACCGCATCGCCGATGCAGTAAAAGCCGTTTAACGCGTTATATAACTGTCTAAAAAGGCGGCGATTGTCGCCTTTTTTCTCGGTGAACATATCGGTTTTGCTGTTTTTTTCCGCAGTTGATACAATGCGATAAAATTGCCCTTGCGAAGGTCATTCGCTTTGGTTAGTATTCACACCCGCTTCAGTGGGAAAGATTAGAAATTCCCGCTTTATTGGTTGAAGCATTGGTACGCGGCAACTCCGCAAGGAACAGGTTGATTATGTACGAAGCTCTTTTAGTAGTTTTCCTTATTGTGGCAATTGGCCTTGTTGGTCTGATCATGCTGCAGCAAGGTAAAGGCGCTGATATGGGAGCCTCCTTCGGAGCAGGCGCTTCCGCTACGCTGTTTGGTTCAAGTGGTTCTGGTAACTTCATGACCCGCATGACGGCGCTGCTGGCAACGTTATTCTTCATCATCAGTCTGGTGCTGGGTAACATCAATAGCAACAAAACCAATAAAGGTAGTGAATGGGAAAACCTGAGTGCACCGGCCAAAACCGAACAAACTCAGCCAGCTGCTCCGGCTAAGCCGACCAGCGATATCCCGAACTAAAAGTAGTATCCGTGCCGAGGTGGTGGAATTGGTAGACACGCTACCTTGAGGTGGTAGTGCCCAATAGGGCTTACGGGTTCAAGTCCCGTCCTCGGTACCAAATTCCAGAAAAGAGACGCTGAAAAGCGTCTTTTTTCGTTTTGGTCCTGGTCTGAGGAATGGTTGTCAGATATCTGTATCTCGTCCAGTTGCTTTACTCGTAGCTGGTACTTTGAAACGATGGTGCCGGTACGCCTTAGTTATAAACTTTTCCCTACTGCTGACATAATTGGCACTTTATTGTGTCAACTCCAGTTCCGGTACGAATACGGATATGTTTACTTCTCGATAAACCATCCTGCTCCTGTCAGTATAACTACTGATGGCTACGTTCTGCGTAATGTTTAGAGACGCATTGATAATGTTATTTAATTACTGAGAACAATGGCCGCATCATTTAAAAAGAAAAAACTAACAGTGTTTCGGTCTGATATGGATCAGCATTGAAAAACATGTCTGATATAAAATTGAACATTGTTGATAATTGTTTATATTGGTTGTGAACTTGGATTTCTGGATGACAGTATTCAACAAATTTGTTAGAAGTTTTAAATCTCATTGGTTGTTGTATCTTTGTGTTATTGTTTTTGGTATTACGAACTTAGTCGCCTCTTCCGGAGCGCATATGGTTCAGCGATTGCTGTTCTTCGTTCTGACCATCCTGGTTGTTAAACGTATATCATCCCTTCCGCTTCGCCTGCTTGTTGCCGCACCATTTGTGTTACTGACAGCGGCAGACATGAGTATTAGCCTCTATTCATGGTGTACCTTTGGTACAACTTTCAATGATGGATTTGCGATTAGTGTGCTGCAGAGTGATCCGGATGAAGTTGTCAAAATGCTGGGGATGTATATCCCTTATCTATGTGCTTTTGCCTTTTTATCCCTTCTTTTTTTGGCAGTAATAATAAAATATGATGTTTCCTTGCCGACGAAAAAAGTGACAGGAATATTATTGCTGATTGTCATTTCGGGCAGTTTATTTTCCGCTTGTCAATTTGCTTATAAAGATGCAAAAAATAAAAAAGCGTTCAGTCCATATATACTAGCGTCGCGATTTGCTACCTATACACCGTTTTTCAATCTCAATTATTTTGCTTTAGCAGCGAAAGAGCATCAAAGATTACTCTCAATTGCAAACACGGTGCCGTATTTTCAATTATCAGTCAGGGATACAGGTATTGATACCTACGTGTTGATTGTGGGGGAGTCTGTACGTGTCGACAATATGTCTTTGTATGGATATACACGCTCTACGACACCGCAAGTCGAAGCACAAAGAAAACAGATCAAACTGTTTAATCAAGCAATAAGCGGTGCACCTTACACTGCGCTGTCGGTTCCCCTTTCTTTAACTGCTGATTCTGTTTTGAGTCATGACATTCATAATTACCCGGACAACATTATTAATATGGCTAATCAAGCAGGATTTCAGACTTTCTGGCTAAGCTCGCAATCCGCTTTTCGGCAGAATGGTACAGCAGTTACCAGTATCGCCATGCGCGCCATGGAAACAGTCTATGTCAGAGGATTTGATGAATTGTTGTTGCCGCATTTATCGCAAGCGTTACAGCAAAAGACGCAGCAAAAGAAACTGATTGTTCTTCATTTAAATGGAAGCCATGAACCGGCTTGTAGCGCCTATCCGCAATCCAGCGCCGTGTTTCAACCACAGGACGATCAGGATGCCTGCTATGACAACTCCATTCATTACACAGATAGTTTGCTAGGTCAGGTTTTTGAATTATTAAAAGATCGCCGAGCCTCGGTCATGTATTTTGCCGACCATGGCCTGGAACGCGACCCGACGAAGAAGAACATTTATTTTCATGGAGGCAGGGAGGCCAGCCAGCAGGCATATCATGTTCCGATGTTTATCTGGTATAGCCCCGTTCTTGGGGATGGCGTGGATCGCACAACGGAAAACGATATCTTTTCCACTGCTTACAATAATTACCTTATTAATGCGTGGATGGGGGTAACAAAGCCGGAACAGCCGCAAACGCTGGAGGAAGTGATTGCACACTATAAAGGAGATTCACGGGTTGTAGATGCAAACCATGATGTTTTCGATTTTGTGATGCTAAGAAAGGAGTTTACTGAGGATAAGCAAGGTAACCCCACCCCTGAAGGGCAGGGTTGATGTCGAATTACTGGCCTTTATTTTCCAGATTCTCCACCTGCGGCACGCCTGAAGCGGCAGAGGAGGAAAGCAGGCCAGTTTTGGCATAGCCGAAAAGTTTCTCGCGGGTATCGGTGATATCCAGGTTGCGCATGGTCAGTTGACCGATACGATCGTCTGGCGAGAACACCGAGTCGCCTTTTTCCATCGTCAGACGCTCTGGCTTGTAGGTCAGATTCTCTGAGACGGTATTAAGGATGGAGTAATCGTTCCCGCGGCGTAGCTCCAGGGTAACTTCACCAGTGATCTGGCTGGCAACCCAGCGTTGCAGGGAGTCACGCAGCATCAGCGCCTGGGAATCAAACCAACGTCCCTGGTACAGCAAACGGCCCAACTGACGACCATGTGCGTGATACTGCTCAATGGTGTCTTCGTTGTGAATACCGGTCAGCAGACGTTCATAAGCGATATGTAGCAGCGCCATCCCCGGAGCTTCGTAAATACCACGGCTTTTCGCTTCGATGATACGGTTTTCGATCTGGTCGCTCATGCCCAGGCCATGACGACCGCCGATGCGGTTAGCTTCCAGCATCATTTCTACGTCATCGCTAAAGGTTTTACCGTTCAGCGCCACCGGATGACCTTGCTCAAAGCGTACTGTGACTTCTTCTGCCGGGATCTTCACGCTCTCATCCCAGAACTTCACGCCCATAATCGGGTTGACGATTTTGACGCTGGAGTTGAGGTATTCCAGATCCTTCGCTTCGTGTGTTGCACCAAGCATGTTAGAGTCCGTGGAGTAGGCTTTTTCGACAGACATTTTGTAGTCGAAACCGCAGGCAATCATAAATTCAGACATTTCATGACGGCCGCCCAGTTCATCAATAAAATCAGTATCAAGCCACGGTTTGTAAATCTGAAGTTCAGCATTGGTCAGCAGACCGTAACGATAGAAACGTTCGATATCGTTTCCTTTATAGGTACTGCCGTCTCCCCAGATATTCACGCCATCTTCTTTCATGGCCGCAACCAGCATTGTGCCAGTCACGGCGCGGCCCAGCGGCGTCGTGTTGAAATAGGTCAGGCCGCCGGTGGTGTTATGAAATGCGCCACACTGAATAGCGGCAATACCTTCGGCAACCAGTTGTTTGCGGCAGTCGATCAGACGTGCGTTCTCCGCGCCGTATTCCATGGCACGACGAGGGATCGCATCATAATCCTCTTCGTCTGGCTGGCCCAGGTTTGCAGTATATGCATAAGGAACCGCTCCCTTTTGTCGCATCCACAGCAGTGCGGCACTGGTGTCCAGACCGCCGGAAAAAGCGATACCAATACGTTGACCTACCGGGAGATGCTTGAGAATCGTCGTCATAAAATAACACCCTGCTTAATTAACTGATGAGGAGCCTGGATTTCCGCTCTCACTGAATTTTTATGCAAAATAAATGAGTTTTCATTTAATCATCTTTTATCGGTGACAGGAAGAGTTTAGTGTGTTTTTTGTAAAATAATGCGCTTAAGGAGGAGCAGTAGAGGGCAAAAGTATTCGACAAACGAAAGTGAACTGGATATTCATTCACGCGATTAGCAATAAATGTTGACAAAATGTGGCGTGGATCACTATAATGCCTGCAGATTTTACGTCCCGTCTCGGTACACCAAATCCCAGCAGTATTTGCATTTTTTACCCAAAACGAGTAGAATTTGCCACGTTTCAGGCGCGGGGTGGAGCAGCCTGGTAGCTCGTCGGGCTCATAACCCGAAGGTCGTCGGTTCAAATCCGGCCCCCGCAACCACTTTCCCTTAGAGTCCTTTTTCAAATATACTGTGAAGACTTCGGCCTTCGTAGTGGGATTTGAAAAAATCCTTCTGGAAAGTGCTCCAGACCGCAGTTGCGGTTATAGGGTTCAGTTATATAAAGCCCCGATTTATCGGGGTTTTTTGTTATCTGACTACAGAATAACTGGGCTTTAGGCCCTTTTTTTATGTCTTGGGGGTGGGCTTGTCCACATTAGAGCAAAAATTAACAGAGATGATTACTGCGCCAGTTGAGGCCCTGGGTTTTGAACTGGTTGGCATCGAGTTTATTCGCGGTCGCACATCCACACTGCGCATCTATATTGATAGTGAAGATGGCATCAATGTTGATGATTGTGCTGATGTGAGCCACCAGGTAAGTGCTGTGCTGGATGTCGAAGATCCCATCACCGTTGCTTATAACCTGGAAGTCTCCTCACCGGGTCTCGATCGCCCACTGTTCACGGCTGAACACTACGCCCGTTTCGTCGGAGAAGAGGTGACTCTGGTTCTCCGTATGGCGGTACAAAACCGTCGTAAATGGCAGGGCGTTATCAAAGCGGTAGACGGTGAAATGATCACAGTTACCGTCGAAGGTAAAGATGAAGTGTTCGCGCTGAGTAATATCCAGAAGGCGAACCTGGTTCCCCACTTTTAATAGTCTGGATGAGGTGAAAAGCCCGCGATGAACAAAGAAATTTTGGCTGTAGTTGAAGCCGTCTCCAATGAAAAGGCGCTGCCTCGCGAGAAAATTTTCGAAGCGTTGGAAAGCGCGCTGGCTACAGCAACCAAGAAAAAATACGAACAAGAGATCGACGTTCGCGTACAAATCGATCGCAAAAGCGGTGATTTTGACACCTTCCGTCGCTGGCTGGTAGTTGATGAAGTCACCCAGCCAACGAAAGAAATCACTCTTGAAGCTGCGCGCTTTGAAGATGAAAGCCTGAATCTGGGCGATTACGTTGAAGATCAGATTGAGTCTGTTACCTTTGACCGTATCACCACCCAGACGGCAAAACAGGTTATTGTGCAGAAAGTGCGTGAAGCCGAACGTGCGATGGTGGTTGATCAGTTCCGTGAACACGAAGGTGAAATCATCACCGGCGTGGTGAAAAAAGTAAACCGCGACAACATCTCTCTGGATCTGGGCAACAACGCTGAAGCCGTGATCCTGCGTGAAGATATGCTGCCGCGTGAAAACTTCCGCCCTGGCGACCGCGTTCGTGGTGTGCTCTATTCCGTTCGCCCGGAAGCGCGTGGCGCACAACTGTTCGTCACCCGTTCCAAGCCGGAAATGCTGATCGAACTGTTCCGCATTGAAGTGCCGGAAATCGGCGAAGAAGTGATTGAAATTAAAGCAGCGGCTCGCGACCCGGGTTCTCGTGCGAAAATCGCGGTGAAAACCAACGATAAACGTATCGATCCGGTAGGTGCTTGCGTAGGTATGCGTGGCGCGCGTGTTCAGGCGGTTTCTACTGAACTGGGCGGCGAACGTATCGATATCGTCCTGTGGGATGATAACCCGGCGCAGTTCGTGATTAACGCAATGGCACCGGCAGACGTTGCTTCTATCGTGGTGGATGAAGATAAACACACCATGGATATCGCCGTTGAAGCCGGTAATCTGGCGCAGGCGATTGGCCGTAACGGTCAGAACGTGCGTCTGGCTTCGCAGCTGAGCGGTTGGGAACTCAACGTGATGACCGTTGACGACCTGCAGGCTAAGCATCAGGCAGAAGCGCACGCAGCGATCGACACCTTTACTAAATATCTCGACATCGACGAAGACTTTGCGACTGTCCTGGTAGAAGAAGGCTTCTCGACGCTGGAAGAACTGGCCTATGTGCCGATGAAAGAGCTGTTGGAAATCGAAGGCCTTGATGAGCCGACCGTTGAAGCACTGCGCGAGCGTGCTAAAAATGCACTGGCCACCATTGCACAGGCCCAGGAAGAAAGCCTCGGTGATAACAAACCGGCTGACGATCTGCTGAACCTTGAAGGGATAGATCGTGATTTGGCATTCAAACTGGCCGCCCGTGGCGTTTGTACGCTGGAAGATCTCGCCGAACAGGGCATTGATGATCTGGCTGATATCGAAGGGTTGACCGACGAAAAAGCCGGAGCACTGATTATGGCTGCCCGTAATATTTGCTGGTTCGGTGACGAAGCGTAATAAACTGTAGCAGGAAGGAACAGCATGACAGATGTAACGATTAAAACGCTGGCCGCAGAGCGACAGACCTCCGTGGAACGCCTGGTACAGCAATTTGCTGATGCAGGTATCCGGAAGTCTGCTGACGACTCTGTGTCCGCACAAGAGAAACAGACTTTAATTGACCACCTGAATCAGAAAAATTCAGGCCCGGACAAATTAACGCTGCAACGTAAAACCCGCAGCACCCTTAACATTCCTGGTACCGGTGGAAAAAGCAAATCGGTACAAATCGAAGTCCGCAAGAAACGCACCTTTGTGAAACGCGATCCGCAAGAGGCTGAACGCCTTGCTGCGGAAGAGCAGGCGCAGCGTGAAGCGGAAGAGCAAGCCCGTCGTGAGGCAGAAGAATCGGCCAAACGCGAGGCGCAACAAAAAGCTGAACGTGAGGCCGCAGAACAAGCTAAGCGTGAAGCCGCTGAACAAGCGAAACGTGAAGCTGCGGAAAAAGACAAAGTGAGCAATCAACAAGACGATATGACTAAAAACGCCCAGGCTGAAAAAGCCCGCCGTGAGCAGGAAGCTGCAGAGCTCAAGCGTAAAGCTGAAGAAGAAGCGCGTCGTAAACTCGAAGAAGAAGCACGTCGCGTTGCTGAAGAAGCACGTCGTATGGCGGAAGAAAACAAATGGACTGATAACGCGGAACCGACTGAAGATTCCAGCGATTATCACGTTACTACTTCTCAACATGCTCGCCAGGCAGAAGACGAAAGCGATCGTGAAGTCGAAGGCGGCCGTGGCCGTGGTCGTAACGCGAAAGCAGCGCGTCCGAAGAAAGGCAACAAACACTCTGAATCAAAAGCTGATCGTGAAGAAGCACGCGCAGCAGTACGTGGCGGTAAAGGCGGGAAACGTAAAGGTTCTTCGCTGCAGCAAGGCTTCCAGAAGCCAGCTCAGGCCGTTAACCGTGACGTTGTGATTGGCGAAACCATCACCGTTGGCGAACTGGCGAACAAGATGGCGGTTAAAGGTTCTCAGGTCATCAAAGCGATGATGAAACTGGGCGCAATGGCAACCATCAACCAGGTTATCGATCAGGAAACCGCACAGCTGGTTGCTGAAGAGATGGGCCACAAAGTTATCCTGCGTCGTGAAAACGAGCTGGAAGAAGCGGTAATGAGCGACCGTGACACGGGTGCTGCGGCTGAACCGCGCGCGCCGGTTGTGACCATCATGGGTCACGTTGACCACGGTAAAACCTCTTTGCTGGACTACATTCGTTCAACGAAAGTGGCCTCTGGCGAAGCGGGCGGCATTACCCAGCACATTGGTGCATACCACGTTGAAACTGAAAACGGCATGATCACCTTCCTGGACACCCCGGGGCACGCCGCGTTTACTTCAATGCGTGCACGTGGTGCGCAGGCAACGGACATCGTAGTCCTGGTTGTTGCTGCCGACGACGGCGTAATGCCGCAGACCATCGAAGCAATTCAGCACGCGAAAGCGGCAGGCGTGCCGGTTGTGGTTGCAGTGAACAAGATCGACAAACCAGAAGCCGATCCAGATCGCGTTAAGAACGAACTCTCTCAGTACGGCATCCTGCCGGAAGAGTGGGGCGGTGAAAGCCAGTTCGTACACGTGTCTGCGAAAGCAGGTACCGGTATCGATGAACTGCTGGACGCTATCCTGTTGCAGGCAGAAGTTCTGGAACTGAAAGCGGTACGTAAAGGTATGGCGAGCGGTGCGGTTATCGAATCCTTCCTCGATAAAGGTCGTGGTCCGGTTGCTACTGTTCTGGTACGTGAAGGTACTCTGCACAAGGGCGACATCGTTCTGTGTGGTTTCGAATACGGTCGTGTTCGCGCAATGCGTAACGAAATGGGTCAGGAAGTGCTGGAAGCAGGTCCGTCCATTCCAGTTGAAATCCTTGGCTTGTCCGGTGTTCCGGCTGCGGGTGACGAAGTTACCGTAGTGCGTGACGAGAAGAAAGCTCGTGAAGTTGCACTGTATCGTCAGGGCAAATTCCGTGAAGTTAAACTGGCACGTCAGCAGAAATCGAAACTCGAGAACATGTTTGCCAACATGACTGAAGGCGAAGTTCACGAAGTGAACATCGTTCTGAAGGCAGACGTTCAGGGTTCCGTGGAAGCGATCTCCGACTCCTTGCTGAAACTGTCTACTGACGAAGTTAAAGTGAAGATCATCGGTTCTGGCGTAGGTGGTATCACCGAAACCGACGCTACCCTGGCTGCGGCGTCCAACGCCATCCTGGTTGGCTTCAACGTACGTGCTGATGCCTCTGCACGTAAAGTGATTGAAGCGGAAAGCCTGGATCTGCGTTACTACTCCGTCATCTATAACCTGATCGACGAAGTGAAAGCGGCGATGAGCGGTATGCTGTCTCCGGAACTGAAACAGCAGATTATCGGTCTGGCGGAAGTTCGTGATGTGTTCAAATCACCGAAATTTGGTGCCATCGCAGGTTGTATGGTTACTGAAGGTGTGGTTAAACGTCACAATCCGATCCGCGTTCTGCGCGACAACGTGGTTATCTACGAAGGCGAGCTGGAGTCCCTGCGCCGCTTCAAAGATGACGTTAACGAAGTCCGTAACGGTATGGAATGTGGTATCGGCGTTAAGAACTACAACGACGTCCGCACTGGCGATGTGATCGAAGTATTCGAAATCATCGAGATCCAACGTACCATCGCTTAAGGTTTTTAGGGTTCTATGCGGGATAAGGCGTTTACGCTGCATCCGGCATGGATTGCCTGATGCGACGCTGGCGCGTCTTATCAGGCCTACGTGAACAGCCCTTCCACCTGAAATTAATTTTAAAAAGGGGCTAACAGCCCCTTTTTTGTCAGGAGAATTTATTATGGCGAAAGAATTTGGTCGCCCGCAGCGCGTAGCGCAGGAAATGCAAAAAGAGATCGCTCTCATCCTGCAACGCGAAATTAAAGATCCTCGTCTGGGCATGATGACCACCGTTTCCGGTGTCGAAATGTCTCGCGACCTGGCGTATGCAAAAGTATATGTGACGTTCCTTAACGACAAAGATGAAGACGCGGTTAAAGCGGGCATCAAAGCGTTGCAGGAAGCCTCTGGTTTCATCCGCAGCCTGCTGGGGAAAGCGATGCGCCTGCGTATCGTGCCGGAACTGACCTTCTTCTACGACAACTCGCTGGTTGAAGGGATGCGTATGTCAAACCTGGTGACCAGCGTGGTCAAACATGACGAAGAACGTCGTGTTAACCCGGACGACAGCAAGGAGGACTAATGAGTCGTCCTCGTCGTCGCGGTCGCGACATTAACGGCGTTTTGTTGCTGGATAAACCGCAGGGTATGTCCAGCAACGATGCACTGCAAAAAGTGAAACGGATTTATAACGCTAATCGTGCCGGGCATACCGGTGCGCTGGACCCGCTGGCGACCGGCATGTTGCCGATTTGCCTCGGAGAAGCGACGAAGTTTTCCCAGTATCTGCTGGACTCCGACAAACGCTATCGGGTGATTGCGCGTCTTGGACAGCGTACTGATACTTCTGACGCTGACGGACAAATCGTTGAAGAACGTCCGGTAACCTTTAGTGCAGAGCAACTGGCGGCGGCACTGGATACTTTCCGTGGTGATATCGAACAGATCCCTTCGATGTATTCAGCACTGAAATACCAGGGCAAAAAACTGTACGAATATGCGCGTCAGGGAATTGAAGTCCCGCGTGAAGCACGCCCGATTACCGTTTATGAATTGCTGTTTATTCGCCACGAAGGCAATGAACTGGAGCTGGAAATTCACTGCTCAAAAGGCACCTATATCCGCACTATCATTGACGATCTCGGCGAAAAACTCGGCTGTGGCGCGCATGTTATTTACCTGCGTCGTCTGGCTGTAAGTAAATATCCGGTTGAACGGATGGTGACTCTGGAACATCTGCGTGAACGGGTTGAGCAAGCCGAGCAGCAGGATATTCCGGCAGCGGAGTTACTTGATCCATTACTGATGCCAATGGACAGTCCAGCTTCGGACTATCCGGTGGTGAATCTTCCGTTAACGTCTTCTGTTTACTTCAAAAATGGTAACCCGGTTCGTACATCCGGTGCGCCGCTGGAAGGACTGGTTCGCGTTACAGAAGGTGAGAATGGCAAGTTTATCGGTATGGGCGAAATTGACGATGAAGGCCGCGTTGCGCCTCGTCGCCTGGTGGTTGAATACCCGGCGTAATGTTAACCGTCTTGCGATAACAAGTCGCTACGAGTAGAATACTGCCGCTTAACGTCGCGTAAATTGTTTAACACTTTTCGTAACGTACACTGGGATCGCTGAATTAGAGATCGGCGTCCTTTCATTCTATATACTTTGGAGTTTTAAAATGTCTCTAAGTACTGAAGCAACAGCTAAAATCGTTTCTGAGTTTGGCCGTGACGCAAACGACACCGGTTCTACCGAAGTTCAGGTAGCACTGCTGACTGCACAGATCAACCACCTGCAGGGCCACTTTGCAGAGCACAAAAAAGATCACCACAGCCGTCGTGGTCTGCTGCGCATGGTTTCTCAGCGTCGTAAACTGCTCGACTACCTGAAACGTAAAGACGTAGCACGTTACACCCAGCTCATCGAGCGCCTGGGTCTGCGTCGCTAATTCTTGCGAGTTTCAGAAAAGGGGCCTGAGTGGCCCCTTTTTTCAAACTGACGGCAGCAATTCACTGGAAACTAATGTATTGTTGCTATGAATGATCTTCCGTTGCAGAGGTTCGCGCGGCTAATGAGAGGCTTTACCCACATTGGGCTGGGTTAGGGTTGTCATTAGTCGCGAGGATGCGCAGAAGATCGGGTATTAACACCAGTGCCGTAAGGTGCTGTCTAAGAAAGAGAAAGGATATTACATTGCTTAATCCGATCGTTCGTAAATTCCAGTACGGCCAACACACCGTGACTCTGGAAACCGGCATGATGGCTCGTCAGGCTACTGCCGCTGTTATGGTTAGCATGGATGACACCGCGGTATTCGTTACCGTTGTTGGTCAGAAAAAAGCCAAACCAGGTCAGGACTTCTTCCCGCTGACCGTTAACTATCAGGAGCGTACCTACGCTGCTGGTCGTATCCCAGGTAGCTTCTTCCGTCGTGAAGGCCGCCCAAGCGAAGGCGAAACCTTGATTGCGCGTCTGATTGACCGCCCGATTCGCCCGCTGTTCCCGGAAGGCTTCGTCAACGAAGTTCAGGTTATCGCCACCGTGGTTTCTGTTAACCCGCAGGTTAACCCGGATATCGTTGCGATGATTGGTGCTTCCGCAGCACTTTCTCTGTCTGGTATTCCGTTCAATGGTCCGATTGGTGCTGCCCGCGTAGGTTACATCAATGACCAGTACGTACTGAACCCGACTCAGGACGAACTGAAAGAGAGCAAACTGGATCTGGTTGTTGCCGGTACAGAAGCTGCCGTGCTGATGGTTGAATCTGAAGCTGAACTGCTGAGCGAAGACCAAATGCTGGGCGCAGTGGTGTTCGGTCATGAACAACAGCAGGTTGTTATTCAGAACATCAATGAACTGGTGAAAGAAGCCGGTAAACCGCGTTGGGATTGGCAGCCGGAGCCGGTAAACGAAGCGCTGAACGCGCGCGTTGCTGCGCTGGCTGAAGCTCGTCTGAGCGATGCTTATCGCATCACCGACAAACAAGAGCGTTATGCGCAGGTTGATGTCATCAAATCTGAAACCATCGCGACGCTGCTTGCTGAAGATGAAACCCTGGACGAAAACGAACTGGGTGAAATTCTGCACGCTATCGAGAAAAATGTTGTTCGTAGCCGCGTACTGGCAGGCGAACCGCGTATCGACGGTCGTGAAAAAGATATGATCCGTGGTCTGGATGTGCGTACTGGCGTGCTGCCGCGTACTCACGGTTCTGCGTTGTTCACCCGTGGTGAAACGCAGGCACTGGTTACCGCAACGCTGGGTACTGCACGTGACGCACAGGTTCTTGATGAACTGATGGGCGAACGTACTGACACCTTCCTGTTCCACTACAACTTCCCTCCGTATTCCGTAGGTGAAACTGGCATGGTCGGTTCTCCGAAGCGTCGTGAAATTGGTCACGGTCGTCTGGCGAAGCGCGGCGTGCTGGCAGTAATGCCGGATATGGACAAATTCCCGTACACCGTACGTGTAGTGTCTGAAATTACCGAATCCAACGGTTCTTCTTCTATGGCTTCCGTGTGCGGTGCGTCTCTGGCGCTGATGGACGCAGGTGTGCCAATCAAAGCTGCTGTTGCGGGTATCGCAATGGGGCTGGTGAAAGAAGGCGACAACTACGTTGTACTGTCTGACATTTTGGGCGACGAAGATCACCTGGGCGATATGGACTTCAAAGTTGCGGGTTCCCGCGACGGTATCTCTGCACTGCAGATGGATATCAAAATTGAAGGTATCACCAAAGAGATCATGCAGGTTGCGCTGAATCAAGCTAAAGGTGCGCGTCTGCATATCCTGGGCGTCATGGAGCAGGCGATCAACGCGCCGCGTGGTGATATCTCTGAGTTTGCACCGCGTATCCATACCATCAAGATCAATCCGGACAAGATCAAAGACGTTATCGGTAAAGGCGGTTCTGTTATCCGTGCCCTGACCGAAGAAACTGGCACCACCATCGAAATCGAAGATGACGGTACTGTGAAGATCGCAGCGACCGACGGCGAGAAAGCGAAAAACGCTATTCGTCGTATCGAAGAAATCACCGCAGAAATCGAAGTGGGCCGCGTCTACAATGGTAAAGTGACCCGTATCGTTGACTTTGGCGCGTTTGTTGCCATCGGCGGCGGTAAAGAAGGTCTGGTCCACATCTCTCAAATCGCCGACAAGCGTGTTGAGAAAGTGACCGACTACCTGCAGATGGGTCAGGAAGTTCCGGTGAAAGTTCTGGAAGTTGATCGCCAGGGCCGTATCCGTCTGAGCATTAAAGAAGCGACTGAGCAGTCTCAACCTGCTGCAGCACCGGAAGCTCCGGCTGCAGAACAGGGCGAGTAAGGTTGCCATTTGCCCTCCGCTGCGGCGGGGGGCTTTTAACCGGGCAGGACGCCTTGTTAGCAACCGGGAACAGGACGTTCATTCAACCGTGGTCTTCGGGAGTGGGAAATGAAGCCTTTTTTGCGCTGGTGTTTCGTTGCGACAGCACTTACGCTTGCAGGATGCAGTAATACTTCCTGGCGTAAAAGTGAAGTCCTCGCGGTACCATTGCAACCGACTTTACAGCAGGAAGTGATTCTGGCACGTATGGAACAAATCCTTGCCAGTCGGGCTTTAACCGATGACGAACGCGCACAGCTTTTATATGAGCGCGGAGTGTTGTATGATAGTCTCGGTCTGAGGGCATTAGCGCGTAACGATTTTTCGCAAGCGCTGGCAATCCGACCGGATATGCCGGAAGTATTCAATTACTTAGGCATATATTTAACGCAGGCAGGCAATTTTGATGCTGCCTATGAAGCGTTTGATTCTGTACTTGAGCTTGATCCAACTTACAACTACGCGCACTTGAATCGCGGGATCGCATTATATTACGGCGGTCGTGACAAGTTAGCGCAAGATGATCTGCTGGCGTTTTATCAAGACGATCCCAATGATCCTTTCCGTAGTCTGTGGCTTTATCTCGCCGAGCAGAAGCTCGATGAGAAGCAGGCTAAAGAAGTGTTAAAACAGCACTTCGAAAAATCGGATAAGGAACAGTGGGGATGGAACATTGTCGAGTTCTACCTGGGCAACATTAGCGAACAAACGTTAATGGAAAGGCTCAAGGCGGACGCAACGGATAACACCTCGCTCGCTGAGCATCTCAGTGAAACCAACTTCTATTTAGGTAAGTACTACCTAAGTCTGGGGGATTTGGACAGCGCCACGGCACTGTTCAAACTGGCGGTTGCCAACAACGTTCATAACTTTGTTGAGCACCGATACGCATTGTTGGAATTATCGCTCCTGGGCCAGGACCAAGATGACCTGGCAGAATCGGACCAGCAATAGCTGACGTACACATCAGCCCGTAATCTTTTTTGATTGCCATCACCTTAACGGGTGAGGGCGTTGTTGTTCGTTAATACACCTACTTTGAGCCGGTTCACACTTTTCAATGAAAATTGCTGATCAATTTCATGATGAGTTATGTAGACTGGCCGCCATTAATTTTGAGGCACACGTACTACATGGCTGAATTCGAAACCACTTTTGCAGATCTGGGCCTGAAGGCTCCTATCCTTGAAGCCCTTAACGATCTGGGTTACGAAAAACCATCTCCAATTCAGGCAGAGTGTATTCCACATCTGCTGAATGGCCGCGACGTTCTGGGTATGGCCCAGACGGGGAGCGGAAAAACGGCAGCATTCTCTTTACCTCTGCTGCAAAATCTTGATCCTGAGCTGAAAGCACCACAGATTCTGGTGCTGGCACCGACCCGCGAACTGGCGGTACAGGTTGCTGAGGCAATGACGGATTTCTCTAAACACATGCGCGGCGTAAACGTGGTTGCCCTGTACGGCGGCCAGCGTTATGACGTGCAATTACGCGCCCTGCGTCAGGGGCCGCAGATCGTTGTCGGTACTCCAGGCCGTCTGCTGGACCACCTGAAACGTGGCACTCTGGACCTCTCTAAACTGAGCGGTCTGGTTCTGGATGAAGCTGACGAAATGCTGCGCATGGGCTTCATCGAAGACGTTGAAACCATTATGGCGCAGATCCCGGAAGGTCATCAGACCGCTCTGTTCTCTGCAACTATGCCGGAAGCGATTCGTCGCATTACCCGCCGCTTTATGAAAGAGCCGCAGGAAGTACGCATTCAGTCCAGCGTGACTACCCGTCCTGACATCAGCCAGAGCTACTGGACTGTGTGGGGGATGCGTAAAAACGAAGCGCTGGTACGTTTCCTGGAAGCGGAAGATTTTGATGCGGCGATTATCTTCGTTCGTACTAAAAACGCGACTTTGGAAGTGGCAGAAGCTCTTGAGCGTAACGGCTACAACAGCGCTGCACTGAACGGTGACATGAACCAGGCGCTGCGTGAGCAGAC
Source organism: Escherichia sp. MOD1-EC6300 (assembly GCF_002965045.1). Lineage (NCBI taxonomy): Bacteria > Pseudomonadati > Pseudomonadota > Gammaproteobacteria > Enterobacterales > Enterobacteriaceae > Escherichia > Escherichia sp. MOD1-EC6300. The sequence goes on along the minus strand of NZ_PTRH01000001.1, from coordinate 420,724 downwards.
TCTGGAACGCCTGAAAGATGGTCGTCTGGATATCCTGATTGCGACCGACGTTGCGGCCCGTGGCCTGGACGTTGAGCGTATCAGCCTGGTAGTTAACTACGATATCCCGATGGATTCCGAGTCTTACGTTCACCGTATTGGTCGTACCGGCCGTGCGGGGCGTGCTGGTCGTGCGCTGCTGTTCGTTGAGAACCGCGAGCGTCGTCTGCTGCGCAACATTGAACGCACTATGAAGCTGACCATTCCGGAAGTAGAACTGCCGAACGCAGAACTGCTGGGCAAACGCCGTCTGGAAAAATTCGCCGCTAAAGTACAGCAGCAGCTGGAAAGCAGCGATCTGGATCAATACCGTGCACTGCTGAGCAAAATTCAGCCGACGGCGGAAGGTGAAGAGCTGGATCTCGAAACTCTGGCAGCCGCACTGCTGAAAATGGCACAGGGTGAACGTACTCTGATTGTTCCGCCAGATGCGCCGATGCGCCCGAAACGTGAATTCCGCGACCGTGACGACCGTGGTCCGCGCGATCGTAACGACCGTGGCCCACGTGGCGACCGTGAAGATCGTCCGCGTCGTGAACGTCGTGATGTTGGCGATATGCAGCTGTACCGTATTGAAGTGGGCCGCGATGATGGTGTTGAAGTTCGTCATATCGTTGGCGCGATTGCTAACGAAGGTGACATCAGCAGCCGTTACATCGGTAACATCAAGCTGTTTGCTTCTCACTCCACCATCGAACTGCCGAAAGGTATGCCGGGTGAAGTGCTGCAACACTTTACGCGTACTCGCATTCTCAACAAGCCGATGAACATGCAGTTGCTGGGCGATGCACAGCCGCATACTGGTGGTGAGCGTCGTGGTGGTGGTCGTGGTTTCGGTGGCGAACGTCGTGAAGGCGGTCGTAACTTCAGCGGTGAGCGCCGTGAAGGTGGTCGTGGTGATGGTCGTCGTTTTAGCGGCGAACGTCGTGAAGGCCGCGCACCGCGTCGTGATGACTCTACTGGTCGTCGTCGTTTCGGTGGTGATGCGTAATCAACGCTGAACAGCGAACACAATCTGTAAAATAATATATACAGCCCCGATTTTAACCATCGGGGCTTTTTTTCTGTCTTTTGTACTCGTGTACTGGTACAGTGCAATGCATAACAACGCAGTCGCACTATTTTTCACTGGAGAGAAGCCCTCATGGCAACACTAACCACCACCCAAACGTCACCGTCGCTGCTTGGCGGCGTGGTGATTATCGGCGGCACCATTATTGGCGCAGGGATGTTTTCTCTGCCAGTGGTCATGTCCGGTGCGTGGTTCTTCTGGTCAATGGCGGCGCTGATCTTTACCTGGTTTTGTATGCTGCATTCCGGCTTGATGATTCTGGAAGCTAACCTGAATTATCGAATTGGCTCGAGCTTTGACACCATCACCAAAGACTTGCTGGGCAAAGGCTGGAACGTGGTCAACGGCATTTCCATTGCCTTTGTGCTCTATATCCTGACCTATGCCTATATTTCTGCCAGCGGTTCGATTCTGCATCACACCTTCGCGGAGATGTCGCTGAATGTTCCGGCACGAGCTGCAGGTTTTGGTTTTGCGCTACTGGTGGCGTTTGTGGTGTGGTTGAGCACCAAAGCCGTCAGCCGGATGACGGCGATTGTGCTTGGGGCGAAAGTTATTACCTTCTTCCTCACTTTCGGCAGTTTGCTGGGGCATGTGCAGCCTGCGACATTGTTTAACGTCGCGGAAAGCAATGCGTCTTATGCACCGTATCTGTTGATGACCCTACCGTTCTGTCTGGCCTCATTTGGTTATCACGGTAACGTGCCGAGCCTGATGAAGTATTACGGCAAAGATCCGAAAACTATCGTGAAATGCCTGGTCTACGGTACGCTGATGGCGCTGGCGCTGTATACCATCTGGTTGCTGGCGACGATGGGCAACATCCCTCGTCCGGAGTTTATCGGAATCGCCGAGAAGGGCGGTAATATTGATGTGCTGGTACAGGCATTAAGCGGTGTATTGAACAGCCGTAGCCTGGACCTTCTGCTGGTCGTGTTCTCAAACTTTGCAGTGGCGAGTTCGTTCCTCGGCGTAACGCTGGGTTTGTTTGACTATCTGGCAGATCTGTTTGGTTTTGACGACTCTGCCCTGGGCCGCTTGAAAACGGCACTGTTGACCTTTGCACCGCCTGTCGTGGGTGGCCTGCTGTTCCCGAACGGATTCCTGTACGCCATTGGTTATGCTGGCTTAGCGGCTACCATCTGGGCTGCAATTGTTCCGGCGCTGTTGGCCCGCGCATCGCGTAAACGCTTTGGCAGCCCGAAATTCCGTGTCTGGGGCGGCAAGCCGATGATTGCACTGATTCTGGTGTTTGGTGTTGGCAACGCACTGGTGCATATTTTATCGAGCTTTAATTTGCTGCCGGTGTATCAGTAATCAGCGGTGCCTTATCCGACATTTCTGCTGCCTACACAATGCCTGATGTGCTTCGCTTATCAGGCCTACGTAGGACAGCGTTGCCAGCTCGGATAAGGCTTCCCACGTTAAAACACACTATCCCAGTAACTCTTCCTTAACATCCATCGCCAGCTCAAACGAATGCAGGCGCGCCTGGTGATCGAAAATCTGCCCGTTAACCATAATCTCATCCGCGTCGGTTTCGCGCAGGATCGACTGCAAACCATGACGCACTTTCGCTTTATCACCCACCAGCGACATACTCAGCGCCTGCTGCACGCCATACTGCTCAGACGGTGACCAGAACTGATCCATATTTTGAATCGGTGGCGGCAGTTGCCCGGTTTCACCGCGGCGCAGCTTCACAAAGGCTTGCTGCATTGAGGTAAACAGAAATTCAGCGTCGCGGTTGCTGTCGGCGGCGATAATATTGATGCACACCATCGCATACGGTTTTTCCAGTCGTGCCGACGGTTTGAAGTTGCTGCGATAAAGATGCAGCGCCTGGAATAGCATATCCGGTGCGAAGTGTGAGGCAAACGCGAACGGCAGACCAAGCTGCGCCGCCAGTTGTGCACTGTAAAGGCTGGAGCCTAATAACCACACGGGGATTTTCTCGCCATAGCCTGGTACCGGGCGCACATGCGGATTGGGATCGCGGGCGTCAAACCAGTCCACCAGCTCCGCGACATCGCGGGGGAAATTATCAATATCGCCGCTCATATGACGACGTAGAGCCATCATGGTTCGCTGGTCACTACCCGGAGCACGGCCCAGCCCCAAATCGATTCGCCCCGGATAGAGCGTATTGAGCGTGCCGAACTGTTCGGCGATCACCAACGGTGAGTGGTTTGGTAACATCACGCCGCCAGACCCCAGATGCAGCGTAGTGGTATTCGCCGCCAGATAGCCAATCAAAACTGATGTTGCAGCACTGGCAATACCGGTCATATTGTGGTGTTCTGCCAGCCAGTAGCGATGATAGCCGCGCTTTTCAGCCAGACGGGCGAGGTCGAGAGAGTGGGAGAACGCTTCTCGCGCTGAAGAACCTTCTGGGATGGGGGCCAGATCGAGTAGCGAAAACGCAGTGGTTTTATCAGTCATAACAGCTCACTTTGTTACCGATTAATCTTTAATACTGCATTAAAGGGTAGTTAAAGTTGTTAACAAAGTGAGCTATTTGCTTAGGCTTGCAGTTCCAGCCCAGCCAGCCGTCTCCAGTAGCCGTTACAGTCGCTGTTTGCCGTCAACGGGAGTGGTGCAGCGCCATTTTCATTAGCGCGGAAGGCGTCGAGCATCGCGAAAGTGTCAGTACCCTGCGGTGACAGGCGGACCACATCAACCAGCCCCTGCATGGATGCCAGCTCGTTACCGAGGTTGTACACGTAGCCGCTCATGGTCTGAATGCCATTGAGCACAAACACTTGTTGGTTTTCCTGCGACAGCACGTTGCGCCCGTTCGGATACTTAATGCAGCAGGTTTCACACTCATCTTTTGGGCGGTCTTCCGAACGCGCGGTAAAGCAGCGGGCGGAGTAGGCCAGCGGCAGATGACCGTAGCTCAAGACTTCCACTTCAAACTGGTTGCGAATGCCCAGCTCATCGCACTGATTAAGCAGATTCACCAGCCAGTCGCGGGAAAGTTCCACCGGCATACACCAGCGCATCATTCCCTGTTTGAGCAATATTTTCAGCGTCACCGCGTTGTAGCAGTTCAGAGCGTGTCCGGCGACGAACGGCAGTTTGCGCTCAGCGCACATATTCACCACGCCGAGATCGCTGGCTTCAATCAGAAACTCACCGTTCTCAACATAGCGTTTCAGTTCGCCCAGTTCGGAGGATGCCTGCACCAGCGCCAGCGTGGAGAGCACAATCTGCTTGCCACTTCCGGCGAGCGATTTTGCCATCTCCAGCCAGTCGCCAACTTTGGTTGCCCGGCGTTTGCTACAGACCGCTTCACCGAGATAAATCACGTCTGCGCTGCTGGCGGCGGCCTGCTGATAAAAATCCTCCAGCGTCTCTTTTGGCCAGTACCACAGCACCGGCCCTAAGGAATATTTCATTACTTTTCTCACTGCCATTTACGGTGATACGCGCCAAGAGTGGTTTGTGTGCCTTCGGACATCGACCCGAGCGTCTCCATCCACGCGCTTTGCGGCACGAAGTTTTGCGGATCGGCCTTACAACGGTCGATAGCCTGACGCCAGACTTTCGCTACCTGGCTGACATACGCAGGGCTACGCTGGCGGCCTTCAATTTTCACCGAAGCGATATTCGCCGCCATTAACTCCGGCAGTAGCTCAAGGGTATTGAGACTGGTTGGTTCTTCCAGCGCATGATAGCGCTCGCCGTCCACCAGATAACGCCCTTTACACAGCGTCGGATAACCTGCGTTTTCGCCGTCCTGATAACGGTCGATCAGCACTTCGTTCAGGCGGGATTCCAGCCCCTGCGGCGTTTGCTGCCAGCGCACGAAACGGGCCGGAGAACATGCCCCCACGGTGTTGGGCGACTCACCCGTCAGATACGACGACAGATAGCAACGACCTTCCGACATAATGCACAGACTGCCGAAAGCGAACACTTCCAGCGGTACAGGCGTGACCCGCGCCAGTTGTTTCACCTGATGAATCGATAACACGCGCGGCAGCACCACGCGGGCAACGTCAAAATGGCGATGATAAAAGTGAATCGCCTCTTCATTGGTCGCCGAAGCCTGCACTGACACATGACGCTCAATATGCGGGTAACGCTCGGCGGCGTACTCCAGCATGGCGAGGTCGGCGAGAATCAGCGCGTCGGCACCCAGCTGCGCCGCCATATCCACGGCGCGCTGCCAGCGGGCGTAACCGTCCGGATGCGCAAAAGTGTTAATCGCGATGTGAAGTTTGCGGCGATGTTGATGGACAAAACTCACCGCTTCCTGCAATTTTTTCTCGGTAAAGTTAAGGCCGGCGAAGTGACGGGCATTGGTATCATCTTTTAGCCCGATATAAACAGCATCTGCGCCGTTTTCGATGGCCGCCTTAAGCGCCGGGAGATTTCCGGCAGGGCAGAGCAGCTCCATAATTTTTCCTGAAGGGTGCGCTATCAAAGCGCAAAAATGTTAACGAACTGGGATTTTAGTTAACCTTGCTGCGACAATTTTTGATTTAAGGCAGTTAAAGTTGTATTGGTGGTAGCAGCAATTTCATATGGAATTGTTGATTTATACCGCTATGTTATTTTTCTGATATGGCAAAATAGGATGATTGTTGAAACAGGGAGTAAAACTCGTGTTGGATAAACTGCGTTCCCGTATTGTGCATTTGGGGCCATCTCTGTTGAGTGTACCGGTAAAACTGACGCCATTTGCGCTAAAACGCCAGGTTCTTGAGCAGGTCTTAAGCTGGCAATTCCGTCAGGCGCTGGATGATGGCGAGCTGGAGTTTCTTGAAGGCCGCTGGTTAAGTATTCATGTGCGTGATATTGACCTGCAATGGTTTACCTCGGTGGTGAATGGCAAACTGGTCGTTAGCCAGAACGCGCAAGCTGATGTGAGTTTTAGTGCCGACGCCAGCGATCTGCTGATGATTGCGGCGCGTAAACAGGATCCGGACACGCTCTTCTTCCAGCGTCGGCTGGTGATTGAAGGCGATACGGAGCTGGGATTATATGTGAAAAACCTGATGGACGCCATTGAACTGGAGCAAATGCCGAAAGCCTTACGCATGATGCTGCTGCAACTGGCGGATTTTGTTGAGGCGGGAATGAAAACCACGCCTGAAACCAAACAGACATCGGTAGGTGAACCATGCTAATTCGAGTAGAAATTCCAATTGATGCGCCGGGTATTGATGCCCTGCTGCGTCGTTCATTCGAAAGCGATGCGGAAGCGAAGCTGGTTCACGATCTGCGTGAAGATGGCTTTCTGACGCTGGGGCTGGTGGCGACAGATGACGAAGGTCAGGTCATTGGCTATGTGGCATTCAGTCCGGTTGATGTGCAGGGCGAAGACCTGCAATGGGTCGGCATGGCACCGCTGGCGGTAGATGAAAAATACCGTGGACAGGGACTGGCACGCCAACTGGTCTATGAAGGACTCGATTCGCTTAATGAGTTCGGCTATGCCGCAGTGGTGACGCTGGGCGATCCGGCGCTGTACAGCCGTTTCGGCTTTGAACTGGCGGCACATCACGATCTGCGTTGCCGCTGGCCGGGCACTGAAAGCGCCTTCCAGGTACATCGTTTAGCGGATGATGCGCTGAATGGCGTAACCGGTTTGGTTGAGTATCACGAACACTTCAATCGCTTTTAATCTTTGGGGTTTGCAGGCTGCTCAACAGTTCTGCAAACCCTGCGCCTTCTGCTACCAGACGCTCTTTTTGCCGTTTGGTCAGTTGCTTGATGCGATATTCCATCCGTAACGCCAGCGAGCGGTCGCCCACTGGCGCGGAAAACGCCAGCGTCAGTTCTCCTTTCCCGCGCAGTGCTTTCGCCCCTTTTCCGCTTTGGTGCTGCTGATAGCGGCGTTCAACATCCGTGGTGATCCCGGTATAAAGCTTATTGTCGGCGGTACGGATCAAGTAAAGAAACCAGGGTGTCATCGTCTGCGTCACATGTTAAGGTCAGGCCCACAGTATAAAAGAGAACAGCTATGGAAACACTCACCGCCATCAGCCGTTGGCTGGCAAAACAACATGTTGTCACCTGGTGTGTGCAGCAGGAAGGGGAATTGTGGTGCGCCAATGCCTTTTATCTTTTTGATGCACAGAAAGTTGCCTTCTACATTTTGACGGAGGAAAAAACGCGTCACGCGCAGATGAGTGGGCCGCAGGCGGCAGTTGCTGGAACGGTAAACGGTCAGCCGAAAACGGTAGCGTTAATTCGCGGCGTGCAGTTTAAAGGTGAGATCCGCAGACTGGAAGGTGAGGAAAGCGACTTTGCGCGCAAGGCGTATAATCGTCGCTTTCCGGTTGCCAGAATGCTGTCGGCGCCGGTGTGGGAAATCCGGCTTGATGAAATCAAATTCACTGACAACACGCTGGGCTTTGGTAAAAAAATGATTTGGCTACGTAGCTCAGGCACCGAGCAGGCGTAACGCCTCGCGGTTAAACGCGGGCAAATCGTCCGGTGTCCGACTGGTAACCAGCTGATCTTTATCGACCACCACTTCCTGATCGTAAAATTCCGCGCCCGCGTTTTTAACATCAATCACAATCGGTTTAACGGCGGTCAGTTTGCGCCCCCGAATCACATCGGCGCTGATCAGCAGCTGCGGACCGTGGCAAATGGCAAACACCGGTTTGCCACTATTCACAAAATCACGGGTAAAGGTGACAAAACGGTTGTCGCCACGCAGATAATCCGGTGAATGGCCGCCCGGTAGCAGCAGGGCATCAAACTCGGCTGGCGTCACTTCATCGATGGATTTATCGATGGTCACGCTGGCTTCTCCTTTTTTCCCTTTCACCGTTTTACCCGCTTGTTTTTCAATGGTAATCACTTCGTGTCCGGCTTTACGGAACTCGTCTGCGGGTGAAGTAAATTCTGAATCCTCAAATTCATCAGTGATTAAAACGGCAATTTTCTTACTCATGCTTCCTCCGCGTTGTTGCATTGGATGAGGCGAATTTCTCACAATCGGGGATAATTACCTCATGGTCTATTAAGCCTGGTGCATGAGCCGGGGAGCGCAAGGCAGACAATTCTGTAAAGGAGCGAAGATGAGTCAGGTACTGATTACAGGCGCAACGGGGCTGGTGGGCGGTCACCTGCTGCGGATGTTGATTAACGAACCGAAAGTTAACGCTATTGCTGCACCGACGCGACGTCCGTTGGGAGATATGTCAGGAGTGTTCAATCCCCATGATCCGCAACTGACCGACGCGCTGGCACAGGTCACCGATCCCATCGACATTGTGTTTTGTTGTCTCGGCACCACGCGGCGGGAAGCGGGGAGCAAAGAAGCGTTTATTCATGCCGATTACACGCTGGTTGTGGATACCGCATTAACCGGACGGCGACTGGGTGCTCAGCATATGCTGGTAGTCAGTGCTATGGGGGCCAATCCCCACTCGCCGTTTTTCTATAACCGCGTCAAAGGGGAGATGGAAGAAGCGTTAATCGCCCAGAACTGGCCGAAACTGACCATTGCCCGTCCGTCGATGTTGCTGGGCGATCGCAGCAAGCAGCGGATGAACGAAACGCTTTTTGCACCGTTGTTTCGTTTGCTACCGGGTAACTGGAAATCCATTGATGCGCGAGACGTGGCGCGGGTCATGCTGGCAGAGGCGATGCGGCCTGAGCATGAAGGTGTGACTATTTTAAGCTCTTCAGAATTACGCAAAAGAGCTGAATAATTATTCCCAAGAATTGATAGTGAGCGTAATATTCACGCGCTCAATTATCATAACTTATTCCTGGGGAATGCTATGACTGGTCAGTCTTCATCTCAGGCGGCAACGCCCATTCAGTGGTGGAAACCCGCGCTTTTCTTTCTCGTTGTCATTGCTGGTCTCTGGTATGTGAAATGGCAACCTTACTACGGCAAAGCGTTTACCGCCGCCGAAACTCACAACATCGGTAAATCAATACTCTCACAGGCGGATGCTAATCCGTGGCAGGCGGCGTTGGATTACGCGATGGTCTATTTCCTCGCGGTATGGAAAGCGGCGGTGCTGGGAGTGATCCTCGGGTCGTTGATTCAGGTGCTGATCCCTCGTGACTGGCTGCTACGCACGCTTGGGCAATCGCGCTTTCGCGGCACGCTGCTGGGAACGCTGTTTTCGCTGCCGGGCATGATGTGTACTTGCTGTGCGGCACCGGTCGCGGCGGGGATGCGTCGCCAACAGGTGTCGATGGGCGGGGCGCTGGCATTCTGGATGGGCAATCCGTTGTTAAACCCGGCGACGCTGGTGTTTATGGGTTTTGTCCTCGGCTGGGGCTTTGCGGCGATTCGTCTGGTGGCGGGACTGGTGATGGTGTTGCTGATTGCGACCCTGGTGCAAAAATGGGTGCGTGAAACACCGCAAACACAGGCACCGGTCGAAATTGACATGCCGGAAGTGCAGGGCGGATTCTTTAGCCGCTGGGGTAGGGCGCTATGGACGCTTTTCTGGAGTACGATCCCGGTATATATCCTTGCCGTACTGGCGTTGGGTGCTGCTCGCGTCTGGTTATTCCCCCATGCCGATGGTGCTGTCGATGACAGCCTGATGTGGGTGATTGCGATGGCGGTAGCGGGATGCTTGTTTGTCATTCCCACGGCAGCAGAAATTCCGATTGTACAAACGATGATGCTGGCAGGTATGGGAACCGCTCCGGCGCTGGCATTGTTGATGACGCTTCCTGCTGTAAGTTTGCCGTCGCTGATAATGTTGCGTAAAGCGTTCCCGGCGAAAGCCTTATGGCTGACGGGTGCGATGGTGGCGGTGTCTGGTGTGATTGTCGGCGGGCTGGCGCTGTTGTTCTGATTTGAGGGAAAACATGTCGGATGCGGCGTAAACGCCTTATCCGACCTACGGTTTGCATCGTTGCAGGCCTGATAAGACGCGGCAAGCGTCGCATCAGGCAACGGCAGTCGGATGCGGCGCAGGCGCCTTATTCGACCTACGGTTTGTGTCGTGTAGGCCTGATAAGACGCGGCAAGCGTCGCATCAGGCATTACAAGGTGCTGCTATTTAATAAACGTAAACGCTGTGGTTACACGTTTTACGCCGCTCACCCGACTGGCAATATCTGCCGCCGCTTTCGCTTCACGTTCAGTCACCAGCCCCATCAGGAACACTTCACCATTTTCAGTGGTCACTTTCACGTTGGAGGATTTCACCAGATCGCTGGTTAACAGCTGCGAACGCACTTTGGTGGTGATCCACGTATCGTTAGACGCTTCGCCCAGACCAATCGGCTGGCCCTGACGAATCTCGTTATACACTTCGTTGGCACCGTCTACGCCCATAGCAATCTGTTTGGCGCGAGCCGAAAGTTCAGCGTTTGGTGACTGCCCAACCAGCAGCACTTTGCCCTGATAGGCCGTTACATTAATGCGAGCTTCTTTCTTGATTTGTTCGTCTTTCGACAATGCGCTGTTCACGCGCACTTCCAGGGTTCCATCGTCCACCTGGGTGCCGACACTGCGTGGGTCAGTTGCGGCTTTTGTACCCACAGCCGCGGTGCCCACTACGGCGGCAGCAACGCAACCTTGCAACAGCAGTGCGGAAATAAGGACTGCGATTGGCGATAATGCCTTCATGTATTCTCCTTAAACATCCTGGTGAGGGAAAAGCGTGTTATCGATCAGATCGCACAAGCAATTTACCGTCAGCATATGCATTTCCTGAATGCGAGCACTACGATGCGAAGGAATGCGGATCTCCACATCCTGTGGCCCTAACAACCCTGCAAGTTCACCGCCGTCATAGCCAGTCAATGCCACAATGGTCATATCACGCGTAACAGCAGCTTCTACTGCTTTTACGATATCGCGGCTGTTGCCACGGGTGGAAATGGCTAACAACACATCTCCCGCATGCCCCAGCGCCCGCACTTGTTTTGCATACACTTCATCATGTAAGCGATCGTTGGCAATCGCCGTTAAGACAACATTATCAGTATTTAGTGCAATGGCAGGTAAGCTGGGCCGCTCCGTTTCGAATCGGTTGATCATGCTGGCAGCAAAATGCTGTGCGTTGGCAGCGGAAGTTCCATTACCACAACAGAGGATTTTGTTGCCATTGAGCAGAGACTGAACCAGCGTCATGGCTGCACGGGAGATGGCATCCGGAAGCGCCTCTGCTGCCGCAATTTGAGTTTGAATGCTTTCAGTGAAGCAAGCTTTAATTCGTTCTTGCACGCTAATCCTTAAACCTTAATTATGAGTGGTCATTAAAGGCATCCTTAATCCACTCAACTTCATTCCCGGTGAAGGCTACCACATCGAACCGGCAATCCACAGTATCAAAACTCCCATTATGACGCGCGAGCCACAAGCGGGCAGTCTGTAATAATTTGTGTTGTTTGCTGCGGGTCACACTGGCTGCCGCACCACCGTAAAGGGCTGAGCGGCGGTAACGCACCTCGACAAAAACGGTGGTCCTGCCTTCACGCATTATCAGATCGATCTCGCCGCCACGCTCGTTCACGTTAGCGGCGACAAACCGCAGTCCTTTGCTCTCCAGCCAGCGACGCGCTTGTGCTTCCCACGCATCGCCGGTCTGTTTAGTGGTTAACTGGCGGGGACTACCTGACCTTGTTGGTACTGTAGCCATGATAACTTCCTGTTAATTACGCAATCCGGGTTAGCCGTCAGACTTCCGGTATTACCGTTGATTTCGAAACCCTGAACCTGGCGCATTTGTGAGAAATGATTTGCCAACGACCAGGCATCAACGCCCATCGCATACATGCGAGCCAGCGAATAATCGTTATTCACCGCACTGAGCGCCTGCTGCATTAATGGCAGATTACCGCCCGCCAGCATCGGGATTTCGCTATATTGCAAACCTTCCATTTCCAGACGGAAATCCGGACCCGCGGTGCCTTGTGCGCTTCGGGAGCTTGCGTACAGCGTTGCACCGCTCTGGCTACCGTTACGCATGGCGATCATCGGTTTGATAAAAGCGATTTCACCCGGCGTTGCCACAATGTACACCGCATCGACACGACCGCCATTATTGGTGAACTGGTCATAGGTTGGCGTGGTTTGCAGCATTGGATTGTTGGTCGTTATGCCTGAATCGGTTGTCGCTCTGGGAGTAATCGGGCTACCGGTTAAAGCGATACCAGAACCACCGTTAACTCCCGCGCGTAATTCGCTGGTGGAACCAAATTTTTGTTGCAAAACGGTACCGCCGCCCAGCTTCTGCCACTCTTGCGCAAACGCATTGGCTACGCGATCGCCCAGCGAACTGCGAGGGATCAGCACCAGTGGCGCTTGTTTACCCTGGTCACGAATATGACGCGCTGCATCGCGCGCTTCGTCTTCCGGTGAAAGCGCGAAGTAACAAATATTGACGCGGTTTTCGATATTTTCCGGCTGGTTCAGTGCCAGCACGTTCAGCGGGGTGTTGCTTTTCAGTAACTCTTCAACGTTATTTTTCAGCAACGGACCGACCACAATACTCGCGCCATCCTGCTGAACCTGGTTGAGGATCTGGCTAAGCGGTTGTGATGAGGTATCATAAATTTTCAGCTCTGCGGATGGATTCGCGGGGGCGCTTACCGCCGCAGTGTTTGCCGCCGGGGCGCTTACAGGCACTGGTTGAGCCGCGGTTTCTTCGCCTGTCAGATCGCTAACCGAGGCTTGTGCCGGGCTGGCAACGCCGTCAACAGTTTGCTGCTGGGGTTGTTCTGCAACGTCTGCGATTGGTGCGGCAGTTGCCTGTGCCGCCACTGGCTGAGTGCCGATATTTTTCGCCGCTTCAAAGCCTTGCTGAATAGTGCGGCCAAATACTGCGGCCTGACCATTCAACGGCAATAACAGGGCTATTTTGTTGGTTGACGCTGGTTTAAATGCTTTTACGTTTACCAACTGCGTAGGCAGCATTTTCGCGCCCGGGTTGTTCGGATAACGTTTCTGCCAGTCGGCGATCCCAGCTTTCATCATGTCGGGATCGTTACGGTTATCAAACCAGACGCGCTGCAGATCAAGCCAGCCTTGCAGAATATTTTCGTCGGCGTTGATCACCAGCGTATTCGCCTGGTCCTGAGTCATGGAGGAGAGTGCCTGCCATGTAGCATCAATATTCTGTTGCTTTTCTTTCGCGCCGAGCAGGGGTTCCTGAGCAATTAAGGCGCGCAGTAAATCAATGGAAGGACGCCCCTGACTGGCATCGATTTTTGCCTGCCAGTAACGCGCCTGCTGGTTTTGATCTAAATCGGCAGGTGTGATTTTCGCCAGCAGGGTTTGTGCGCCAGCAAAATCTTTCTGCGCCAGCTTAATTTCTACTGCCAGAAGAGTTTTCTCGCGACGCTGGTAATCGTTCAGTTCCTGCGGCAGCTGGTTAAACAGCTCCACCGCCTGCCCGGTTTTACCTTCTTTCACCAGTGCACGAATGGCGAGTAATTGCCAGTTGATCCTGGTATCATCAGCGCTTTGCTGCATCTGCTGAAGATAAAAGGCAGAATCAGCCTGCGCCGTGCCCTGCATATAGGCAGTGGACTGATCGGGAGTATGGGTGCCACAACCGGCGAAAATCAGGGCTGCCAGAACAACAGGCAGACAACGCGCGGCTTTCAAACGAGAAAATGTTGAGGGTACCATAATGTATCCAGTGATATTTTTTTTACGCAATGCTCAATATTAAATCGGCAATACGGACGACACAATGAAACAACACCAATCGGCGGATAATTCTCAGGGCCAGCTTTACATTGTACCGACGCCAATCGGCAATCTGGCAGATATCACCCAGCGTGCGTTGGAGGTTTTACAGGCCGTTGATCTGATTGCCGCCGAGGATACGCGTCATACCGGTTTACTGCTGCAACATTTTGGAATTAACGCCAGGTTGTTCGCCTTGCACGACCATAACGAACAACAGAAAGCCGAAACGTTACTGGCGAAGCTGCAGGAAGGGCAAAACATTGCGCTGGTGTCCGATGCCGGAACGCCACTAATTAACGATCCCGGCTATCATCTGGTGCGTACCTGCCGAGAAGCGGGGATTCGCGTGGTGCCACTACCGGGGCCGTGTGCTGCTATCACTGCATTAAGTGCTGCGGGTTTACCATCCGATCGTTTTTGTTATGAAGGCTTTTTACCTGCCAAATCAAAAGGCCGCCGTGATGCGCTAAAAGCCATTGAAGCGGAGCCGCGCACGCTGATTTTTTATGAATCGACCCACCGTCTGTTAGATAGCCTGGAAGATATCGTTGCGGTATTAGGCGAATCCCGCTACGTCGTTCTGGCGCGTGAGCTGACCAAAACCTGGGAAACCATTCACGGCGCGCCCGTTGGCGAGCTGCTGGCGTGGGTCAAAGAAGATGAAAACCGTCGCAAAGGTGAAATGGTGCTGATTGTTGAAGGCCATAAAGCACAGGAAGAAGACTTACCTGCCGATGCCCTGCGCACGCTGGCGTTGTTACAGGCTGAGCTTCCGCTGAAGAAAGCGGCGGCGCTGGCGGCAGAGATTCACGGCGTGAAAAAAAACGCGCTGTATAAGTATGCGCTGGAACAGCAGGGGGAGTGATTACAGGCGTCGCAGCAAGAATAGAGCTGCAACGCCTACACCGGGCGATTTAACGACGACACATCTCATCAATCATGCATGTGAAATAGTTATGCAGCCATAAAAACGAAGCCGGGATAGCGGTAGAGACTTTAGCCGTGAGAAAACGTTCTGTCGCATCCTGCTTTCCTTCGCCAGTCACCAGTAGCAAAACTTCGCGGGTATTGAGAATATCCTTCAGGCCTAAGGTGATCCCACGAGTCACGGGGCGACCCGCGGTTTTTAACATCTCATGTTGCTGTGTTCTGGCATCAAGTTGACTGATATGGCAGGCCGGTTGCAGGCTTTCTCCCGGTTCGTTCAGCCCAAGATGACCGTTTTTCCCCAATCCGAGAACGCATAAATCCAGACCGCCTTTGCGCGCAATCAGGTTCGTTACCCGTTCGCACTCTGTCTCATTTATCTCTTCGGAGCGAAAGCTGATGAGCTGGTCTTCACGTAGCCCCAGCGGCTGCACGATATGCTGTTGAAGGAAAGTTTCGCAGGTGCCAGGCATCGTTAATGGCAGATCCACCCATTCGTCGAGCTTCACGAAGGTGAGCTGGCTGACATCAACCTGCTGCTGGTGGATTTTTTCTACCAGATAATGATACGTCAGTAATGGCGTGGCTCCGGTCGCCAGGCAAATCACGGCATCCGGTTTGCTACGGATCACGGCCAATAAATATTCGCTGGCACGTTCACTTAACGCCGTATAGTTTTCAACTTGTTGAAGGGTTTGCACAGGATGAAATTCCTTTAGTAAAGAGGCACCACCAGACGCAGTGCCTCGTTCCATTTACAAAATGCCGAATGCGGAACAAACAATAGAGAGCACAAAAGTCACGCCGATTAACAGCACCGGATGCGCTTTTTTCACCCGCAGGAAGTAATACATCAGCAGGGTATAGGCCATCGGTAAAATGTTCGGGAAGACTTTATCGAAGAAATCCTGCTGCAGGGCGACGCTGTGGGTACTGTCGATCGCAAACGATGTCACCACGTTAATATGCACATACGAAGCGATCAGCCCGCCGATTACCGTGATCCCGAGGATGGTTGCCGAACGAGCAATCATCTGCGAGTTCTCTCGCACTTTATCGATCGCCTTCACGCCGACTGAATAACCGACGTGGGTCCAGCCGACGCGCAGGAAGAAGATAAGCAGGTAAACGGCGAAAAATAGAATCGGCCCCAGCAAGTTTCCCTGGCTGGCAAATGATGAGCAAATTCCCGCCATAATCGGCAATAAGGTAAACCAGAAAATCGCATCGCCAATCCCGGCGATTGGGCCAAACAGTGCCACTTTGAGGCCTTTAATGGTGTCGCGGTTTTCTCCTTTTTCTTCCATCGAAATTAATAACCCCATCAGGAATCCGACCAGATTCGGGTGGGTATTAATAAATTCGAGGTTATCTTTCATCGCCGCGCTTAGGCCCGGTTTGTCGTCCTTATAAATCTTTTTCAGGATCGGCAACATCGCCCAGGTAAAACCGCCCGCCTGCATCCTTTCGTAGTTAAAGCTTGCTTGTAGCAGTGACGAACGAAAGCCCAGACGGGTGATATCTTTTTTACTGATTTCAGATCCCATTGCTGTAGTCCTCTTCTTCATTTTTACTGGCAACGGGCTGCGGTTGCGCTTGCTGCCGGGATTTCGCATTGAAAAACTCATACACCGCAAAGCCTGCGCCCAGTACGGCAACCGGCAACAGGTTGCTGACCTGGATGTAGCAAACAAACAGGAAACCGGCGATCAGGTAAGGGATATATTGCGCTTTGAACATTACGCGCAGCAGCAAGCCAAAACCAACGGCAGGCAGAATACCGCCAGCCACTTCAAAGCCGTGGGTCAGCCAGGCGGGCATCGCTTTCACCAGCGCCTGCATCGCCCCTTGCGCCAGGTAAGTACAGAGGAAAGCAATCACCGCATACGCTGAAGCGACGATGAGCATCGTTGTCCAGTTAAGTCGGGAAAACGCTGCTGTATCCGCCTCTTTCGCACAATTATCAGCTTTGGTCATGAATAATGAGAAAGCGGAATAGAAGAACAGAATGACGTACTGCATTAACAAACTAAACGGCAGACCAAGACCAATTGCCGTTTTGGCATCGACGCCCGTAGACCATGCAATGACGGTGGTCATCAGACCCGCCATAATTGGGTTGGGCGGCTGAACACCACCTGCGGGGGTTAATCCGGCGAAAGCCAGTTCTGTCAGGCCACCGGTAATTAAGCCAATCTGAATATCACCGAGAATAGCACCTGTAAGGGTACAAACGATTATCGGGCGGAATAAAAATAAGGCTTCCAGCCAAAAATCAATCCCCAGAACGAAAACTAACGCCGCCAGGGATAATCCCTGAATTAGGGTTATTTCATGCATTTTTATTACCTCAAACCAGTATTAAGGCGATTTTAAATTTAGTCAGGGATTTGTTCTTTTTGATCGCCGGGGACGTCCTGAATAAAAATATTCACACCGCGTTGTTTAATAAAGCGTAAGTCCGCGAGATCTTGATCGTCGATATAAACTTTACTGCTGATTTGCTTTTTACCTTCCGAGAAATGCATATTGCCGACGTTGACATCTTTCAGGTCAATGCCACCTTCTATCAATTTACGTACCGTTTGCGGCGTACGGCAAATCAAGAAGATTTTCTGATGCGGTGCAGCTTTGCCGATGACGTTAATGGTTTTTTCGATAGTAAAGAAACGAATGCCAAAGCCGTAGGTTTCCGCGGTAATACCCATTAATTTTTGTTGAATATCATCGTTAGCGACAACATCATCCACGACTACCAGCAGATTTGCACCGATGGTAGATGTCCAGGTCACACCAACCTGACCGTGAACCAGACGGTTATCAATACGGGTTAAGAGAATATTTGGACTGCTCATTGTGTAATCCTCACCATAAAGTTGAATAATATAATTTTTTTAAATATATTATTGTTGCGATATTTTACTGATGTATTTATTAAGGTTTAGTTATCTCCTTTACCATTAAGGCACTCCCCGATATTAATCGGGAAGTACATTGGGATAAATCATAAAAAACTAATGATTATGCTGAAATTCGATTCGCTGAACCACAGACATTAATTTTATTTCTGACAACTTCTTTCATCGCATCCATACCGACGCGCATATAATAACGAGGATCATTACCCTGCGGATTTTCCGCAAACCAGGCTTTAACCGCGCCAGCGAAAGCTATTTTTAATTCTGTGGCAACGTTTACTTTTGTGACGCCAAGTTCAATAGTGCGGCGGACAAATTCATCTGGAACATCGCTGGCACCATGCAGCACCAGAGGAACATCCACCACTTCACGAATTTCCGCCAGCCGCTGGAAATCAATCTTCGGCGTTTTGCTGTATAAGCCGTGCGCCGTACCAATCGCTACCGCCAGGCTGTCGACGCCAGTCAGTTCGACAAAGCGTTTAGCTTCTTGTGGATCGGTCAGGAATGCACTTTCGGCGTCAACGCTCATGTCATCTTCAACACCGCCCAGGCGGCCCAGTTCTGCTTCCACGCTGCAATCCTGTGAGTGGCAGAAGTCGACAACCGATTTCACCAGCTTCACGTTCTCGTCAAATGGGAAGTGGCTGCCGTCGATCATCGCACTGCGCACGCCTGCGTGGACTTTACGGCGAATATCATCCAGCGATTCGTGGTGGTCGAGATGCAGCGCCAGTGGCATGTTGTAGGTTGTGGAATAGGCACTACACAGGGCGTAGATCTCTTCCAGCGCGATATGTTTAAAGGTCCCCGGCGTCCCGGCGAGGATCACCGGCGATCGCATTTCACTGCACACTTCGAGGATCGCCTGGATCGTCTCGGCGTTATGAATGTTAAAAGCAGGCACCGCGTAGCCATTGGCCTGGGCGTCCTGTAACAGATATTTGGTGGAGATAATACTCATAATGCGATCCTCTTATGCCTGCCACGGATGAATGATTACGCCTTGCACCACGCGGTTAACGGTGCCGCTGGCTGATGGGGTATCCGGCGTATTGCCCATATGCAGCGACTGCATCAGTGCAAACGTCTGGGCGTACATCAGGAAGCAAAATGCCTGCTCAACGTCGATAAAGTGACGTGACGGCGGCAGGATGATATGTGGACCGGCGGTAATAACGTCGTTGCCTTCCGCGGCGATGGCGATTACGCGCATTGCCTGGTTGTCACGGCGGAGTTCTGCCAGCAGATCAAGATCATACTGACGCGTATAGGGGTGGCTGGAGACAAACACCACCACCAGCGTTTCGTTATCGACCAGCGATTTCGGGCCATGACGGAATCCGGTCGGGGAATCATAAAAGGCCGCCAGTTTACCCGCCGTCAGTTCCAGTACTTTCAGCGCCGACTCGCGTGCTGCGCCCTGTAAGCCACCGCTGCCGAGATAAACGATCCGTTTCCACGGTGCGTAACCAAACACACCTTCGCTGAAATCGCCCAGTGAGGTCAGGATCGCCTGGCAACGATCCGCTACGTCGCGGAAGGTCTGGCTATTGATTGTCTCAGGTGCGAAAACCGCGAGGCAGCTGGCCATCATAGTGGTAATGCTGCTTGTCATTGCAAAGCCGCGATCGTGCGTTTCTGCGGGCATCAGCAGGGCAAACGCGTTGTCGCTGTTGATCGCGTTTTGGTAAAGAGCGCCCGCTTCGTTGCAGGTGATCGGCAGGTGATAGCATTCCGGTACAAACTGATTCGCCAGTTCCACGGCGGCGACGCTTTCCGGGCTGTTGCCAGATCGACCGAAGGAGATCAACAGCAGTGGATGAGCTGGATTCAGGTAGTCCATCGGATTAGTGACCAGATCGGTGGTCGGTACGGCGCTGAAGTTTTTACCGGTATGGCTGGCGAGCCACGGCGCGATGATATCACCGATAAATGCCGAGGTTCCGGCTCCGGTCAGGATGATCCGCAGATTCTCTTTGCGCAGTAACGGTTCAAGGAAGTTATTGAGCGCGGAACGTAGCGCGTCGATGTTGGTGAGTGAACGGATCCATGCGCGAGGCTGATGGCGGATCTCTTCTTCAGTCCATGTGCCGGTGGTGGCGGCCGCTGGGGTGTAATTTTCTGGCATAACTCAATCCTTAGTCTGATGAACTTGACTTCCGGCATTGCAGGCTTCGCTTGCCTTTCGTTTCATTTCACTTGGTGATTCGTTTCGTTGATTAAAATCTATAGAAAAGAAATCGAAAGTTCAATGGAGAAAAAAGAAATAAAACGAAATTTGTGATCGTTGAAAGAAAAGACAAGGGAAGATTAAAGGATTGCGTGATAACGTCGCTATGTGTACCGATTGCTGGAAGCGGCGTACCGTAGAGCGGATAAGACGCGCCAGCGTCGCATTCGACACCACTGCACAGATTAAAACGAAAGAAAAAGAAAGGCCTTACGGGGGAAGTGAAGGCCCAATAAAGGAGCAAACCATCAAAACGAAGCTAATTGACCCTGAATCCAGATTTGTTGCACATGCAGTCCGCTATTCAGCGCAACGACGCTGGCGCGTTTGCCCGGTTTAAGTGATCCCAGAACACCATCAACACCCAGCATACGCGCCGGATGCAGCGATGCCATATGGATGGCTTCCGCAGGCGTTACGCCCGTCAACTCGACCATGTTGCGCACTGCCGCATCGACAGACAGCGTACTGCCCGCCAGCCCACCGGACGCGGTACGGACAACGCCACCGTGCATCTGCACTTCTTCACCACATAACGTATAGCGACCATCCGGCATCCCGGCTGCCTGCATCGCGTCGGTGATGAGCACGATTCTCTCTTTCGCACAGCAACAACACAGCGACATCGCCGCCGGATGAACATGATGCCCATCGGCTATCAGTTCCAGCCAGGCGCGCTTGTCCGTTAAACCCGCGCCAACCATTCCCGGTTCGCGGTGATGTAATCCTGTCATCCCGTTATAGCAATGCACCAGGCCGTCTGCGCCAGCATCAAATGCGGCGCGGGTTTGTTGCCAGGTTGCTGCGCTATGTCCCAGCATTACCCGCACGTTCTGCTGTTTAAGATGACGAATGGCTTGTAACGCGCCCGTTTTTTCCGGTGCCAGCGCCACCACGCGCAAGGTATGCCGTGAAACAGCAATCAATTGATCCAGCTCGGCAATTTCCAGCTCGCGAAACAGCTCCGGCGGATGTGCGCCTTTATTCTGCGGCGTGAAGTACGGCCCTTCGAGATAACTCCCCAGCACTTGCGCACCAGGTCCACCGCGCTGGCAGCGTAGCGCAATACGTTCCAGCGCCGCATGAATGGTATTAAGCGGCGCGGTTACGGTAGTCGGCAACCAACTGCCGACACCTTCCCGTGCCTTGTGCATTGCCAGCTTGTCGAGCGCATCCGGCGCGTCATCCATAACATCAACGCCCGCACCACCGTGTACATGGGTATCGATATAAGCGGGGCAGAGCAGTTCCGCATCGCGTTCAGTCACGCCCACTGGAATCGGTTCGATTGCTGCGATTACACCGTCAGCAATACACAACTGATGGTCATCGAGCCATCCCTCTTCAGTCAGCAGCCTTCTGGCGCGCAGAACGTGTGTCATATTCCTTCCTCGACCGGACATTCTTCATGGCAGCGGCCTAACTCGTCTACCAGACTGGTCAGCCCACGGTGTCCACACTCCAGCGCCTGCACACGGAATTCTTCACCGCTTAACCCTTCGCGCTCCAGCACCATTTCCAGTAACAGTTGCAAATTGGTGCCGGTGATCACTTCATAGCCCGGTTTTTGCATCGCCAGCGTTGAAGCCACGCGAAACGGTGTGCCGCCCAGCAAATCTGTCAGAAAAACAATGCCGTCTTCACAATCCAGTTTGGCAATGGCTTCTTCAAGCTGCGATGTAAGCAGCGCAGTGCTTGAGGTTTCCGGAAAATCAATGGCGATAAACTGCGACTGCTCGCCGAGGATTTGCTTCATTGCTTTTTCCATGCCGCTGGCAAATCCGCCATGCCCTGTCAAAATAATACTTAACATCTAATACCTCATTGTATTTAAAGGAAATGACAGAATTTACCGACGATGCCAAGAACCACGGTAACCGCAATCAGGCGCAGCGGACTCCAGCCGCGGCGTACCAGCCAGAACATGGTCAGGGTGTAGACCAGCGGTAAGAAGGCAGGCATCAGTTTGTCGATAACGTCAGCCTGCAGCTTAACCACTGCATCGCCCGCCGTGATTTCCAGCGTGGTGCTTAAACGAACATAGGTTGCCACCAGCGCGCCGATCACCGTCATCCCAACGATAGACGCTGCATGGCCGACTTTTTTGGTATTCGCTTTAATGAGTGGGATCGCCGCCACGCCCATGCGGTAAGCATAATGCGCCAGACCAAAACGCAGCCCCAGGTGTACCACGTTAAACAGCACAATAAACACGACTGCGCCAAGAATAGAGCCTTGCAATGCCAGACTGGCACCAATCCCGCCACAAATCGGCAGTAACGTTAGCCAGAACATGGCATCGCCAATCCCACCGAGCGGCGCACCGACGGCAATTTTGGTGCTCTGAATACTGTTAACGTCCTGCTTAGAACGCTCCATCGCGAGGATAATGCCAATAACAAACGTCACCAGAAACGGATGGGTATTGAAGAAACCCATATGCCCCTTCATGGCGCGCGCCAGGTCGCGTTTATTAGTGTGGATCTTTTTCAGAGCAGGCAGCAGACCGTACAACCAGCCGGAAGCCTGCATACGTTCGTAGTTAAAAGACGCTTGTAACAGCATGGAACGCCAGGCGACGCGGTTGATATCTTTTTTTGTTAGCTCCGCGCCAATGCTCTGATCTTCATACACGTTTTCATTGACGCCTGTCAGTAGTGTTTCTTCGTTTTCACTGACGTTCGGCAGGGTAGTTTGATTAGATGCCATCTTCAAATTCCTCTTTCTGTGCCGCAGGTTGAGTCGGTTCAGGAGATTTACGCAGCAGGTCGATCAGCGCCATCGCCAGCGCGGCGGCAGCAATAGCCAGCACCGGTAACTTGAGCCAGGCGGCGGCAACGAAGCCCAGGATGAAGTAGGGGATATAGACGTTTTTCATCATGATTTTCAGCAGCACGGCAAAACCGATTGCTGGCATGATGCCGCCCGCGACGCCAAGGCCGTCGATTAACCGTTGCGGCAGGACATCAATGATGGTTTTTGCATGCTCCGCGCCGAAGTAGATAGGCAGGAAAGCGCAGAGAAAATAGAACGTGCCGAGTGCCAGCAATGCCAGATAGTTCACGCGTTCAATGCCGCGAGTATCGGCGTTCTCCGCCATCCGGTCGCAGCGGGACATCACGCCAGACATCACCGAGAACAGGAAGGTAATCCCCATCTGTACTGCGACAGCGAAAGGTACGGCGACACCGACCGCGACATCCGGTTTCACGCCAGTAGTAATGGCAAACGCCGTGCCGACGATAGTTCCGATAATCACGTTAGGCGGCTGTGCGCCCGCCAGCGGTGCCAGCCCCATCCACACCAGTTCCAGCGTACCGCCGGTTAAAATACCGGTATGCAGATCGCCAAGCACCAACCCAACTAACGGGCCGAGGACCACCGGGCGGTGCATATGGGTTAGGCCGTTAAACATATCCAGGCCAGCGATAAAGGCGATAATGCCCAACGCAAATGCCTGCAACAGACTGATTTCCATGATGAATCCCTCAAAGTAATTTAAAGAGGTCCACAGCAGGCTCTGTCGGGACGCCCTGAACGAAGCATTCCACCCCAGCGGCTTTCAGGTCGTTAAATGCTGCGATATCGCCCGCATCCACAGAAACCGTTTTGGCGATTTGTTGCTTGCCATTGGCGTAGTGCATATTGCCAACGTTAATGCGATTCACCGGAACGCCACCTTTCACCAGCGTCAGGAAATCGGCAGGTGTTTTACAAACCAGCAGGATTTTCTGTCGATCGGCGGCGCGATGAATGTTGTCGATCACTTTTTGCAGCGTCCAGAAACGTACGGCGATCCCTTCTGCCAGCACCATTTCCATCAGGTTTTGTTGTACCGGATCTTCGGCAACCTCATCATTGGCTACCAGCACCAGATTTGCCCCCGCAAATCCGACCCACTGAACGCCGACCTGACCGTGAATCAAGCGTTCATCAATCCGGCTTAAAACAATATTTGGCATAGCGTGTTCCTCTTTGTTTTGCTTATTGGCCTTCACAGGCTGTGTGGTACTGCGCCAGGATGTCCTGAATATGGTTGATAATGAGTTCCCGTGGCGTTGGCTGCAGCTCGCCGGAGCGAACTTTCACGTATTGCAGCGGCAGGTACTGACTGATGAGCGGCAGCGGAATTGGCGCATCCGCCAGGTTACGAACCAGATGAGCGAAAGCGTCATCAATCTGGCTGTCCGGCCAGTAATAGCGCACGCGATCCGAGTAGCTATAACCACGCGCCAGACGACGCGCGTTGCCGTCACCGTGGTAGTGGCTTTGCCAGTATTCCGGGCGGTCGAGCATCACGTTTTCCAGCACCTGACGCAGACCGGAACAGGCTTTTGCTGGCACCAGTTCTTCTTCAATCGCCGCCAGAGAGAACAGAGCTTCACGCAGGGCGAAGGTCAGCGCTGGGCCAACTTTCAGAATGGCAAAGTGGTCAATCACCAGCTGGCGCAGCGATTGCGGCGTTTGGTAATCGGTAGAGTGCGCTTCGAAAATCAGCGTTTCGTAGTTTTCGACCATCTGGCTTAAGGCGGTCGCTTTAGCTGGCTGATAATCAATAACGTTGGTGTGATCGAATTCGACGCCGGGTTGTACCACCAGAGCAATGATGCGTGGCCAGATGGCATTCAGACCTTGCTTTTCAAAGGCGTGACGATGGGCTTCCAGCGTGGCGCGGGCGGCATCCGGCGTAGTGACCGCCAGCTCGCTTAAGGTTTCATGCGCGCCGCCAGGTACCGGCACTTCGGTACCAATGACATACACCAGATCGGCTTCGCCAAAGTGTTCACGGCAGGTTTCTTCCGCGACTTTAGCCAGTCGGGCGGCGCGTTCAGCCACGATGTCATCGGTTAAGGGAACCGGATCGTCCTGACAGGACATGCTGCAATCAAGGTGAATTTTTTTGAATCCTGCCGCCACGTAGCTTTTAATCAAATCATCGGCATTGGCCATCGCCTGAGCTGCAGGCAGGTTTTGCCAGCGGTTTGGCCCCAGATGATCGCCACCCAGAATCAACGCGTCTTGTGGGAAATTCAATGAGTCGGCGAGCTGACAAACAAAGCCGCGAAAATCGGCGGGTGTCATTCCGGTATAACCACCGAACTGGTCCACCTGATTGGATGTCGCTTCAATCAGTAACGGTGTTTGGTTTACACTGGCGTAGCGGATTGCAGCTTCCAGCACCAGCGGGTGTGCGGAACAAACGGCATAAATCCCATTTGTTTTGCCCTCTTTGTGCTGCCTCACCATTTCTGTCAGATGTTTCACTTTCCTCTCCAGTTCAGATTGCTGCGATATTAATCTTTCGTTTTGTTTCAGTTGATACTGCGTCATGGTGAGATAAAAATAAAACGAAAGATAATAGTTTTCTGATCTGATTCACAAAAGAAACATAATGAAAGTCACTGAAACGAGAGTAGCTTGCGTCAATGGGCAAGGTGGGCTTGCATTTGCTCAATAGAAAGGCGTAAATAGGCAAAACGAAATGAAACGAAAGTTTTACGAAAGGACTTACTATGAGTAATACCGACGCTTCAGGCGAGAAGCGAGTGACAGGCACCAGCGAGCGACGAGAACAAATCATTCAGCGCCTGCGACAGCAAGGGAGTGTGCAGGTTAACGATCTGTCGGCATTGTATGGCGTATCTACTGTGACGATCCGCAACGATCTGGCTTTTCTGGAAAAGCAGGGGATCGCTGTGCGGGCCTATGGCGGCGCGTTGATCTGCGATAGCACGACGCCGTCAGTCGAGCCATCAGTGGAAGATAAAAGCGCGCTGAACACTGCGATGAAACGCAGCGTTGCGAAAGCTGCCGTTGAGTTGATTCAGCCAGGTCATCGGGTGATCCTCGATTCCGGGACCACCACGTTTGAGATTGCTCGTCTGATGCGCAAGCACACCGACGTAATTGCGATGACCAATGGTATGAACGTAGCCAATGCACTGCTGGAAGCAGAAGGCGTTGAACTTCTTATGACCGGCGGGCATCTGCGGCGTCAGTCGCAATCTTTTTACGGCGATCAGGCTGAACAATCGCTACAAAATTACCACTTTGATATGCTTTTTCTCGGCGTAGATGCGATCGATCTGGAGCGCGGCGTCAGCACGCATAATGAAGATGAAGCCCGTTTAAACCGTCGGATGTGCGAAGTTGCGGAACGGATCATTGTGGTCACCGATTCCAGTAAGTTCAACCGTTCCAGTTTACATAAGATCATTGATACTCAACGTATCGACATGATCATTGTTGATGAAGGCATTCCTGCGGATAGTCTGGAAGGCCTGCGAAAGGCTGGGGTTGAAGTGATTCTGGTCGGGGAGTGAGAAATGGCGCCCGTAGCTCAACACGGATGTGTTCGGCGGGCATTGTTCACTGACCTTTTACAGCCTGTTTTCTGCTCAAATTAGAAACTTCAGCAAAGGTAATGCAAATGCATTATTAACAGCAGAAAGCGCCAGAACCAACGAAAAAAGAGAGCATGTTTCCCATTTTGCGAGGCGCTTTCCAAATCACCCGCTCAGTCCCCTCGCGTTGCAGTGCTAAAAGCACTATT
This sequence comes from Escherichia sp. MOD1-EC6300, assembly GCF_002965045.1. Classification (NCBI taxonomy): domain Bacteria; kingdom Pseudomonadati; phylum Pseudomonadota; class Gammaproteobacteria; order Enterobacterales; family Enterobacteriaceae; genus Escherichia; species Escherichia sp. MOD1-EC6300. The sequence goes on along the minus strand of NZ_PTRH01000001.1, from coordinate 394,339 downwards.
TTGCAAATTTGTGACCTTCTTCACTCTCCCAAAAGGCGGTGATCTCACGGTGGGGATCCACTTTCTGCTTTCGCTTTTCTGCCGTTAGCACTCGCTATTTCGGCATCTCTTCTTTTCACTTTTTCAGTTTGTCATTTTCATTTGCGGTCAACCGAAAGTTCTGGAGTCGATTTTTCCAGGTTTCAACGCCGTTGTCGCGTTCACAAATTCACTTCTTTTCTTCTGATGTAATGCATTCAAAAGAAAATGAAAGCTGCAAAATGCAAGAATGCAACGAAATACTTTTTCAGGGAGCGATAAACATGCTAGATAGCCTAAGACGCCGCGAACAAATCATTGATTTGTTATGTGCCCAGGGAAGCGTACGCGTTGAGCCGCTCAGCATCCATTTTGGTGTCTCATCGGTCACGATCCGCAATGACTTACGGTATCTGGAGCAAAAAGGTTGCGTCATGCGTTCCTATGGCGGTGCCGTGTTGAATCAACACTTTGCGCTCGACAGACCCTTGCAGGATAAAGATCGCCTTAATCGTGATGTTAAAGTGCGAATTGCCGAAAAAGCGGCCAGTTTTGTCAAAGATGGCGATACATTAATTATCGATTCTGGTTCAACGACCACGCTAATTCCCGCTTCGCTCAAAGGGCGTCGGGATTTAGTCGTCATGACGAATGCCTTGAATATCGCCTGGGAAATGGCCAGTTTTGAACGGGTGGATGTTATGATCCTTGGTGGAAATGTTCGCCAGAGCGTCTACTCCCTGTATGGGCCTTCGGCAGAACAACAACTCCGGCAGTATCGCTTTGATAAGCTGTTTTTGGGCGTGGACGGCTTTTGCCTTGAAGCAGGGATTACCACACCACATCCGGGTGAGGCACATCTGAACCAGGTGATGTGCCAGGTTGCGCAGGAAATTACTGTTGTCGCGGACTCCAGTAAATTTGGCCGCAAAAGCTTCTGTATGATCGGTGAAGTGAGCGAGATAGATCGACTGATTACCGATAGCGGTATTCCGGAGAATTACAAAGCAGCATTAACGCAAATGGGTGTGGAAGTTGTGATTGCTGATGAGTGAGAAAATGTGGCTGGAGATAAACGTCGCCAGCCACATTACGTTATTCAGGTTGCAAGTTCGATTTGCAGCAACGCCGCGCCTCGTACACCGCTCGTTGCTCCGTGAATCGCAGAAAATACGCGCGCAGGTTCCAGTCCAGGAAGAAGATAACGCGTCATAGCTTTCGGCAATAACGTGTAAATTTCTTTGAAGTTAGACACACCGCCGCCAAGAACAAATGCATCTACGTCGAGAATATGCTGCAACTGTGCCAGCGTACAACCAACCATATCTATCCAGGCGCTAATGGTGGTGATGGCACTGGGAACGCCACGTTGATGATTTTCTAACAATGTCTCCATAGTGATTTGCTCACCGCTGAAATGCTTATGTAACCAGAGCAAGCCAGGACCGGACTGGTAGCGTTCCAGGCACCCTTGCAAACCGCAGCCGCATTGTAATTCAGGCAGGTTATAGCGCCGCGTAAATGTCGCCGGGAGCGGTAAATGGCCAAACTCGCAGGCCATACGGTTACGGCCACGGTACAACTGGCCATCAATAACTAATCCCCCGCCCATACCCGTGCCGATAATCGCGCCAAAGATCCGACTATATTGACGAGCTTGATCGGTATGCGCTTCTGATAGGGCGAAGCAGCAGCAGTCATTATCCATTATTACCGGGCGGTTAAGGCGATTTGCCAGATCGGTTAACACCTGGCGTCCGGTCAGGCAGGGAACGTTAGAAGACAACAGTTTACCGGTGTGCCGATCCATAACGCCGGGCATCCCGATACCTATTTTGCCTTGCGTACCCGTGGCCCAGTCAGCGGTATCAATCAGAGACACAAATGTGGATAGAAAAAGCGCGTAATCCTGAACAGGCGTAGCTACCCGCTTGCGCCAGCAAATTTGTAAATCCTGATCAAAGGCGACTATCTCTGTTTTGGTTCCACCAATATCAACACCGTAAAACATCGCTCATCTCCTTTGGTTTCACAGCACAACCAGGGTATTTTCCTTGCGAGCGCGTTCGGCGGCAAAGACCATTAAATGACTTTCGAGCGATTCATCTGGTCCTGAAAGGATCATCGCTCGATCGTCAGCCATCACGGCATGGATAAAGCTGTCCATCAGATAGTAATCACCACCACCGTGCCCTCCCATTTGGGTGTGAGTGCCTGCGTTTTTCTCTTCAACGGTGTAAATAGTTTCCTGGTCGGTGAGAAAATCAAAACACCGAATGGTGTTGCCATCGCCTTCCAGATAACCTTTCGAACCGAAAACTCGGGTTTTGCGATCCTCCATTTTCGTAAAGGCTGTCATTGTAAAAGTGACGCTCTGCTGATGCGCAAACTGCATGTTTACCACTTGATGATCAACAACATCGTTATCGCAGCAATAAACACAGCGACCATAGGGGCCGTCACGCAGGGCCTGACGAATATTCTCTTCAGTAGGATTTGGTGTTAACACGTGGCGAAAGTGAAACGTACATTTATGGGCTTCGCCAGCATAAATTTTGCATGCGGACCACGGGCAGGTCGCTTCTGCCTGGCAATCGAGACAGCGTTCGGCTGCGCCTTCAGGTTGGTTTTGTTTTACAAAATGGTTGAGCCCGCCAAATGAGCTAACGGTTTTACAGTTGTCTCCCATGATGTAGCGGATCCAGTCCAGATCGTGGCAGGACTTTTGTAACAACATAAATGATGATTCAGCCTCGTTGCGCCAGTTACCACGCACAAAAGAGTGTGCCTGGTGCCAGTAACCGACGGGTTCGAGATGCTGCATACTGATAATGTCGCCAATGATGCCGCTGTCGAGTAAGGATTTGAGTTTTTGTGTATATCGGGTGTAACGAAGAACGTGTGCGACGGCTAATAAGACATTATTGCGTTTGACGGCATCAATGATAATGCGGCAATCGTGCTCTGTTGGCGCGAGCGGTTTTTCCAACAGAATGTGATAACCGAGATCGGCAAAAGCGACGGCCGGATCTCTATGCATATTGTCTTGCGTACAAATAAGTACAGCATCAGCCATTTTTGGCCGAGCAGCAGCCTCTTTCCAGTTGCTAAAAATATTATCTGTCGGGATCGTATGCCGGGACACAACTTGCTCGCGGTAAGCCTCTCTAGGTTCAGCAACACCTACCACTTGCATTCTGTCCGGATGCTCAAGGGCATAGCGGGAATATATTTCTCCACGTGCGCCTGCACCTATTACTAAAACAGTGACTTTATTTTTACTCATATAAAGAAATACCTTTCTGATAAATTCATCTTAATTGCTACGTTATAAATTACGAAAACTAACAAGATGAAATCCGTGTTTTTCAATCGCATATTTGAGTGACGGTGTAGTCAGAACCGTAAGTTCTTCCAGCCGTTGATAGCAGTAACTGCTCGACATTAAGTGGTTATCTACAAATCCAGGGTGACACATAATTTCCAGCGATTTTTCATCACGTTTTATGGCGCTATCGAGGAGTGATAAAAAAAAGTCTTCTGAAATATTATTATCGTAGAAATTACTGCTGAATCCCTCACTACTTTTGGCATCCAGCGAATCGATTTTTTTCTCTCGCAGGACAGAATGGTCTATACGTAATGGTAAATTTTTCTCACGCGCGAACCGCGCGACAACGGGATAAACCTGCGGGAGCATATGAACGCTGTGATGGCTGTCTAAATGGGTGGGCTCCCGTTTAAATACATCAATAAAACGTTGATATTGAGAATTCAGTTCCTGTTCAATTTCACCCGTGTTTAATTGCCCTTGCTCCGCGACATCCCAGATCCATTTACCTAATTGGCCTGCGCGTACCAGCGAAGGCATATCCGTTAAGGCAGCGCCATAGCTCAAAACAAAATGTAACCCGACGCCGAGCTGTGGGGTTTCGGCACTTAAAGAGGCAGCATGATCAATTGCCGGAGCATTCATCATCGCAGTTGTTGAGCGAACGACACCATTTCGTACTGCCTCGATAATTCCATAATTAATACCTTTACTTAGTCCAAAGTCATCCGCATTCACAATTAATAAGCGTTGCATAAGGCGTCCTTGTTATTGATGAGATTGGGTAAGTTCAGCAATGGTGCTGGAAAATTGAGGCAGATGTTTTTTATGGGCAATGATCAGTTCACGTACTAATTTTTCAGCGTCGTTATCCGAGGTCATTAGCGGGTTAAGGCACAGAGCCAGCAGCGTATCGTTATAGTTACCACTTATTGCCGCCCGGGCTGCCGCGATCTCAAAACATTTGATTGAATGAATGAGCCCCAGTACATTTTCGTCAAAATGAGTGAGACGCGGGTGGGGGGTAACACCGTTATTCCCCAGAATGCAGGTCATTTCAACGGTCCAGTCTTCAGGGATATTTTTTACACTGCCCTTGTGTGGAATATTAACGTAGTGTTCTGTTTGCGTGTCATTATAAATTGCATTAATAACGGCACAGGCTGCATCTGAATAATACGCACCACCACGCAGCTCCAGTTCTTCAGGTTTTGTATTTAGTTCTGGGTCCTTATACAGCTCAAATAATTTTTTCTCTAATGCCTGCACGACTTGTGCACGAACGCCATTTTTATAAAATTCCCCCATCTCAATAGCGAGCATTTCTTTATGTTTAAAATAGTAACGTAAGTAAGCACAGGGCAGGAGATTAAGTGCCCGAATTAAATTAGGATTGAAGGTTAAACTGTCAATATTTTTGACGGTACTTCCTTCAAGCAAACCTTCAACGACGCCATCGAGCAATTCAGCAAAACGTGATTGTCCATTGACCCATACGTCTTTAAGAAAGACCATATGATTTAAGCCAAATATGTCTATTGAAAGATCATCGTCCGCGCCAAGTTTTAGGGCATTGCAAACGAAGCTCTTCATCCCAATAGGGACATTACAGACACCGATAAAACGTTTAAATTGGGTATGGCGGTACACGGCTTCAGTAACCATCCCGGCAGGATTGGTAAAATTAATAATCCAGGCATCAGGGCAAAGTTCCTCAACATCTTTGATAATATCAAAAACTACTGGAATGGTTCGTAACCCGTTGAATAAACCGCCCGCGCCATTGGTTTCTTGCCCGAGATATCCCTGACTTAGTGGAATCAACTCATCCATTTCCCGAGCTTTTAATTGCCCGACCCGAAATTGTGTGGTGACAAAGTGCGCGCCCTGTAATGCAGCGCGACGGTCAAGTGTTTTCACTATTTTTAACGGAATGCCAGCTTTTATCACCATCCGCTGACAAAGGTCGAAAATAATGTCCAGCTTTTCTTTGCCTTCTTCAATATCAACTAACCATAATTCACTGACCGGTAATTCATCGTAGCGTTTTATGAATCCTTCAAGGAGTTCTGGTGTATAGCTACTGCCACCGCCAATAGTAACGATTTTTAAGTTTTTCATGTTACTTCCATACTCAATATTAAATTGACTTGTGATGCCATGGTTTTATCTAAACGCTGGCATGATGAAGTGTGCTATTAAAACTTTAATGCATTGGCAATGTCTTCTTCGCTTTCTTGTTTAATTATTTCAACTTGTGCTTTGTTTGAGATAATGACAAAGGGAAGATAAACCATTGTGGCAACACCTAAGTTAAAGAGCGCCAGGAGTAATCCAGCAATGCTACCATTCGAGCTAAAGAACGCATTGAGTCCAGGAGGCATGGTCCAGGGGGCAATATTTGTTGATGGCGGAATAATACCCATGTTATAGGCGATTAAGGTAATCCCGGCGAGAATAGGTTGAATCATCACAAACGGGATTAACATAATGGGGTTCATAATGATCGGCAAACCAAATAAAATAGGTTCGTTGATATTAAAGATACCAGAAGGTAACGCTAATTTAGCAACCTGACGATAATCTTCCCGGCGTGACGCAATGAAAATGGCGAAAATGAGTCCCAGCGTTGCCCCTGTTCCACCGAGGAACACGTAAGCGTCAAGCATTGGCCCGGTCCAGAAATGGAAGGTTTTTCCTGCTTCCAGTGCCGCTTGTACTGAACCATATTGTGTATAGGTGGCGATATTCTCCAGTCCCCACGGACCCAACGTGCTGCTTTGCAACGCGGTTAATACTAAGCCGCCGTGGATACCAAAGAACCATAACAGGGAATTAAAGACAACGAATGTCCAGCCAACAATACCGCTCATTGACGTTAATGGCGTAGCCAGTGAGGTGATAATGACCTGATGGAAATTGGTGCCATATATCGACAATATCCCAGACAAACTACCCATAATTAACAGGATGATAAACCCGGGCACCATTGCTGAGAATGAGCGTGATACTGCGGTCGGAACACTCGCGGGCAACCGAATCACCCAATTGCGGCGGATAATAAAAGCGAAAATTTCCGCTACAACTAATCCAATGATCATACCAGACAGAATATTGGCGCCGCCTAACCAGTTTGCACCAATGACATTAGCGGTTTCTCCTGCCTTGAAGGGGGTGACAGTCATAAACGCTGCGACAGAGAGTAAGCCAACGGATAACGAATCAACTTTCCGTTCTTCGGCCAACCCCATCCCAATAAAAAAGGGGGTCATGAGTGACATAATGCCCAGCGTGCCATGATAAGCACTGTCACCGACGACGGTGAAGGCGCTTAAGGTTTTTATGGTCGATGGTTCCAGTCGGACGCCTAATGAATAAAAAAAGGAGCCTTCGCCAAAATCTAAAAAAACGCTATTAATGAGGACAAATAACGTACCGGCTAACGTTAATGGCATCATACGGATAAAACCGTTTTTTATTGCATTGACGTGAGGTTGTTTCCCTAATTTAACTGCAAAAGGAAGAATGAGTTTTTCAAGTAACGCCATCACTCCGGGCATAAAAATATCCTTATATACCGATTAATGTATCACTGCGACTTTGGTTTTATTAATATCCTGTTGCTATGGTTACTTTTGCTCTTTTTTTATTATGGCGATAGCTGATTTTAGAACACCTAAGCCATCAATTTTTCCATATAACATTGAATCAATAACTTCCACTGGCTTTCCTGGTAATAAGCTTTGGATCTCTGATTGCATGTAAGCAATTTGAGGTCCCAATAATATAACATCGGCTTCCGGCCCTTTCTCTGCGGCAACAGATTCGGAGAATGCTTCGATAATTACTGGCACATCATATTTTATCGCCTGCACTTTCATTTTTGACACCAGCAGTGATGTTGACATTCCCGCTGAACAAAATAAGTATATTTTTTTCTTTTCCATAGGGACTCCAGATATATTACGTAATAATATATTTGTCATGCCATGAATGGCATATGAGGCGACTTTAATTAAAAAGGCACGGATGTTTATATTGATTTCCTGAATGTCGTCTTTTGGTATTAATCTCAAAAATTTCAGGAGCCATTGAATAATCTGGTTTATAGGATTGAATGTCAAGAGAGTGAAATTGTGGGCGTGTTGTAATAAAAATAGCACGGCTTTCGGTAGGTTTCTTTTTTAGCGGAATGAAAAGTACAGGCAAAATGGTAATTGAATAAATTAACGTTTTTTCAATAGATTACGTTTTTTTCTGCCTACAGGAATGAAAAAAACAACAATCTAAAAATACTTTAGATATGTGAGAGTTATCACTTACTTTTCGTGGGGAAAACGGGGAAACACAGTCTCCCCGTTTTCCGTTCATGCAAGGCCGTCAAGTCACCGGTGCCGGGTTAAACACCGCCAGCTGGTTATGCAGTCCCCATTGATCTGAGAAGGTTTTCTTCTTCCCGCTGGCGACGTCGAGAATAAAATGGAACAATTTCCAGCCCACCTCTTCAATAGTTTCTTCGCCGGTAGCGATGGTGCCCGCATTAATATCCATTAAATCAAACCAGCGGTTCGCCAGCTCGGTGCGGGTCGCCATTTTAATGACGGGTACCGCCATCAGGCCGTACGGCGTGCCGCGACCGGTCGTAAACACTTGCACGGTAATCCCTGATGCCACCTGTTGCGTGCCACAGACAAAATCGCTGGCTGGCGTCGCGGCGTAAATTAATCCGCGTTTAGTCGGGCGTTGACCGGGCGATAGCACTTCAACAATTGCGCTTTTACCCGATTTAGCAATGGAGCCGAGAGCCTTCTCCACTACGTTTGCCAGACCGCCTTTCTTGTTGCCCGGAGAAGGGTTGGCGCTGCGGTCGGTTTTTCCCATATTGAGATAGTTATCGTACCACTCCATCTCCTCCAGCAGCCGTTTGCCGACCTCTTCGTTCACTGCGCGTGGTGTCAGCAGATGGATCGCGTCACGCACTTCTGTGACTTCTGAAAACATCACCGTTGCGCCGCAGCGCACCAGTAGATCAGACGCATACCCAACCGCCGGGTTTGCCGTTACGCCAGAAAACGCATCGCTGCCACCGCACTGCATGCCGACAACCAGTTCTGAAGCCGGACAGGTTTCTCGCTGACGTTGATTCAGTTTTTGTAGATGGCGTTCGGCGACCTGCAAAATATCCTCGACCATGGACTGAAAACCGACATGCTTTTCATCCTGCAAACTGACAATGCTGGCGCTTTCTACTGGAATAGCTTGCACATCATCCGTTCCAGTCAGCAGGCGCTCAGGCTGCAACTTTTCACAACCCAGACCAATCACCATTACTTCGCCGCCAAAGTTAGGGTTCAGCGAAATATTGTGAATGGTACGAATAGGCACAACTGCCGCCGGTGCGTTAATCGCCACGCCACAACCGTACAAATGATTCAGCCCCACCACGCCATCGACGTTCGGGTATTTCGGTAGCAGATCGCGTTCAATGATTTTTACTACATAGTCCACCACGCCTGCCACACAGTGGACGCTGGTGGTGATGCCGAGCAGGTTTTTGGTGCCCACGCTGCCATCGGCATTGCGATAGCCCTCAAAGGTGTATCCTTCCAGTGGCGGTAAGGGGGCCGGGACTTTAGTTGCCAGTGGCAGCGTGTGTAACGGTGGCGCTTCCGGTAGTACAACCATTGATTCGTCGATCCAGCTTCCGCGTGGGATTGCGCGCACGGCGTAACCAATCACTTCACCATAACGAATAATTTCACCATTAGCCGGAATGTCCAGCAATGCGACTTTATGCCCCTGGGGAATATGTTCAATTAATTCCAGCCCATCCGGAAAACGCGTTCCTGCTTTCAGGCCATTATCATTAACAATAATTGCCACATTATCTGTGTCGTGAACTTTTATATAAAACGCAGTTGGCGTTTCTTGTCTGATTTCGATGTTGGCCATTGTGCAATATTCTCCAGCCAGGGGTTATTAAAATGAGGACCTGGTCTCATTTAAAAATAAATGACTTCATTGGGTGAAATAAGAATGTCAGGAGTTTAAACGCAGAAATGTGATCAATGTCAATCATTTCAGGGATTGCAGTGCCGCCCGGCAGGGTAAAGCGCAAATCTGTGCTTTAGCGCGCAACCTTATGTGCATATGCTCAAAATAATATTTAAATAGTAATAATTAAATTAGCATTTGCACAATGATTATTATTCTCTCGCTGCTTATACTAATTCCTGAGTTCATTGTCGTAACGGCATAAATTAAACTCATAAATAACACCTTCCCCATAATAATAAAAATCAGCATAAGTACCCGAGGTAAATAAAATGATTCTGGACACCGTTGACGTAAAAAAGAAAGGCGTGCATACCCGCTATTTAATATTACTGATTATTTTTATTGTTACCGCCGTTAACTACGCCGATCGTGCAACGCTGTCTATTGCTGGTACCGAAGTGGCAAAAGAGTTGCAGTTAAGTGCGGTTTCGATGGGTTACATCTTTTCTGCTTTTGGCTGGGCCTACTTGCTGATGCAAATCCCCGGCGGCTGGCTGCTTGATAAGTTTGGCTCGAAAAAAGTTTACACCTACAGCCTCTTTTTCTGGTCGCTATTCACCTTCCTGCAAGGCTTTGTTGATATGTTCCCGCTGGCCTGGGCAGGGATCTCCATGTTCTTTATGCGCTTTATGCTCGGCTTCTCGGAAGCGCCATCATTCCCGGCGAACGCCCGTATTGTCGCCGCCTGGTTCCCGACGAAAGAACGTGGTACTGCCTCCGCCATCTTTAACTCGGCGCAATATTTCTCGCTGGCGCTCTTTTCGCCTCTGCTTGGCTGGCTGACTTTCGCCTGGGGATGGGAGCACGTCTTTACCGTTATGGGGGTGATTGGTTTTGTGCTGACGGCGCTGTGGATCAAGTTGATTCATAACCCGACAGATCACCCACGTATGTCTGCGGAAGAGCTGAAGTTTATATCTGAAAATGGCGCGGTGGTCGATATGGACCACAAAAAGCCGGGCAGCGCGGCAGCAAGCGGTCCCAAACTGCATTACATCAAGCAATTGCTCTCTAACCGCATGATGTTGGGCGTATTTTTCGGACAATATTTTATCAACACCATCACCTGGTTCTTCCTCACCTGGTTCCCGATTTATCTGGTGCAGGAAAAAGGCATGTCGATTCTGAAAGTGGGTCTGGTCGCCTCGATTCCGGCACTGTGTGGTTTTGCGGGCGGCGTGCTGGGAGGTGTCTTCTCGGATTATCTGATCAAACGCGGTTTGTCCCTGACCCTGGCACGTAAGCTACCGATTGTGCTGGGAATGTTGCTGGCTTCCACCATCATATTATGTAACTACACCAACAACACCACGCTGGTGGTCATGCTGATGGCGCTGGCTTTTTTTGGCAAAGGATTTGGTGCTCTGGGCTGGCCGGTGATTTCTGACACCGCGCCGAAAGAGATTGTTGGCCTCTGCGGCGGCGTCTTTAACGTCTTTGGAAATGTTGCCTCCATTGTCACTCCACTGGTGATTGGCTACCTGGTAAGTGAACTGCACTCCTTCAATGCAGCACTGGTTTTCGTGGGATGTTCAGCGCTGATGGCGATGGTCTGCTACCTCTTCGTAGTTGGCGACATTAAACGTATGGAATTGCAGAAATAAGCAAAGGTATAAGCGATGAATAACGATGTTTTCCCGAATAAATTCAAAGCCGCACTGGCTGCGAAACAGGTACAAATTGGTTGCTGGTCAGCACTTTCTAATCCGATCAGTACAGAAGTTCTTGGTTTAGCTGGCTTTGACTGGCTGGTGCTGGATGGCGAACATGCGCCGAACGATATCTCCACGTTCATTCCGCAGTTAATGGCCCTGAAAGGCAGCGCCAGCGCGCCAGTAGTGCGAGTGCCGACCAACGAGCCGGTAATTATAAAGCGTCTTCTGGATATCGGTTTCTATAACTTCCTGATTCCTTTTGTAGAAACAAAAGAGGAAGCAGAGCAGGCGGTGGCATCAACCCGTTACCCACCGGAAGGCATTCGCGGCGTCTCCGTTTCTCACCGCGCCAATATGTTTGGCACCGTGGCGGATTATTTCGCTCAGTCGAACAAGAACATCACCATTCTGGTCCAGATAGAAAGTCAGCAGGGCGTAGATAACGTCGATGCCATTGCCGCTACCGAAGGTGTAGACGGTATCTTCGTCGGCCCCAGCGATCTGGCTGCGGCATTAGGCCATCTCGGCAATGCCTCGCACCCGGATGTACAAAAAGCAATCCAGCATATTTTTAACCGTGCCAGTGCGCACGGCAAACCCAGCGGTATCCTCGCGCCGGTCGAAGCCGATGCGCGTCGTTATCTGGAATGGGGCGCGACGTTTGTGGCTGTCGGCAGCGATCTCGGCGTCTTCCGCTCTGCCACTCAGAAACTGGCTGATACCTTTAAAAAATAACCACCACCGCAACAAGAGAGATGATTGATATGACTATGAAAGTTGGTTTTATTGGCCTGGGGATTATGGGTAAACCAATGAGTAAAAACCTTCTGAAAGCAGGTTACTCGCTGGTGGTTGCTGACCGTAACCCAGAAGCTATTGCTGACGTGATTGCTGCAGGTGCAGAAACAGCTTCTACGGCTAAAGCGATCGCTGAACAGTGCGACGTCATCATAACCATGCTGCCAAACTCCCCTCATGTGAAAGAGGTGGCGCTGGGTGAGAATGGCATTATTGAAGGCGCGAAGCCAGGTACGGTATTGATCGATATGAGTTCTATTGCACCGCTGGCAAGCCGTGAAATAAGCGAAGCGCTGAAAGCGAAAGGCATTGATATGCTGGACGCCCCGGTGAGCGGCGGTGAACCGAAAGCCATCGACGGTACGCTGTCAGTGATGGTGGGCGGCGACAAGGCTATTTTCGACAAATACTATGATTTGATGAAAGCGATGGCGGGTTCCGTGGTGCATACCGGGGAAATCGGTGCAGGTAACGTCACCAAACTGGCAAATCAGGTCATTGTGGCGCTGAATATTGCCGCGATGTCAGAAGCGTTAACGCTGGCAACCAAAGCGGGCGTTAACCCGGATCTGGTGTATCAGGCAATTCGCGGTGGACTGGCGGGCAGTACCGTGCTGGATGCCAAAGCGCCGATGGTGATGGACCGCAACTTCAAGCCGGGCTTCCGTATTGATCTGCATATTAAGGATCTGGCAAATGCGCTGGATACTTCCCACGGCGTCGGCGCGCAACTGCCGCTCACAGCTGCGGTTATGGAGATGATGCAGGCACTGCGTGCCGATGGTTTAGGAACGGCGGATCATAGCGCCCTGGCGTGCTACTACGAAAAACTGGCGAAAGTCGAAGTTACTCGCTAATGACGTCGTGCCCGGATGGCGTATTGCAATCCGGGCCTGGAATCCAGGCCGAATAAGAGAAACGCCCTCCGGCGTCATGTGGTAACAGGCATAGGTATGAAAATCGTAATCGCCCCAGACTCTTATAAAGAAAGTTTATCTGCCAGCGAGGTTGCGCAGGCGATAGAAAAAGGATTTCGGGAAATTTTTCCTGATGCACAGTATGTTTCCGTTCCGGTTGCCGACGGTGGTGAAGGAACGGTGGAAGCCATGATTGCAGCCACCCAGGGGGCTGAACGTCACGCCTGGGTTACAGGGCCGCTGGGCGAGAAAGTGAATGCCAGTTGGGGGATCTCCGGCGATGGCAAAACCGCGTTTATCGAAATGGCGGCGGCCAGTGGGCTGGAACTGGTACCTGCGGAAAAACGCGATCCACTTGTGACCACTTCACGCGGTACTGGCGAATTAATCCTGCAGGCGCTGGAGAGCGGCGCGACAAACATTATTATCGGCATTGGCGGCAGCGCCACCAACGACGGCGGCGCAGGCATGGTGCAGGCGCTGGGGGCGAAATTATGCGATGCCAACGGCAATGAAATTGGTTTTGGCGGCGGTAGCCTTAATACTCTGAATGATATTGATATTTCCGGCCTCGATCCGCGCTTAAAAGATTGTGCTATTCGCGTCGCTTGTGATGTCACCAATCCGCTGGTGGGCGATAACGGCGCATCGCGCATCTTTGGCCCACAAAAGGGAGCCAGTGAAGCGATGATTGTCGAGCTGGACAATAACCTCTCTCACTATGCCGATGTCATTAAAAAAGCGCTGCATGTTGATGTGAAAGATGTCCCCGGCGCAGGAGCTGCGGGCGGTATGGGCGCGGCGCTGATGGCGTTTCTTGGTGCGGAACTGAAAAGTGGTATTGAAATCGTCACGACGGCGCTGAATCTGGAGGAACATATTCACGATTGTACGCTGGTGATCACCGGTGAAGGGCGTATTGACAGCCAGAGTATACACGGCAAGGTTCCGATTGGCGTCGCAAACGTGGCGAAAAAGTACCATAAACCGGTGATTGGCATTGCGGGTAGCCTGACCAATGATGTTGGCGTTGTACATCAGCATGGCATTGATGCGGTCTTCAGCGTATTGACCAGTATTGGTACGTTGGATGAAGCATTCCGCGGGGCTTATGACAATATTTACCGTGCTTCACGTAATATCGCCGCGACACTGGCGATTGGAATGCGCAACGCGGGGTGACAAGGGCGCGCAAACCCTCTATACTGCGCGCCGAAGCTGACCAGACAGTCGCCGCTTCGTCGTCGTCCTCTTCGGGGGAGACGGGCGGAGGGGAGGAAAGTCCGGGCTCCATAGGGCAGGGTGCCAGGTAACGCCTGGGGGGGAAACCCACGACCAGTGCAACAGAGAGCAAACCGCCGATGGCCCGTGCAAGCGGGATCAGGTAAGGGTGAAAGGGTGCGGTAAGAGCGCACCGCGCGGCTGGTAACAGTCCGTGGCACGGTAAACTCCACCCGGAGCAAGGCCAAATAGGGGTTCATAAGGTACGGCCCGTACTGAACCCGGGTAGGCTGCTTGAGCCAGTGAGCGATTGCTGGCCTAGATGAATGACTGTCCACGACAGAACCCGGCTTATCGGTCAGTTTCACCTATTTTAACGAAAACCCGCCAGCGTAAACTGGCGGGTTTTTGCTTTTGAGGAGGGTGGTCGGAAAGATGAACGTCTTATCTGGCCTACAAAACAACGAAAATTCAATATATTGCACAGAGGCAATGTAGGCCTGATAAGCGTAGCGCCTCAGGCAATTTTGTGTTTATCATCAGTCTCGAACCTGCTTCGGCAAGCTTTTACTTTTGGTGCAGACGGAAAGATGAACGAATATCTAAGCTATTAATAATAGACTTTGCAAGAAATCATTACATTTATATTTCATTTAAAAGATCGTAATCATACGTATATTCTTTGCTAATAAAACGACACTCGTTGAAGCTAAATTTATCGTCTGAAAAGGAATTGTCAACAGAATCTCTCTCTTCCTCCAGGCTATTATCTGAAAGCAAGTCGTTTGAGTTAGTATAATCTAGGTTGTAATCGACAGTATAATTAATTTCTGGATCGGTTTGGTAATCATTTTTTTTGACGCAATCATATTCTTCAATAATTTTGTCGATATAATCATATGCTTTTTCTAATGAGAAGTTTTTCATCTCTGGTAATTTAACTTTGCTCAAATAATTATTAATTTTTGAGGAGTTTTTATATATGCTTTTTGTTAATTCTTTTTCTAATTTGTCTGTTATATTTGCTGTTGGTATGGATTTTATAATCGCATATCTCATGATTTTTAATTGATCTTCGGTTAAATCTCCAAGCTCATTTAAACAACTTTCGACAAAGTTGATTTTTTCTCTGGAATAATCATCGCTGATACTTGTTAACGCTGGGGTGATTTTTAATAAAGAATTCCATGAGATAGTACCATTGTGTGTCGAACGCATAAAATTTATATTGTACATATTGGTTTTAGTAAACTTTGTTGCAAACAATGTAAAGGGATCTAAAGTCGCGTAAGCCATATGTTTATTTGAAAAATCATAACCAGTTAAATCGACGTTATGCAAGTCCAGATAGGATAAATCTATTACGTCGCCTGCTCCAGAGCTAAAGATTACATTTAATCTTCTGATTTCATTGTAAATTTTATTTAATGAACAATTTGTGTTCATGATGTCTGCTGAAATTTTTATGTTATTTAACGGTTCACAAATTATAAGCTCGCAGGTATTGTCTGATCGTTGCGTTATTTGGGCATTATAACCTAAAAAGTCTATGCGAAGAGACGAGTCATTATAAATTATTACATTTTTTAAGTATGCTAATTCTTGTTGAAAATCACCATCGATAATACATGTCCCACCAGGTTGCAACGCGCTGATTAACGTGAGCATTTGATTAGAAGTCTGTTTTAGTTTTACTACACCTGGTGCTAGTGCTTTGAGGTCATTTATTATGGGGGTTTCAGGAATGTCATTCATTTTTATACATACTAAATTATTACCTAAGTCATTACCTATTGATGAAACCGGGAACATTATTTTATCCTTTTTAAATAATCAATGAGAATCATGATTAAAATGATCTGGTGAAAAAAAGAGAATTTGCCAACAATCTGAAACATTGTCAGTTTTATTAAAATGATTAAATTCCGTTAAGATAACTTCTTTTTGCGTGAACTTTGCGCAAAACTTAAAAATTGTCTCCTTGATACACTCCAGATCTTTTCTATTGATGGCTGAACAAGTACATTTTTCGCCAAAAGGTGAAAATGTGCCTACATCTAAAGTTTGTATTATATAATCATCATTTACTCCTGTAGAAATATCAATGATGAATGGACTTCTATTTTCCGGTTGGATTCGGATCATTACAGAAGAAACATCACCTTTATAGACATTCAATGCAGTAATCGCAGATAATATTCTCCGCAATTCATTGCTTATGCTGTAAATTTCATTAACGTCATTTGTCGATATAATCTCGGCAAATTTTATTTTTACCTTCCAATAATCAATGTTTCTATTATAAGTGTTAACAGTCTCGTACATTGGTGGTATCGAAGGGGGTAAAAAATGTGAAACCGAATAACCTTTCATTGATGCCTGCCTTGTCATCATGACAAACAATAATCAATGCTTATTCTCCTTGCACGGTTCGCTCACAACTATCAAAAAACGCTCAATTACCCGGCATTACAGTCAACGAAGCAAAATTCTGTGGTCTACAACGATGTAAAGCACAACGAAAATCCTCCTTGTTCTCTTCTTCTGATCGTATAGCGATGAACATCAATTATTCGTTTTGTGATCCTCAACACAAAATGCTATTTAGTAACTATGGTGACAGTAGAAACGAGGGGAAACGATTGCATTCACAAAATGACGTCCTGTAAGAAGGGTGAAAGTTGATGTTAATCAATTGTTCGAGATGATCAATATCTGTATTCAAAATTTTAAAACATTGATAAAATAAATGTTTGTCCTCCAACAAATAGCGAGAAAAAATGTGACGTGCCGCATTATTTATCGCTGAAAATGATTTATTTATAATAAAATTTGATAACTTGCTCATAAAATTTAACTCAAAATTTGCCTGGTAATTATCCGCTAATTGCTTGAAATATGGTCGCAGCTGCTTTTTTTTATTAACCACATAACGAATGATGTTATCGCCATAAAATATGGTTATCCCTGTCATTTTTTTTGACAAAAATCAGGGTTTATGCTGATTTATATACTTTAACTTATTGATATATAAAAATATTTAATTGATACAGTGATGTCCAAAAAAGTATTGAAAGTTAATTTGTGAGTGGTCGCACATATCCTGTTCATTTCATTTTGATACACTTCATGCCGTCAATGAGGTTATTAACGTAGGTAGTTATGAGCACTATTCTTCTTCCGAAAACGCAGCATCTGGTAGTCTTTCAGGAAGTCATTAGAAGTGGCTCTATCGGCTCGGCTGCAAAAGAATTAGGGTTAACTCAACCCGCCGTCAGTAAAATCATTAACGATATTGAAGACTATTTTGGCGTGGAATTAGTGGTGCGGAAAAATACCGGTGTAACATTAACACCTGCCGGTCAATTGTTACTCTCCCGTTCCGAATCCATTACCCGTGAAATGAAAAATATGGTTAATGAGATAAGCGGTATGTCTTCTGAGGCGGTGGTGGAAGTCTCATTTGGTTTTCCTTCATTGATTGGTTTTACTTTTATGTCCGGGATGATCAACAAGTTCAAAGAGGTGTTTCCGAAAGCGCAGGTTTCTATGTATGAAGCGCAACTGTCTTCGTTCCTACCGGCAATCCGCGACGGTCGCCTGGATTTTGCGATTGGTACGTTAAGCGCAGAAATGAAGCTTCAGGATTTACATGTTGAGCCGCTGTTCGAGTCCGAGTTTGTGCTGGTAGCCAGTAAGTCCCGAACATGCACCGGCACCACCACGCTGGAGTCGTTGAAGAACGAACAGTGGGTGTTGCCACAAACCAATATGGGGTACTACAGCGAGCTGCTTACCACGTTACAAAGAAATGGCATCAGTATTGAAAACATCGTTAAAACTGACTCAGTCGTGACAATTTATAATCTTGTCCTCAATGCTGATTTCTTAACTGTAATTCCTTGTGATATGACGTCACCTTTTGGTTCTAATCAATTTATTACTATCCCGGTTGAAGAAACATTACCTGTGGCACAATATGCCGCGGTATGGTCGAAAAATTATCGTATTAAAAAAGCAGCATCGGTTTTGGTGGAATTAGCCAAAGAGTATTCATCTTATAATGGGTGTAGACGAAGGCAATTAATAGAAGTTGGTTAGTTATTTGTTTTTATTTAAACATAAATAATCCACCTGTCTGTTTTGCAGGTGTCGGTTACGGTTACCTACATATTTAATTCAGGCTAAGAGGTTTTATAATGCATATTACATACGATCTCCCGGTTGCTATTGATGACATCATTGAAGCAAAACAACGACTGGCTGGGCGAATTTATAAAACAGGCATGCCTCGCTCCAACTATTTTAGTGAACGTTGCAAAGGTGAAATATTCCTCAAATTCGAAAACATGCAGCGTACCGGTTCATTTAAAATTCGTGGCGCATTTAATAAATTAAGTTCACTGACCGATGCGGAAAAACGTAAAGGTGTAGTGGCCTGCTCTGCGGGCAACCATGCGCAAGGGGTTTCGCTCTCCTGCGCGATGCTGGGTATCGACGGTAAAGTGGTGATGCCAAAAGGCGCGCCGAAATCCAAAGTAGCGGCAACGTGCGACTACTCCGCTGAAGTTGTTTTGCATGGTGATAACTTCAACGACACTATCGCTAAAGTGAGCGAAATTGTCGAAATGGAAGGCCGTATTTTTATCCCACCTTATGATGATCCGAAAGTGATTGCCGGTCAGGGAACGATTGGTCTGGAAATTATGGAAGATCTCTATGATGTCGATAACGTGATTGTGCCAATTGGCGGTGGCGGTTTAATTGCTGGTATTGCGGTAGCGATTAAATCAATTAACCCGACTATTCGTGTTATTGGTGTACAGTCAGAAAACGTTCACGGCATGGCGGCTTCTTTCCACTCCGGAGAAATAACCACGCACCGAACTACCGGCACCCTGGCGGATGGTTGTGATGTCGCCCGCCCGGGTAATTTAACTTACGAAATCGTTCGTGAATTAGTCGATGACATCGTGCTGGTCAGCGAAGACGAAATCAGAAACAGTATGATTGCCTTAATTCAGCGCAATAAAGTCGTCACCGAAGGCGCAGGCGCTCTGGCATGTGCTGCATTATTAAGCGGTAAATTAGACCAATATATTCAAAACAGAAAAACCGTCAGTATTATTTCCGGCGGCAATATCGATCTTTCTCGCGTCTCTCAAATCACCGGTTTCGTTGACGCTTAATTAATTCGTTGAGGATAGGATATGAGTACTTCAGATAGCATTGTATCCAGCCAGACAAAACAATCGTCCTGGCGTAAATCAGATACCACATGGACGTTAGGCTTGTTTGGTACGGCAATCGGCGCCGGGGTGCTGTTCTTCCCTATCCGCGCAGGTTTTGGCGGACTGATCCCGATTCTTCTGATGTTGGTATTGGCATACCCCATCGCATTTTATTGCCACCGGGCGCTGGCGCGTCTGTGTCTTTCTGGCTCTAACCCTTCCGGCAACATTACGGAAACGGTGGAAGAGCATTTTGGTAAAACTGGCGGCGTGGTTATCACGTTCCTGTACTTCTTCGCGATTTGCCCACTGTTGTGGATTTATGGCGTTACTATTACCAATACCTTTATGACGTTCTGGGAAAACCAGCTCGGCTTTGCACCGCTGAATCGCGGCTTTGTGGCGCTGTTCCTGTTGCTGCTGATGGCTTTCGTCATCTGGTTTGGTAAGGATCTGATGGTTAAAGTGATGAGCTACCTGGTATGGCCGTTTATCGCCAGCCTGGTGCTGATTTCTCTGTCGCTGATCCCTTACTGGAACTCTGCAGTTATCGACCAGGTTGACCTCGGTTCGCTGTCGTTAACCGGTCATGACGGTATCCTGATCACTGTCTGGCTGGGGATTTCCATCATGGTTTTCTCCTTTAACTTCTCGCCAATCGTCTCTTCCTTCGTGGTTTCTAAACGTGAAGAGTATGAGAAAGATTTTGGTCGCGATTTCACCGAGCGTAAATGTTCACAAATCATCTCTCGCGCCAGTATGCTGATGGTTGCAGTGGTGATGTTCTTTGCCTTTAGCTGCCTGTTTACGCTGTCTCCGGCGAATATGGCTGAAGCGAAAGCGCAGAATATTCCAGTGCTTTCTTATCTGGCTAACCACTTTGCGTCCATGACCGGTACCAAAACAACGTTTGCAATTACACTGGAATATGCAGCTTCCATCATCGCACTCGTGGCTATTTTCAAATCTTTCTTCGGTCACTATCTGGGGACGCTGGAAGGTCTGAATGGTTTGATTCTGAAGTTCGGTTATAAAGGTGACAAAACCAAAGTGTCGCTGGGTAAACTGAATACTCTCAGCATGATTTTCATCATGGGCTCCACCTGGGTTGTTGCCTACGCCAACCCGAACATCCTCGACCTGATTGAAGCCATGGGCGCGCCGATTATCGCATCCCTGCTGTGCCTGTTGCCGATGTATGCCATCCGTAAAGCGCCGTCTCTGGCGAAATACCGTGGTCGTCTGGATAACGTGTTTGTTACCGTGATTGGTCTGCTGACCATCCTGAACATCGTATACAAACTGTTTTAATCCGTAACTCAGGATGAGAAAAGAGATGAATGAATTTCCGGTTGTTTTGGTTATTAACTGTGGTTCGTCTTCGATTAAGTTTTCCGTGCTCGATGCCAGCGACTGTGAAGTATTAATGTCAGGTATTGCCGACGGTATTAACTCGGAAAATGCATTCTTATCCGTAAATGGGGGAGAGCCAGCACCGCTGGCTCACCACAGCTACGAAGGTGCATTGAAGGCAATTGCATTTGAACTGGAAAAACGGAATTTAAATGACAGCGTGGCCTTAATTGGCCACCGCATCGCTCACGGCGGCAGTATTTTTACCGAGTCCGCCATTATTACCGATGAAGTCATTGATAATATCCGTCGCGTTTCTCCACTGGCACCCCTGCATAATTACGCCAATTTAAGTGGTATTGAATCGGCGCAGCAATTATTCCCGGGCGTAACTCAGGTGGCGGTATTTGATACCAGTTTCCACCAGACGATGGCGCCGGAAGCTTATTTATACGGCCTGCCGTGGAAATATTATGAAGAGTTAGGTGTACGCCGTTATGGTTTCCACGGCACGTCGCACCGCTACGTTTCCCAGCGCGCGCATTCTTTGCTGAATCTGGCGGAAGATGACTCCGGCCTGGTCGTGGCGCATCTTGGCAATGGCGCGTCAATCTGCGCAGTTCGCAACGGTCAGAGTGTTGACACCTCAATGGGAATGACGCCGCTGGAAGGTTTGATGATGGGTACCCGCAGTGGCGATGTCGACTTCGGGGCGATGTCCTGGGTCGCCAGTCAAACCAACCAGAGCCTGAGTGACCTGGAACGCGTAGTGAATAAAGAGTCGGGATTATTAGGCATTTCCGGTCTTTCTTCGGATTTACGTGTTCTGGAAAAAGCGTGGCATGAAGGACACGAACGCGCGCAACTGGCAATTAAAACCTTTGTTCACCGAATTGCCCGTCATATTGCCGGACACGCAGCTTCATTACGTCGCCTGGATGGAATTATATTCACCGGCGGAATAGGAGAGAACTCAAGTTTAATTCGTCGTTTGGTCATGGAGCATTTGGCTGTATTAGGCGTAGAGATTGATACAGAAATGAATAATCGCTCTAACTCCTGTGGAGAGCGAATTGTTTCCAGTGAAAATGCGCGTGTCATTTGCGCCGTTATCCCAACCAACGAAGAAAAAATGATTGCTTTGGATGCCATTCATTTAGGCAAAGTGAACGCGCCCGCAGAATTTGCATAATTTAGTTGAAGTATTGTAGAGAGATTATTTTTCATGAAGGTAGATATTGATACCAGCGATAAGCTGTACGCCGACGCATGGCTTGGCTTTAAAGGTACGGACTGGAAAAACGAAATTAATGTCCGCGATTTTATTCAACATAACTATACACCGTATGAAGGTGATGAATCTTTTCTCGCCGAAGCAACGCCAGCCACCACGGAATTGTGGGAAAAAGTAATGGAAGGCATCCGTATCGAAAACGCGACTCACGCGCCATTGGATTTCGATACTAATATTGCCACCACCATTACCGCTCATGATGCGGGATATATTAACCAGCCGCTGGAAAAAATTGTTGGCCTGCAAACAGATGCACCATTAAAGCGCGCGCTGCATCCGTTCGGCGGTATTAATATGATTAAAAGTTCATTCCACGCATATGGCCGTGAAATGGACAGTGAATTTGAGTACATCTTTACCGATCTGCGTAAAACCCATAATCAGGGCGTATTTGATGCGTACTCACCGGATATGCTGCGCTGCCGTAAATCGGGTGTACTGACTGGTTTGCCAGACGGTTATGGTCGTGGGCGTATTATCGGTGACTACCGCCGCGTAGCGCTTTACGGCATCAGTTATCTGGTACGTGAACGCGAACTGCAATTTGCCGATCTCCAGTCTCGTCTGGAAAAAGGCGAAGATCTCGAAGCCACTATCCGTCTGCGTGAGGAGCTGGCGGAACATCGTCGTGCGCTGTTGCAGATTCAGGAAATGGCGGCGAAATACGGTTTTGATATCTCCCGTCCGGCGCGGAATGCGCAGGAAGCGGTGCAGTGGCTCTACTTCGCTTACCTGGCGGCAGTGAAATCACAGAACGGCGGCGCAATGTCTCTTGGCCGTACGGCATCGTTCCTCGATATCTACATTGAGCGCGACTTTAAAGCTGGCGTGCTCAATGAGCAGCAGGCACAAGAACTGATCGACCACTTCATTATGAAGATCCGTATGGTGCGCTTCCTGCGTACGCCGGAATTTGATTCGCTGTTCTCTGGCGACCCGATCTGGGCGACGGAAGTGATCGGTGGGATGGGGCTGGACGGTCGTACGCTGGTGACCAAAAACTCTTTCCGTTATCTGCACACCCTGCACACTATGGGGCCAGCACCGGAACCAAACCTGACCATTCTGTGGTCGGAAGAATTACCGATCGCCTTCAAAAAATATGCCGCGCAGGTGTCTATCGTCACCTCTTCCTTGCAGTATGAAAACGACGATCTGATGCGTACTGACTTCAACAGCGACGATTACGCGATTGCCTGCTGCGTTAGCCCGATGGTGATTGGTAAGCAAATGCAGTTCTTTGGTGCACGCGCTAACCTGGCGAAAACGCTGCTCTACGCAATTAACGGCGGGGTGGACGAGAAGCTGAAGATTCAGGTCGGCCCAAAAACAGCACCGCTGATGGACGACGTGTTGGACTACGACAAAGTGATGGACAGCCTCGACCACTTTATGGACTGGCTGGCGGTGCAGTACATCAGCGCGCTGAACATCATCCACTACATGCACGACAAGTACAGCTACGAAGCCTCGCTGATGGCGCTGCATGATCGTGATGTCTATCGCACTATGGCGTGTGGCATCGCGGGCCTGTCAGTGGCGACGGACTCCCTGTCTGCCATCAAATATGCCCGCGTGAAACCAATCCGTGACGAAAACGGCCTGGCGGTGGACTTTGAAATCGATGGCGAATATCCGCAGTACGGCAACAATGATGAGCGTGTAGACAGTATTGCCTGCGACCTCGTTGAACGTTTTATGAAGAAAATTAAAGCGCTGCCGACCTATCGCAACGCCGTCCCTACCCAGTCGATTCTGACTATCACTTCTAACGTGGTGTACGGGCAGAAAACCGGTAACACGCCGGACGGTCGTCGCGCCGGAACACCGTTCGCACCGGGCGCTAACCCGATGCACGGTCGTGACCGTAAAGGTGCCGTGGCCTCGCTGACGTCGGTGGCGAAACTGCCGTTCACTTACGCCAAAGACGGTATCTCGTACACCTTCTCAATTGTCCCGGCGGCGTTGGGCAAAGAAGATCCAGTACGTAAAACCAACCTTGTCGGCCTGCTGGATGGGTATTTCCACCACGAAGCGGATGTCGAAGGCGGTCAACACCTCAACGTCAACGTAATGAATCGGGAAATGCTGCTGGATGCCATCGAGCACCCGGAAAAATATCCTAACCTGACAATCCGTGTCTCTGGCTACGCCGTGCGTTTCAACGCACTGACCCGTGAACAGCAACAAGATGTTATTTCACGTACTTTTACCCAGGCGCTCTGACGCCGGAGGATGTATGAAAAAGATTATCGAAACGCAACGTGCCCCAGGCGCAATCGGCCCTTATGTTCAGGGTGTTGATTTAGGCAGCATGGTCTTCACCTCCGGGCAAATTCCGGTTTGCCCGCAGACAGGTGAGATCCCGGCTGATGTGCAAGATCAGGCGCGTTTAAGCCTCGAAAACGTCAAAGCGATCGTGGTTGCTGCCGGGCTGAGCGTGGGTGATATCATCAAGATGACCGTGTTCATCACCGATCTGAATGATTTTGCCACCATCAATGAAGTCTATAAGCAGTTCTTCGATGAGCATCAGGCGACCTACCCGACCCGGAGCTGTGTGCAGGTCGCGCGTTTGCCGAAAGATGTGAAGCTGGAAATTGAAGCCATCGCAGTACGTAGTGCGTAAAGCCTCGTGAGCGGGACGGTCGCAAGGTCGTTCCGCTCCACTTCACTGAACGGCAATCCGAGGGTGTGGATATGATTAGTGCATTCGATATTTTCAAAATTGGGATTGGACCCTCCAGTTCGCATACCGTGGGGCCGATGAATGCCGGAAAAAGTTTTATTGATCGGCTGGAAAATAGCGGCTTATTAACCGCGACGAGCCATATTATGGTCGATCTGTACGGGTCGTTGTCACTGACGGGCAAAGGCCATGCCACGGATGTCGCCATCATCATGGGACTAGCAGGAAACAGTCCGCAGGATGTTGTTATTGATGAGATCCCTGCATTTATTGAGTTAGTGACGCGCAGCGGGCGGTTGCCGGTGGCTTCTGGGGCGCATGTTGTTGATTTTCCTGTAGCAAAGAACATTGTTTTCCATCCTGAAATGTTGCCTCGTCATGAGAACGGGATGCGGATTACTGCCTGGAATGGGCAGAAAGAGCTATTAAGCAAAACTTACTACTCAGTCGGTGGCGGATTTATCGTTGAAGAAGAACACTTCGGTCTGTCGCACGATGTCGAAACCCTCGTACCTTATGATTTTCACTCAGCAGGTGAACTGCTGAAAATGTGTGATTACAACGGCCTGTCTATTTCTGGCCTAATGATGCACAACGAGCTGGCGCTGCGCAGCAAAGCGGAAATTGATGCCGGGTTTGCCCGTATCTGGCAAGTGATGCACGACGGCATTGAACGCGGGATGAATACCGAAGGCGTGCTGCCAGGACCGCTTAATGTGCCTCGTCGTGCCGTTGCGTTGCGTCGCCAGCTGGTTTCCAGCGATAACATCTCTAACGATCCGATGAACGTCATCGACTGGATCAACATGTACGCGCTGGCAGTGAGTGAAGAAAACGCAGCCGGTGGGCGCGTAGTAACAGCGCCGACCAATGGGGCGTGCGGCATTATTCCGGCTGTGCTGGCTTATTATGATAAGTTCCGTCGCCCAGTAAATGAGCGGTCGATTGCCCGCTATCTACTGGCAGCGGGGGCTATTGGCGCGCTGTATAAAATGAACGCTTCCATCTCTGGCGCGGAAGTCGGCTGTCAGGGGGAAATTGGCGTGGCCTGTTCAATGGCGGCGGCAGGGTTAACTGAACTACTGGGCGGCAGTCCTGCGCAGGTATGCAATGCGGCGGAAATTGCTATGGAGCATAACCTTGGGCTGACCTGCGATCCGGTTGCCGGACAGGTACAAATCCCGTGCATTGAACGTAATGCCATTAATGCCGTGAAAGCAGTAAACGCTGCGCGGATGGCGATGCGCCGCACTTCGGCACCGCGTGTTTCACTCGATAAAGTGATCGAGACGATGTATGAAACCGGCAAAGATATGAACGATAAATACCGCGAAACATCACGCGGAGGATTGGCCATTAAAGTGGTCTGCGGTTGACATTGCTGTCAGCTTTCATCCTTGGGTGCACAAATGTGCACCTTTTTTTTGTGATCTGACGCAAATAGAGAATGAATATTCTCTTGCGGTTAATTTAGTAGAAAATTCTTATCCATCTCCGTTATTTCAAAGTCTTGATTGTGAAGATTTTCTCTGACCTCGCGCGTATCATTTCCTTATTCTAATAACTCGCCTGCAAAAATGTAGACCGCATATCGCCTTGATGCGGCTCGGAAAAAAATAATAAGCCCTACAAAATATTGAGCGAGAAATTATGGAAATTGCATCGAATAAAGGCGTCATTGCAGACGCATCGACCCCGGCAGGTCGTGCTGGAATGAGTGAGAGCGAGTGGCGAGAAGCGATCAAATTCGACAGTACTGACACCGGCTGGGTGATTATGAGTATCGGGATGGCGATTGGCGCAGGGATTGTTTTTCTCCCGGTGCAGGTCGGTTTGATGGGATTGTGGGTATTTTTGCTCTCATCGGTGATTGGTTACCCGGCAATGTATCTGTTTCAGCGGTTGTTTATTAATACGCTGGCAGAATCACCAGAATGTAAAGATTACCCGAGCGTCATTAGCGGTTATTTAGGTAAAAACTGGGGCATCCTGTTAGGTGCACTCTATTTCGTAATGCTGGTGATCTGGATGTTCGTCTATTCCACCGCCATCACCAACGATAGTGCTTCCTACCTGCATACCTTCGGCGTGACGGAAGGGTTGCTGTCAGACAGTCCCTTTTATGGTCTGGTACTGATTTGCATTCTGGTGGCGATCTCCTCACGCGGCGAGAAATTGTTATTCAAAATTTCGACGGGGATGGTGCTGACCAAGCTGCTGGTGGTCGCGGCGCTGGGCGTGTCGATGGTGGGAATGTGGCATCTGTATAACGTCGGTTCGCTACCGCCTCTGGGGCTACTGGTGAAAAACGCCATTATTACTCTGCCGTTTACCCTGACGTCGATTCTGTTTATCCAGACGTTAAGCCCGATGGTGATCTCTTATCGCTCGCGGGAAAAATCCATTGAAGTGGCGCGGCATAAAGCATTGCGGGCAATGAATATCGCGTTTGGCATTTTGTTTGTCACCGTCTTTTTCTACGCCGTGTCGTTCACGCTGGCGATGGGACATGACGAAGCGGTAAAAGCCTACGAGCAGAATATTTCCGCGCTGGCAATTGCGGCGCAGTTTATTAGCGGTGACGGCGCAGCGTGGGTGAAAGTGGTCAGCGTCATTCTTAATATTTTTGCCGTAATGACTGCATTCTTTGGTGTCTATTTAGGTTTTCGCGAAGCAACGCAAGGGATCGTAATGAACATCCTGCGTCGTAAGATGCCCGCCGAGAAGATTAACGAAAATCTCGTTCAGCGCGGCATCATGATTTTCGCCATTTTACTGGCCTGGAGCGCCATCGTACTGAACGCACCGGTGTTGAGCTTCACCTCTATCTGTAGCCCGATTTTCGGCATGGTAGGGTGCTTGATCCCGGCGTGGCTGGTTTACAAAGTACCGGCATTGCACAAATACAAAGGGATGTCTCTGTACCTGATTATCGTCACTGGTTTGTTGCTTTGTGTATCTCCGTTCCTGGCATTTTCTTGATTTACCTGAAATTTTAAGGTTTTTATTATGTTTGATTCGACTTTAAATCCGTTATGGCAGCGTTACATCCTCGCCGTTCAGGAGGAAGTAAAACCGGCGCTGGGATGTACTGAACCAATTTCACTGGCGCTGGCGGCGGCGGTAGCTGCGGCAGAACTGGAAGGTCCGGTTGAACGAGTAGAAGCCTGGGTTTCGCCAAATCTGATGAAGAACGGTCTGGGCGTCACCGTTCCTGGCACGGGAATGGTGGGGCTGCCGATTGCGGCGGCGCTGGGAGCGTTAGGTGGAAATGCCAACGCCGGGCTGGAAGTGCTGAAAGACGCAACTGCGCAGGCAATTGCCGATGCCAAAGCACTGCTGGCGGCGGGGAAAGTCTCAGTTAAGATCCAGGAACCTTGCGATGAAATCCTCTTCTCACGCGCCAAAGTCTGGAACGGTGAGAAGTGGGCGTGTGTCACCATCGTCGGTGGGCATACCAACATTGTGCATATTGAGACGCACAATGGCGTGGTGTTTACCCAGCAGGCCAGTGTAGCAGAGGGCGAGCAAGAGTCGCCACTGACGGTGCTCTCCAGAACGACGCTGGCTGAGATCCTGAAGTTCGTCAATGAAGTGCCGTTTGCGGCGATCCGCTTTATTCTCGATTCTGCGAAGTTAAATTGTGCGTTATCGCAGGAAGGCTTGAGCGGTAACTGGGGGCTACATATTGGCGCGACGCTGGAAAAACAGTGTGAACGCGGTTTGCTGGCGAAAGATCTCTCTTCATCCATTGTGATTCGTACCAGCGCGGCATCCGATGCGCGTATGGGCGGCGCTACGCTTCCGGCAATGAGTAACTCCGGCTCGGGTAACCAGGGGATCACTGCAACAATGCCTGTGGTGGTGGTCGCAGAACACTTCGGGGCCGATGATGAACGGCTGGCGCGTGCGCTGATGCTTTCGCATTTGAGCGCGATTTACATCCATAACCAGTTACCGCGTTTGTCTGCGTTGTGTGCCGCAACGACAGCAGCAATGGGGGCTGCTGCTGGGATGGCATGGCTGGTGGATGGGCGTTATGAAACCATCTCGATGGCGATCAGCAGTATGATCGGCGATGTCAGCGGCATGATTTGCGATGGTGCGTCCAACAGCTGCGCGATGAAGGTTTCGACCAGTGCTTCGGCTGCGTGGAAAGCAGTGTTAATGGCGCTGGATGATACCGCTGTGACCGGTAATGAAGGTATTGTGGCGCATGATGTTGAGCAGTCGATTGCCAACCTGTGTGCGCTGGCAAGCCATTCGATGCAGCAAACGGATCGGCAGATTATCGAGATTATGGCGAGCAAGGCCAGATAAACGCCTGGTTATGGGTATCGTGTCGGATGCGATGCTGGTGCATCTTATTTGGCCTACGAGTTGTGCAATTTGTTGATGTTGCTGGTTTTGTAGGCCGGATAAGGCGTTTACGCCGCATCCGGCAACCTGTCTTTACGCGGTAGCTTCATCCTCGGCTAAACGCGTTTCAGCATCCGCGACAATGGCTTCCAGTTCGCTCAACATCTCTTCATAGCCAAAATTATTGGCGGTGCGAGCCGGTTCCTTCGCCACCACGGGCTTCACTGGCTGACGCTTTTTGGCCGATTTTTTACTCATCATCATCTCCCTGTAAAAACAACTAGACAGGCAAATCTATCAGCAAAGCGCGCAGTGGGGAATCGGCAACCAGCGTAATGTTAGCCTCGTCACGAATAAACGCCCCATCACCGCAGGTCAGCACCGCTTTCTCTTCATGATGCGTAAGCGCATGAAATTGCCCGTGAATCGATTGCAAATACGCGCGTGGCCCATGCAACTGGAAATTCGCACTTTCGCCTTTGTCTAGCACGATATGATGCAGCCACACTTGCTGGCGCAACTGCAGGCTTCCCATCGCCCCCTCTGGCGAGGCGATTAATTGCTGCTTGCCCATATCAAGCGCCAGTTTTTGAATCAGCGGATTCTCTCGCTGCGGGCAGGCATCCAGCCAAAGCTGCATCCGTGTTAACGGTTTGTCTTTGCTGAGATTGTGTTCGCTATAGCTGATACCCGGCTGGGTAGAGAGCAGCAACGCTTCACCTGCGTAGGCCTGAATATGATTGCCTTCGCTGTCACGATACTCAGCTTCTCCATCCAGAATCACATTTAAAATATCGACTTTGGGATAGGTTCGTGGCTGGAAGGCGGCACCTGGGGCCAGAACTTCCTGGTTAAGCACACGCAGGGAGGCATAACCTAACAATTTCGGGTCGAAGTAGTGTCCAAAGGAAAAAGTATACCGGGCCTGCAACCATCCGTAGTCTGCTTGTCCACACTGCCTGGCAGTTCGGGTAGTAATCATAATTCTTGACCTCTCTTTACTTCCTTTTATGGTAAGGGGCTGGACGCTACATTGTTAGCCAGATATTCTGCCCGGTATGTTCAAATTTCCTGAATGAGAACGAAATGGCCAAAGAAAGGGCATTAACGCTGGAAGCACTACGGGTTATGGATGCGATCGATCGCCGGGGCAGTTTTGCGGCGGCGGCGGATGAGCTGGGACGCGTGCCTTCCGCACTTAGCTACACCATGCAAAAACTAGAAGAAGAGCTGGATGTGGTGTTGTTTGACCGCTCGGGCCATCGCACCAAATTCACCAATGTCGGGCGAATGTTGCTGGAGCGAGGGCGCGTTTTGCTGGAAGCCGCAGATAAACTGACTACCGATGCGGAAGCCCTCGCGCGCGGTTGGGAAACGCATCTCACCATTGTGACTGAGGCGCTGGTACCGACACCCGCCTTTTTCCCGTTAATCGACAAACTGGCGGCAAAAGCCAATACCCAACTGGCAATCATCACCGAAGTGCTGGCGGGGGCGTGGGAACGGCTGGAGCAGGGGCGCGCGGATATTGTTATCGCGCCGGATATGCATTTTCGCTCCTCGTCGGAGATCAACTCGCGCAAACTCTATACCTTAATGAACGTCTATGTTGCCGCGCCTGATCACCCGATTCATCAGGAGCCGGAACCGTTATCTGAAGTGACGCGCGTGAAATATCGTGGAATTGCGGTGGCGGATACCGCTCGTGAGCGCCCGGTGTTGACCGTACAGCTGCTGGACAAACAGCCGCGCTTAACGGTGAGCACGATTGAAGATAAACGTCAGGCATTACTGGCGGGGCTTGGCGTGGCGACGATGCCGTATCCGATGGTTGAAAAAGATATTGCGGAAGGACGGTTGCGTGTCGTCAGCCCGGAATCGACCAGCGAGATCGATATTATTATGGCCTGGCGTCGTGACAGTATGGGGGAAGCGAAATCCTGGTGTCTGCGGGAAATTCCCAAACTTTTTAGCGGAAAATAATATTTGTTATTTTTAATAAAAAGGGGCGAAATATCGCCCCAATTCTAAGATTAATTTGAACCAAACTTCGGATCGTTTCCGTAACGATTGCTGCCAGAATTGCCTTCTAAACAGGCAAATACAAACAGAACTAACCAGCCAATGACCGGTACCAGATAGAGAAGCGCCCACGCACCTGAACGGTCAGTATCGTGCAGACGACGAACGCACAGAGCAATGACCGGAATGATTGTTGCTGCCAGGTAAATGAGAGAAAGGAATGGAAACTCTAAACCTAAAATCAATTGAATGACATTGATAATAGTGCCGACGATGGCGTTAATCAGAGTAAACATCCAGTACTCTTTACGACGTGCACGACCAGAGAAACCAACATAATTTTTTAATACGGCTAAATACCACTGCATAAAAACATCCCTTTAATTAAAAGTTGCGAAAGTCTATTCCGGGGATGGAGTAAATGCTATTCGTATCTTTCTTTTTCGGATGTTATAAAGGTTTTGATATTTAAGATAAATACATGGTCGTGTTTTATATGTAATTTATATAACGACATTGAAATAATTTCAATAAACATTAGGAGATTATTTATTCATCAACATGATGATAAAAGCCGGATGAGTCAGACATCCGGCGAGGAGATTTGTTTTAAGGTTCCAGTTTCGGATCTGGTCCAAAGCGGTTTTCGCCTGGCGTACCTGCCTGGCAGTTAAAGACGATGATAATCAGCCAGCCGATAAACGGAATTAAGAACAGCAGTGCCCACCACGCCGAGCGGTCGGTGTCGTGCAGGCGGCGGAACTGAACTGCCCACCATGGTAAAAACACCAGAATACCGTAGATTGTCGTCAGGATGCCTTCGCCACCGGCGCGTTGCCAGCCTAACATTTTATCCAGCAGCCCCAGCACGAACGTAAAGATGATGTTGACCAGAATAAACATCCAGTACTCTTTGCGCCGCGCACGGCCCCGGAAACCGACATAATTTTTTAGTACTTTCAGATACCAGTCCATTTTTGCCTCAATTTTGCTCAATCACTTGTTTTTAAAGCAGCAAATTAAGAATAGACGTGAATGAAATGGCAGTAAATATTATCTCGATGAATTAATAAGGCGCTGTGAAGGATAAGGGCAAGCGCAAAATTGCCAGATGCGCTACGCTTATCTGGCCTGCGCGGTCATTGCAACATATTGAATATAAATGTTTTGTAGGTTTGATAAGGCGTTTACGCCACATCCGACATGAACAACACGCACTTAGCTAATTATCAGAGGCACCTCGTAAGGCGCCTTTTTTTAACCGAAGCGAACATCTCGTCCGTGCGGTTCATCGAGATCCTGCCACGGACCAATTGAAATAATCCCCGTAGGGTTGATGGTCTTATGGCTGCGGAAGTAGTGATTACGGATGTGAGCGAAATTGACGGTTTCGGCAATTCCCGGCATCTGGTAGATATCGCGCAGGAAGCCATACAGATTCAGGTAATCGCTGATGCGGTGCTTATCGCACTTGAAGTGGGTGACATACACCGGATCAAAACGGACCAGTGTGGTCCACAGGCGAATATCGGCTTCGGTTAGCTGGTTGCCGGTCAGGTAACGATGCTGACCTAAAATCTGTTCCAGCCGCGCCAGCGATTCAAACACTTTCGCCACCGCCTCGTCGTAGGCTTGCTGGCTGGTGGCAAAACCGGCTTTATACACGCCATTGTTAACGGTGTCGTAAATCCAGCCATTAAGTTCGTCAATTTTCGTTTGCAGGGCTGAAGGGTAGTAATCTCCAGCTTTCGCACCCAGCGCATCAAACGCGGTATTGAACATGCGGATGATTTCCGCTGATTCGTTGCTGACAATGGTGTGGTTCTTCTTGTCCCAGAGTACGGGAACAGTGACACGTCCGCTATAGTGTGGATCGGCGTGGAGATAAAGCTGATACAGAAACTCATGTTGATAGAGTGTATCGCCGGTTGCTCCCGGAAAACTGTCATCAAAGGTCCAGCCGTTTTCCAGCATTAACGGGTTCACTACGGAAACGGAAATAAACGGTTCCAGCCCTTTGAGTTTACGCATGATCAGCGTGCGGTGCGCCCACGGGCAGGCGAGTGAAACATAGAGATGATAACGATCTTTCTCTGCGGCAAAACCACCTTTGCCAGTGGGGCCTGGCGCGCCATCGGCAGTGAGCCAGTTACGAAATGCGGAAGCTGAACGTTGAAATTTACCGCCGGTGGATTTGGTGTCGTACCAGGTGTCATGCCAGACGCCGTCAATCAGTTGACCCATTTTTCTCTCCTCCAATAGCAAAAACGAGGAGCGTTTCTCCTCGTTTGAGACTGATGGCAAACGCAAAACTGCCTGATGCGCTATGCTTATCAGGCCTACGAGGTTTCTGCAATGTATTGAATTTGCATGTTTTTGTAGGCCGGATAAGGCGTTCACGCCGCATCCGGCATGAACAACGCGCACTTTGTCAACAATCTGAAACGAGGAGTGTTCCCCCTCGTTTTTTATCGTTAAGTATAGCGCGTACTTACCACTTTTTATTCAACAGACGGTCGATGCTATACGCGCCCGGACCGGTAATCGCCAGCAGCAGGAATCCGCCAGAAATAGTCAGGTTTTTCATAAACATCAGCGAGTTCATGCCTTCTGCAAAATTGCTGTGAAATAAAAATGCCGTCAGCAGCGTAAAGCCCGCAGTAAACAGGGCAGTGGTACGTGTCAGGAAACCGAACAGGATTGCCAGACCACCACCAAACTCAAGCAGAATCACCAGTGGCAACATAAAGCCAGGGACACCCATCGCTTCCATATATTGTTGCGTACCCGCGTAGCCAGTAATTTTTCCCCAACCTGCCGTAATAAACAGAATCGGCATTAAAATGCGTGCGACCAGTACCCCAACATCTTCTAATTTTTTCATCTTACTCTCCACTGCGCCGCTCAGGCTGCTGATTGTTTTTTTGTGCAAGGGCGCGGTATTAGCGTCGTTGCTTTCGATGGAGAGAATCATAAACGTGGCGAAGCGTGATTGTTAGCAAGGAAAACTGTCAAAATTTTTCAAAAAATTTGAGGGATAAGGCCGGAATGTCTCCGGCCAGAGAGGAAGTTAACCGCGAAGCTGTTGTTGCTTGAGGGTTGTTTTCACCAGACGCCAGGCGCTCCATACACCAAAACCGCGTCTGGCCCAGCGGACCAGCATATTGGGATGACGAATCGTCCAGATAGCCATCACACTACTGCCAACCAGCGCCCAGGAGCGCAGACTCAGCAGCATATTCCAGCGACGATCATAAGCGCCTGTCGCCTCCAGCCATTCACGACGACTGGCGGAAAGATCCAGCCGTTGTTGCTGGATCTGGCTAAGCAGTTGCGCCTTACGTCGTTCACGTTCGACTTTACTGCTCACGGGACTCCTCCTCGAGCAGTTGCCGATCGTTTGCCAGCTCATGGCGCGTATGGCGCAGTAAGGTGGATTTACGCGATTTACGTAACGTCCAGATACCGCCAATGAGTGCCAGTAGCAGCAACACCACGGTGGTGGCAATCATCGCATTCAGGCGATATTGCGGATCAACCGCCCAGATAATCAGCACCATCAGGCTCATAAGACCAAATGCAGCGAAAAGCATCGTCAGGCCCAGCATCAGTAAAAGCTGAAAGAGATTGGCTTTTTCCTCTTCCAGCTCCACCACCGCCAGCCGCAGACGTGTCTCCACCATTTCAACCATGATGGAAACAATTCGCTGCCCGATGCCCAGAACGCTTTTACCGGGCCCTTGCGCGTGATGAGTGTCCGCCATAATTAACGACGCGACAGCAGAACGCCGAGCACTACACCGATTGCAGCGCCAATGCCCACGCCCGTCCACGGATTTTCACGCACATACTCATCGGCACGCGCCGCCGCGACACGGGTTTGTTTGGCAATGGCATCACCGGTTTCACCCAGGCGATAACGGCTCTGTTTCAGTGCCTGCTCCGCTTTGCTACGAATCTTACTCAACTCTTCTTTCGACTTCTCGCCAGATGAGCTAAGCACCTCTTCCAGCGTATCGGAAAGGGATTTCAACTCAGCACGCAGATGTTCCGTAGTGTGTTCTTTCGACATAGTTTTCTCCAGGTGAGTAAGTAGTGACTATTGTGAGTTAGTAGTCGCGCGCTTCCAGCTTTTTCAGCTCTTCCTGCGCTTCTGCCAGTTTCCGTTCGCGTTTGGCAATCTTATCGGCATCGCCTTTTTGCTTCGCCTCGGCTAAATCTTGCTGGCGTTCCGCCACCTCATCTTTCTGCTTTGCGATTTTCTTCTGATGATCGGCACGCAGCTGGCTATCTGAACAGTTGGCCCGGACTTCACTCAGGGCTTTATTCAGACCGTCAATACGATTCTGGTTTTGGTGTTTTTCGGCATAGCTGATCTCCTTAAGGATATTTTGCTCCTTTTCCTGACACAGGGTAGTGGCATAACTACCGGTACTAAGAGCAAAAAGAGAAACAGCTAAAGCGATGCGGTATTTCATTCTTGAACCTTCCATTGTGATTCGGACCTATTACAAAGGAACGATTGTCCAGACAACGAAGCGGTAGTGTTGACCACCGCCTCATTAATCATAGACAGTTACGGTGAAATCACCAAAGTGAGTGATCTGTTTCGGATAACAGGAAGTTATCCGAAGCGATGAGAGTTATCCCGCAATCGGGTTAGCCACTGCATAGCCTGACTATTATTGTCCTGCTGCGCAATGATGTAGCCATGGGGCAATGTTCTGTCGAGAACCGCTTTTGCTGCGGCACTCTGGTCGCTGGAGTCAAACGTAATTAACAGAGTGTCGTTTTTAGGGGTGATGCTTTTGAAAGGAATGCCGTGAGCGTCAAGGTGATGCCAGATTGAAAAACCGTCTGGCATCGTTGTGCCTTGATGAACGGCACGAATCGCCAGCGTAGACTCTTGCTGGCGAACCGCGGACCAGGCCAGCAACAGCGTGCCGACCAGAAGTAAAACAGCGCCGGACCAGGTTAGCTGGCGAAGCGACATGCGAGGTATTTGCATCCCTTACCCCCGATTTCCATATTTCTTTTTCCATAACACGACCAGAGAACCTGCCAGGCCAAACACCAGCAGCACCACCGGGAGCAGCATCAGGCATGACATCAGCTGGTCCTCGTACTTTAAAAATACCGGCGTTTTGCCGAGCATGTAACCCAGAGTTGTCAGGATTAATACCCACAGCAGACCGCTCATCCAGTTGAAGAACTGAAAGCGCGCGTTATTCAGCCCTGATAACCCGGCAATCGTCGGCAGCAGTGTTCTGACAAACGCAATAAAGCGACCAATTAACAGCGCCGATAAACCGTGTTTATGAAAAAGATGGTGTGCGCGTTGATGATAATGCGCGGGTAAATGAGATAGCCAGTTTTGTACGGTGCGGGTATTGCCCAGCCATCGCCCCTGAATATAGCTGACCCAGCAGCCGAGGCTGGCGGCAACGGTCAGTAGCAGAATCGTTTGCGGATAGCCCATCGCGCCTTTCGCAATCAATACGCCGACCAACACCAGTAAACTGTCGCCCGGTAAAAAGGCCGCCGGAAGCAAGCCGTTTTCAAGGAACAAAATTACAAATAAAACAAAATAGAGCATGCCAATCATCGACGGATTGGCCAGGGTTTCAAAATCCTGCGCCCACAGGGCTTGCAGCAATTGGGTCAAAAGTTCCATTCATTATTCCTGGTGAATCGGTTAACGCCACGCTGGTTTTAAAAGATGCACTACCGCAATGTTATTGCTTTTTTGGTATGTTCTGCGGGTTTGATACATCAACACAGCCTGAACTATTCCCTGTTAAATCGTGAGATAAGAAAGCATTCAAAAGCATAAATTCAAATTGAATCTAATTGTAACAAAGGTCAACGTTGTTCGTTATCAAAATTACATGTCCGTGGTGTCTGATTTTGCTGAATGCAGGGGAGGGAGGCGAGAGGATTTACACAGGCTGACACTTTATACTTTTCGCTTACCGACGAGGCAAACAGGCGCGTCGTTGCGCCTGCCGAATGGGGATTTCATTTGCTGCCGCTGGTGGCCGTATCAAGATGCACAACGGGATTTTCGGCGAACAGATAGCGGTCGGCATTGAACTCGAAATCGTCGCTGGTTTCGTTAAATAACATGATCTTGGTGTTTTCCAGATGCTGCCACATTGCCAGCTTAGCGGCATGGGGATCTTTGCGAATTAACGCTTTGAGGATCTGATCGTGGTCATCGCACCAGTTATCGACAGTACGGGCATCAATATG
Organism: Escherichia sp. MOD1-EC6300; assembly: GCF_002965045.1. Classification (NCBI taxonomy): domain Bacteria; kingdom Pseudomonadati; phylum Pseudomonadota; class Gammaproteobacteria; order Enterobacterales; family Enterobacteriaceae; genus Escherichia; species Escherichia sp. MOD1-EC6300. Next base: position 357,142 of record NZ_PTRH01000001.1, on the reverse strand, counting down.
CTCGTGCAGTTTTTTCCAGTATGGGTTATGGCTACGTTGGGTCCACATTTTTTCAACGATGGCTGCCAGGGCGGAGTTCTGCGTCGCCAGGGCAACCTGAATATGGAACTGTAAATCCCATTCGGAATCACGGAAGCATTGTTCGCCGCGCGCCTGCTCCTGGATGGCCATCAGTTTCATGATGTCCTGTTTAGTTACCTGGGTCGCTGCGAACTCGGCAATATTACTTTCGATGAGCTGACGTGCCTGAAGCAGCTCAAACGGACCGTAATTGGCGAATTCCATATTAGTGTCAGCCGACTGCTGATGGCGCGGCTGGTTGGAAACCACATGAATACCCGAGCCTTTACGCACCTCTACATAGCCTTCAACTTCAAGCATGATGATGGCTTCACGAACCACGGTGCGACTGACGTTCTTTTCATCGGCAATAAAGCGTTCAGCAGGCAGTTTATCACCCACCAGATAGACGCCCTGTTCGATGCGCTCTTTCAGATCAGCGGCAAGTTGTTGATACAAACGGCGTGGTTCAGTGATTTCCATATGCGTCTCCCGGAGTGGAATGCGGACGAAGTTATCATACCACTTTATTCAAGGGTATGCCATCGTTCATATATAATTATGGTGATTGAATTAATATAATAAATTAATATTGTGAATATTTATAAATTCCTAAAAATTAAGTGTTGCCATTGTGAAAATCACTATGTTTCAGTAACTTAATTCTTTACTTTTAAATTTAATCTTCACTAAAAATGCTTTTTTATATTGACTTACAATAGGTCTACATTTCTAATGCACTAACTTTTTGGAAACAATACTATAAGATCAAATTTATATGGTGGCGAAAATTAACTTCTTATCACGGCTTACGCCGCTTTTATTCGTGTTCGCTCCTTTTTTTGCACAGTCAAATATGACTGTTTATCCTATGGCTGTTTCCATTAATAGCCTGGGTGAAGGCAACGTTCGCGTTATATCTAAAAGTAATGAAGTTCAGTATATTAAGGCGACAGTATTCCGTATCGATAATCCATCGACGCCTCAGGAAAATGAAGTTGAGATTAAATCCGGTGATGCAAATCATCTGGTTGTGATGCCACCCAAATTCGCCTTACCAGCCGGTAGTAGCAAAACCGTGCGCTTTGTCGCGATGGAACCAGAGCAAAAAGAGAAAAACTATCGCGTTAAATTTGAAGCGGTTCCCAGTATTGATGACGTTGCCACGGATAAAAAAGATCTCTCTATGCAGTTAACAGTTAATTTAATTTGGGGGATTGTTGTTAGTGTTCCACCTCAGCAACCTATTGCTAAGTTAGAAGTAAGCCCTGCCCAAAAATTATTAAATGCAGGGAATCAGCGCTTGAAAATTTTAACGATCGCTTATTGTAAAAATAATAGTAAAAATAATTGCAAGATACAGACCGTCAATAAAAACATTTTCCCTGGTCAGGAAAGAAGTTTAGAAGGCATATCTGGCTACGATAAAATCGTTGTCAAATATAATAACTGGATCACCAAGGACAATGGCGAGTTTGAACTGGCGGTTCATTAATTATCATTGTAATAAACAAAGGAATAGTAATGAAAAAGGTATTCGCAAAATCTCTTCTGGTCGCGGCAATGTTTTCCGTTGCAGGTTCTGCATTAGCAGTACAAAAAGATATCACTGTTACTGCCAATGTTGATGCTGCTCTGGATATGACTCAGACAGATAACAGCGCACTGCCGAAAGCAGTTGAAATGCAATATCTGCCGGGGCAGGGCCTGCAATCTTACCAGTTAATGACCAAAATCTGGTCAAATGACACGACCAAAGACGTGAAAATGCAGTTAGTTTCTCCTGCACAACTGGTTCAAAGCCTGGACGCTACTAAAGTTGTTCCGCTGACTGTAACCTGGGGCGGTGAAGAGATTAAAGCTGATGCGGCAACCACTTTTACTGCAACAAAAATCTTTGCTTCCGATGCGTTAACTAACGGTTCGCTGGCTAAACCACTGATGTTTGCTCAAGCCACCAAAGGTGTTCTGGAAACAGGTATTTACAGTGGCGTAGTCAGCATTTATCTGTCCCAGGATATCTAATCCTAATAACAGAATTAACATGTAATAAAGGGAGGAAATTCCTCCCTTCTTTTAACTATTTTAGTATTTATTATGGATTACAGGACTGCCATGGATAAAAAACTACTGGCTCTTTTGATCCTGGCGAGTATCAGCCCGGCAAAGGCAACATTAACAAAAATCCCCGCTGGTTTCGAGATTATTGCTCAAGGACAGCAGGAGTATATCGAGGTTTATTTTGCAGGGAAAAGTCTCGGTAAATACTATGCAATGGTTAATCTTGATACCATAACATTTCTGGACTCATCGAGTTTATACAGTAAACTGGAATTGAACACCGACGATCAAAAAATCGCACGTACAGTGAAAGAAAAACTATCGCAACCGTTAGCTCGCCATGGTGAACTGGCTTGTGGCTTTGTACGTACTGATTCAGGCTGTGGTTTTCTTAATACTGAGACGGTAGAAATAATCTTCAATGATGAGGAAAGTTCAGCAACGCTCTTTCTCAATCCGCAATGGAGTTCTGCGTTTGATACGAAATCATTGTATTTAAATCCTGACCAAAATACGGTTAACGCGTTTATACATCAGCAAGATATTAATGTGCTGGTACAGGACGATTACCAATCGTTGTCAATTCAAGGTAATGGTGCGCAGGGAATAACAGAAAATAGTTATATTGGCGCCCACTGGAATTTCAACGGTTATGATGGTGATGATATCAGTGACAGTAATGCTGATGTCAGCGATCTCTATTATCGCTACGATTTTTTACGTCGTTATTATGTGCAGGCGGGGCGGATGGACAACCGCACATTATTTAATGCACAAGGTGGTAACTTTACGTTTAACTTTCTGCCACTCGGTGCAATCGACGGAATGCGTATCGGGTCGACGCTCAGTTATTTAAACCAGACGCAAAGCCAGCAGGGAACCCCGGTAATGGTTTTGCTTTCGCGCAATTCACGTGTTGATGCTTATCGTAATGAACAACTTTTGGGGTCGTTTTACCTCAATAGCGGTTCGCAATTTATTGATACCAATTCCTTTCCGCCAGGCAGTTACAGCGTGGCGTTAAAAGTCTATGAAAATAACCAACTCACCCGCACTGAGCTCGTGCCATTTACCAAAACCGGCGGTCTGACAGACGGAAATGCCCAGTGGTTTTTACAGGCGGGGAAAACCACATCTCAAGCTTCTGATGATGAAAGTTCGGCTTATCAGCTGGGTGTGCGCCTGCCATTACATCCGCAATATGAGCTCTATGCAGGGCTGGCGAATGCAGATGATGTTAGTGCCTTCGAGTTAGGCAATAACTGGACAGCAGATTTAGGCGTGGCAGGGAATCTACTCATCAACGCCAGCGTGTTCCGTAACGATGATGGTGGCAAAGGTGATATGCAACAGGCTAACTGGAGTCAATCGGGATGGCCGACATTGGGCTTTTATCGTACCAACTCTGATGGTGATGTTTGTACAACCGACAACCGAGAAAGCTACAACGCCTTAAGCTGTTATGAAAGCATCTCCGCGACGATTTCACAGAATCTTGTAGGCTGGAACATGATGCTGGGTTATACCCGTACGCAAAATAACACGAATGACAATCTGCGTTGGGACAAACAGCAGAGCTTTGAAAATAACTATCTTCGCCAGACGACGGCGCAAAGTATTTCCGAAACTTTACAACTCAGTGCTTCCCGCGCTTTCGTGATGCGTGACTGGATTTTGAGTACTACTGTTGGTGTTTTCCATCGTAATGACAATGGGGATGATAACGACGATAACGGCTTGTACTTATCGTTTTCGTTATCTGATACGCCAACGATGGATAGCAATAACAACAGCTATTTAACCAATGTTTCTACTGACTATCGTTATAGCGATCAGGATGGCGATCAAACGTCATGGCAGTTATCTCATACCTTTTATAACGACTCATTCAGCCATAAAGAGCTTGGCGTGACCGTCGGCGGTCTGAACACCGATACCATAAACAGCGCGGTTAACGGGCGTTGGGATGGTCAATATGGAAATGTCTACGCTACTGTTTCGGACAGTTATGATCGCCAGAATCATGATCATATCTCAGCCTTTACCGGTACATATAGCTCCACACTAGCGGTGAGTCGCTATGGCATTAATGTGGGGGCCAGCGGCTCAGATGATCTGCTGGGGGCGGTGTTGGTGGATGTGAAAGGTTTCTCTGAGCAGGATGAACAGAGTCAGGAGCTGCAACTCGAAGCGCGAGTGGCGGGCAGCAGAACATTGCAACTTGGTCAAAATGACAGCGTATTGTTTCCGTACGCCGGGTTCCAGTCGGGTTTTGTGGAAGTTAACGATAGCAGCCAGGGCGATCAGCAAGGGACAACCAACATCATTAACGGTGCTGGAAATCGTGAATTAATGTTGTTACCGGGCAAGCTGCGCTATCGCGAAGTGTCTGCCAGCTTTAATTACAACTATATTGGTCGCTTGTTATTGCCCGCATCAGTAGAGAAATTCCCGCTGGTTGGTCTGAACAGCGCCATGTTACTGGTGGCTGAAGACGGTGGATTTACACTTGAGATTAGCGGTAGTGAAAAAGATCTGTATCTGCTTTCCGGGCAGCATTTCCTTAAGTGTCCACTGAGTGTTGTGAAGAAACGTGCCAGCATTCGCTACAGCGGGGTTGTGACTTGCAGCATCGTGAGTTATTCGCAATTACCGGAGTCCATTCAGGTTCAGGCACAGTTAAAACAGCCTAAATTACGCGGAAACGTACAAACGGCGCAAAGGGAGGTTGCACCATGAGAAAGCGATTGATTGCAGGTATTTGGGGGATATTTTTCTCCGCTCAGTATGCCCAGTCTGCACCTGTTGTCACTGCAGAAGTGACATATGATTTAGCATCAGGAAGAGCAGATTATTACTTCTGGAATCGAGAAGAACCACCAGCAAAAAATAAGTATGCGTCTTATTTATGTGCATTCTCTAATTTGCAGCAAACCTGTACCAGCAGCTCTAACATGTCCACAGTGCAAATCTATATGACAGAACAGCGCAGTGGTATGCGTTGGCAGGTAAAACTTAAAGGATACATATCTGCACAAACATCAAGAGTCGGTTCAGATTGTGAAGGGTATACTAAACAACTCCCTCTTACTGATTATACCGGGTGGAATTGTAGAGATAACACGGGCACATATGGCGCGGACAGGAGACAACTCACACTTTACCTTGAACAGGCTGAAATGAAGAAGCTACCGATCGGTGGCGTCTGGAAAGGGTCAGTGAAATTACATTTGAATAGCCCTTCACAGGACTATTTTGCGGATATTACCCTGAATACCCTCGACCCCAATCATATAGACGTCTTCTTTCCTGAGTTTGCGCATGCCACGCCGCGTGTGCAGTTAGATTTACATCCTACGGGCAGCGTCAATGGCAGCAATTACGCACAAGACCTGACCATGCTTGACATGTGCCTGTATGACGGTTTTAACGGTAATGGCCTCAGCTATGAAATCTTGCTAAAAGATGAGGGGCGCGCGGCGGCGGGGCGCAACAATGGTGAATTCTCCATATATCGTCAGGGAGGCACGTCTACTGACGCAGCGGAACGTATCGACTATCGCGTCAAAATGTCTAACCCGGAGACTGGCGGGCAAATCGACGTGCGCAACAATGAAAGTATCGTCTGGAACAATATCAATCTTAAACGTGTACGTCCGGTAGTGTTGCCCGGCATTCGTTACGCAGTGATGTGTGTCCCCACACCACTGACGTTGGTGGTGGATAAATTTAACGTGACGGCAAAACAGGCTGGATATTACATGGGTAAATTGTCGGTAATATTTACCCCATCCTTGCCAACTATCAATTAATCCTGTAACCCGGATAAACGGTTTGTTCTCTACAAACAACGAAGCCGCCTGAACAGGCGGCTTCGTCATTACAACTTACGTTAAGCCTTAATGTTGCGGTGCGGGATCGTTATGTGATTCCTGCGCCACCTCAATCGCCGGTTTGTTCTGCAACACAGTCCAGATAACCAGCGCACCCAGCAGGTCGAATACTGCCAGAACTGCGAACAGCGGGCTGAAGCCGATGGTGTCAGCCAGTGCACCGACTACCAGTGCAAACAGCGTACTTGCCAGCCATGCGGACATCCCGGTTAAACCGTTCGCCGTCGCCACTTCGTTACGACCGAACACGTCAGAAGAGAGCGTAATCAGTGCGCCAGACAGGGCCTGGTGAGCAAAACCACCGATACACAGCAGCATAATCGCGACATACGGGTTAGTGAACAGACCGATCATACCTGGGCCAATCATCAGCACCGCACCCAGCGTTACTACCATCTTACGGGAAACGATCAGGTTCACGCCAAACCAACGCTGGAACAGCGGCGGCAGGTAACCACCGAGGATACAACCAAGGTCAGCAAACAGCATTGGCATCCAGGCGAACATCGCGATCTCTTTCAGGTTAAAGCCGTAAACTTTAAACATGAACAGCGGAATCCACGCGTTAAAAGTACCCCAGGCAGGTTCAGCCAGGAAACGCGGTAGCGCGATACCCCAGAACTGACGGTTACGCAGGATCTGACCAACGGACATTTTCTTCGCTGTGTCAACCTGGTGCTGGGCTTCCTGACCATTAATAATGTAGTCACGTTCTTCATCGGTCAGATGTTTCTGGTCGCGCGGATGCTTGTAGAAAATCAGCCATGCCATCGCCCAGATAAAGCTCAACGCACCGGAGATGATAAATGCCATCTGCCAGCTGTGCATCACGATTGCCCATACCACCAGCGGCGGCGCAATCATCGCACCAATCGAAGAACCTACGTTAAAGTAGCCGACCGCGATGGAACGCTCTTTTGCCGGGAACCATTCGGAACTGGCTTTCAGACCCGCCGGGATCATCGCCGCCTCTGCAGCACCTACCGCACCACGAGCAACCGCCAGGCCACCCCAGCTACCTGCCAGCGCGGTTGCGCCACAGAACACAGCCCACAGTACAGCAAACATTGCGTAACCGATTTTCGTACCCAGCACATCCAGTACATAACCTGCTACCGGTTGCATGACCGTATAAGCAGCAGAATAGGCTGCGATGATATAGGAATACTGTTGGGTGGAGATGTTTAACTCTTCCATCAGAGTTGGCGCAGCTGCCGCCACAGTGTTACGCGTCAGGTAACCAAGCACGGTGCCGAGCGTCACCAGTGCGATCATATACCAACGTAACCCTTTAATTTTACGCATGTAAAACCTCATCGTTTTGTTATATCCGCAGGAAGCGCGGCCATCATCCCGCCAGAGGCTGAAGATGTTAGTTACGACCGGGTAACCGAAAAAAAACCGGCACGCCCCGAACGTTGCCATGAAAGTTTCGTGCTAATTCGGCTTCCGTACCGGTTAACCCGATTCATCTAACAAATGAATGAATCGGCAATTTGCATTCCGTCGACTTATGATTTGCGACGGCAGAAAGATAACTTGTCATACAACTTTAAAAGGTGAGAGCCATCACAAATGTGGGAATATTTGTAGGGACATTACCTGATGACAGCGAGGCCAGTACTGGCGCGGCTTGCAGCGAGATTTACCACTTTGAGAGTAATTTTTTTAACTACGTTTATTGATCTATCTCACGAAAATATCTTCGGACTCTGGAAATTGGTGTGATAACTTTGTCAGCATCGCACCATAAGCAAGCTAGCTCACTCGTTGAGAGGAAGACGAAAATGACTCCGTTTATGACTGAAGATTTCCTGTTAGATACCGAATTTGCCCGCCGTCTGTATCACGACTACGCAAAAGACCAGCCGATTTTCGATTACCATTGCCATTTGCCGCCGCAGCAAATCGCAGAAGACTACCGCTTTAAAAATCTGTATGACATCTGGCTGAAAGGTGATCACTACAAATGGCGTGCTATGCGCACTAATGGCGTGGCTGAGCGTCTGTGTACCGGTGATGCGTCTGACCGTGAAAAATTTGACGCCTGGGCGGCGACCGTTCCGCACACTATCGGCAACCCGTTATACCACTGGACGCATCTTGAACTGCGTCGTCCATTCGGTATTACCGGTAAACTGCTGTCTCCGTCTACCGCGGATGAAATCTGGAACGAATGTAACGAACTGTTGGCGCAGGATAACTTCTCCGCGCGCGGCATCATGCAGCAGATGAACGTGAAAATGGTCGGCACCACCGATGACCCGATCGATTCTCTGGAGCATCACGCTGAGATCGCCAAAGACGGCTCTTTCACCATCAAAGTGCTGCCGAGCTGGCGTCCGGACAAAGCCTTTAACATCGAACAGGCGACCTTTAACGACTACATGGCGAAGCTGGGTGAAGTCTCTGATACCGACATCCGCCGCTTTGCTGATCTGCAAACTGCCCTGACCAAACGTCTGGATCACTTCGCCGCTCACGGCTGTAAAGTGTCTGACCACGCGCTGGACGTGGTGATGTTTGCTGAAGCGAACGAAGCGGAACTGGACAGCATTCTGGCGCGCCGTCTGGCAGGCGAAACCCTGAGCGAGCACGAAGTGGCACAGTTCAAAACTGCGGTGCTGGTGTTCCTTGGTGCCGAATACGCACGTCGCGGCTGGGTACAGCAGTACCACATCGGCGCACTGCGTAATAACAACCTGCGTCAGTTCAAACTGCTGGGGCCGGATGTAGGCTTTGACTCCATCAACGACCGTCCGATGGCGGAAGAACTGTCTAAGCTGCTGAGCAAACAGAACGAAGAAAACCTGCTGCCGAAAACTATTCTGTACTGCCTGAACCCACGCGATAACGAAGTACTGGGTACCATGATCGGTAACTTCCAGGGCGAAGGAATGCCGGGCAAAATGCAGTTCGGTTCCGGCTGGTGGTTTAACGATCAGAAAGACGGTATGGAACGTCAGATGACCCAACTGGCGCAGCTCGGTCTGCTGAGCCGCTTTGTCGGTATGCTGACTGACAGCCGTAGCTTCCTGTCATACACCCGTCACGAATACTTCCGCCGCATTCTGTGCCAGATGATTGGCCGCTGGGTGGAAGCGGGCGAAGCACCGGCGGACATCAACCTGCTGGGCGAGATGGTGAAAAATATTTGCTTTAACAATGCGCGTGACTACTTCGCCATTGAACTGAACTAAGGTCTGGGGTTGATATGCAATACATCAAGATCCATGCGCTGGATAACGTCGCGGTTGCTTTAGCAGATTTGGCGGAAGGCACAGAAGTCAGTGTCGATAACCAGACTGTTACGCTGCGCCAGGATGTTGCTCGTGGACATAAATTTGCGTTAACGGATATCGCAAAAGGGGCCAACGTCATTAAATATGGCCTGCCGATTGGTTATGCATTGGCGGATATTGCGGCGGGGGAACACGTTCACGCCCACAATACGCGCACGAATCTGAGCGATCTGGATCAGTATCGCTATCAACCTGATTTTCAGGATCTGCCTGCGCAAGCGGCAGATCGTGAAGTGCAGATCTATCGTCGCGCGAACGGCGATGTCGGGGTGCGTAATGAGCTGTGGATCCTGCCAACCGTGGGTTGTGTTAACGGCATCGCGCGGCAGATCCAGAACCGTTTCCTGAAAGAGACCAACAACGCCGAAGGTACTGACGGCGTGTTCCTCTTCAGCCACACCTACGGCTGCTCGCAGCTGGGCGACGATCACATCAATACCCGCACCATGCTACAAAACATGGTGCGCCACCCGAACGCGGGCGCCGTGTTGGTCATTGGTCTGGGCTGTGAAAACAACCAGGTTGCCGCATTCCGTGAAACGCTGGGCGATATCGATCCTGAACGCGTTCATTTCATGATCTGCCAACAGCAGGATGATGAGATCGAAGCCGGGATCGCGCATTTGCATCAGTTGTATAACGTAATGCGCAACGACAAGCGTGAGCCAGGCAAACTCAGCGAACTGAAGTTTGGTCTGGAGTGCGGTGGTTCTGACGGTCTTTCTGGTATTACTGCTAACCCGATGCTGGGGCGTTTCTCTGACTACGTGATTGCTAACGGCGGTACTACCGTACTGACCGAAGTGCCGGAGATGTTTGGCGCAGAGCAGTTGCTGATGGACCATTGCCGCGACGAAGCAACGTTTGAAAAACTGGTCACTATGGTCAACGACTTCAAACAGTACTTTATTGCCCATGACCAGCCGATCTATGAAAACCCATCGCCGGGGAACAAAGCGGGCGGTATCACCACGCTGGAAGACAAATCACTTGGCTGTACCCAGAAAGCGGGTTCCAGCGTCGTGGTTGACGTGCTGCGTTACGGCGAACGTCTGAAAACGCCGGGGCTGAACTTGTTAAGTGCGCCGGGTAACGATGCCGTAGCGACCAGCGCTCTGGCGGGCGCGGGCTGCCATATGGTGCTGTTCAGTACTGGTCGCGGCACGCCATACGGCGGTTTTGTACCGACGGTGAAAATCGCCACCAACAGCGAACTGGCGGCGAAGAAAAAGCACTGGATCGACTTTGACGCGGGTCAGCTGATCCACGGTAAAGCGATGCCGCAGTTGTTGGAAGAATTTATCGATACCATCGTTGAGTTTGCCAACGGTAAGCAAACCTGCAACGAGCGTAACGACTTCCGTGAACTGGCGATCTTTAAAAGCGGCGTAACGCTATAAAGTCGAAATGAGTTGTTAATAAAAAACGGCGTTTCATAATGTGAAGCGCCGTTTGCTTTTCCATACCTGCTAAGGATTTATCATGACCGCGTATTGGCTGGCCCAGGGCGTGGGTGTCATCGCCTTTCTGATTGGTATCACAACATTTTTCAATCGTGACGAACGTCGCTTCAAAAAGCAGCTTTCGGTCTATAGCGCCGTTATTGGCGTACATTTTTTTCTTCTGGGCACCTATCCCGCTGGTGCCAGTGCCATCCTTAATGCCATTCGTACATTGATTACCTTACGCACGCGCAGCTTATGGGTAATGGCGATTTTTATTGTGCTGACTGGCGGAATTGGCCTCGCGAAGTTCCATCATCCTGTCGAACTATTGCCGGTTATCGGCACGATTGTCAGTACCTGGGCGCTATTCCGCTGTAAAGGGCTGACCATGCGCTGCGTAATGTGGTTTTCAACGTGTTGCTGGGTGATTCACAACTTCTGGGCGGGGTCGATAGGCGGCACGATGATTGAGGGGAGTTTTCTGCTCATGAATGGCCTGAATATCATTCGTTTCTGGCGGATGCAGAAAAGGGGAATTGATCCGTTTAAAGTAGAGAAAACAACCCCTTCCGCAGTAGACGAAAGGGGTTAAACAATTAATTACGCAGGGCGCTATTTGCCAGACGATCGTCTTCTGCCTGGCAAGCTGCCGCAGTGAACAGCACGTCAGTTGAAGAGTTCAGCGCGGTTTCGCAAGAGTCCTGCAATACGCCGATGATAAAGCCGACGGCAACCACCTGCATGGCGATATCGTTCGAAATACCGAACATATTACAGGCCAGTGGGATCAGCAGCAAAGACCCCCCCGCCACGCCGGATGCGCCACAGGCACACAGAGAAGCCACTACGCTCAACAGCAGCGCCGTTGGTAGATCCACCGGAATACCCAGCGTATTAACCGCAGCCAGCGTCAACACGGTAATGGTGATTGCTGCGCCCGCCATATTGATGGTGGCTCCCAGCGGAATAGAAACGGAATAGGTATCGCGATCCAGATTCAGCTTTTCACACAGCGCCATATTCACCGGAATGTTCGCTGCAGAGCTGCGGGTGAAGAAGGCATACACACCGCTTTCACGCAGGCACAGCAGCACCAGCGGGAACGGGTTACGACGAATTTTCCACCACACCAGCAATGGGTTAACCACCAGCGCCACCAGTAACATACAGCCAACCAGCACGACCAGCAGTTGCGCGTAGCCCCACAGTGTGGAGAAACCGGTGGTAGCCAGGGTAGAAGAAACCAACCCAAAAATACCGATCGGTGCGAAGCGAATGACCAGTTTCACCATAAAGGTGACGGCATTCGACATATCGTTGACCAGGTTTTTGGTGGTCTCGTTACCGTGACGCAGTGCGAAACCGAGGCCAATTGCCCACACCAGAATCCCGATGTAGTTACCTTTCAGCAGCGCGTCGATGGGGTTGGAAACCATGCTCATTACCAGCCCGCGCATCACTTCGACAATGCCTGACGGCGGCGAAATATCACCCGCGCTACTGGACAAGTGCAGGGTAGAAGGGAAGGCAAAGCTGAAGACTACCGCGGCCAGAGCAGCAGAGAAGGTGCCCAGCAGATAGAGGAACAGAATAGGGCGAATGTTGGTTTTCTGCCCGTGCTGGTGGTTAGCAATAGATGCCATTACCAGCATCAGCACCAGAATCGGCGCTACAGCTTTCAGGGCACCAACGAACAAAGTACCTAACAGACCGACAGCTTCAGCCGCCGGTTTTGAGATCCATGCCAGAAGAATCCCCAGAACAAGGCCGACCAGGATTTGTTTTACCAGGCTGCCATGAGCCAGACGCCGGAATAGCCCCGGTGAACGTTGCGTAGTCATTTTTCGATCCTTTCATTGTGTTGTCGCACATCCCTGGTGCGTTCTGTCGACGCATCTTTCAGGATGTAACAAAGTGTTTGCAAGGTCGAGTATAAGGAAAGTTACAGCTTCGGGAAGCGAAAAATGCTGGATTTTAAAGAGAGGTCATATTTTGCAACTTAATGGTTACATTTGTTTGACATAAAAATAAAGCCCAACGTGCGGCTTCCAGACTGATGACAACGTCAAAAAAGTACTCGGTCAGTCCCCTCTCCCTGGAAGAGAGAGGGAGAAAACGGTGCTCATGTTGATGACAAGGTACACGGCTTAGGCAGATTAAAAATCATCCCACCCGCTGCTTATCATGCCGATAATTCACCCAGGCGTTGATAATAAACGTCATCACCAGAATGCCAAACACCACGCCCAGCGAAACGGCGATCGGAATATGGTAGAAATCGACAATCAGCATCTTGATACCGATAAACACCAGAATCACCGCCAGACCATATTTGAGCATCGAGAAACGTTCTGCTACGCCCGCCAGCAGGAAATACATCGCACGCAGGCCGAGGATCGCAAACAGGTTTGAGGTCAGCACAATAAACGGATCGGTGGTCACGGCGAAGATAGCCGGAATGCTATCCACGGCGAAAATCACGTCGCTCAACTCCACCAGAATCAGTACCAGCATCAGCGGCGTGGCATACAACAAACCATTCTTACGCACAAAGAAATGCTCGTTGTCGATGGTGTCGGTCATGCGCAAATGACCGCGCAGCCAGCGCACCAGCGGCTTGTCACCAATACCTGATTCATCTTCATGAGCCAGCGCCATCTTCACGCCAGTAAACAGCAGGAAGGCACCGAAGATATACAGGATCCAGTCGAACTGCGAAATCAGCCAGCTGCCAGTGAAGATCATGATGGTACGCAGAACAATCGCCCCGAGTACGCCATACACGAGCACGCGGCGTTGTAATGCCGCCGGAACAGAGAAATAGCTGAACAACATCAGCCAGACGAAGACGTTATCGACCGCCAGTGATTTCTCAATCAGATAACCCGTGAGGAAGGCCAATGCCTGAGGGTCCGCGACTTCGCGCCCCTGTGTCTGCGCCAGATACCACCAGAAAGCGGCATTAAACAATAACGACAGTGTCACCCAGACCAGCGACCAGGCCGCAGCCTGTTTCATGGTCATGGCATGTGCCCCGCGACGCCCCTGCAACAACAGGTCGATAGCCAGCATAATGACGACAACAACAGCGAATCCGCCCCATAGCAACGGCGTGCCGACAGTATTCATAGAAGTTCCTTACACATAAAAAAACGGCCAACGTCGGAAGACGTCAGCCGCTGCTTTTTATGCATAGACCTCGCCTTCCGGCAAGGTCTCACTTACAACAAAAAAGGAATACGTCTGCGTATTCCTTTCGGGTTGCCCGGTGACCGGATGTGGTTTTTCACACATCGTAATGACGATCGACCGGCAATGAAGTTACTCCCCTTTGCAGGTAACAAAGTATGACAGACCATTCGGTCAGTCAATGGTCTGTTACATCCCTTTTACACTGTTTTACTTTGGCTATTATAGTTTTACGCTATCTGCCGGAAAAATCACCCCGGTCTGGCGGCGGATCTCGGTCAGCAGCCTGGCGGTGATACGACTGACCGCCAGCCCTGGATGATCTACCAGATGTTCATCCACCAGGGTAGCGAACAGCTCTGCTTCGTACAGCATGGTATTAATATGCTGCGGTTGGGTAAGATCCTGCATCTGGCTGCCGCGCGGCACATAGCAAACTTTCTGGCATTCAGACAGTTTTTCAATCACCAGCGATCCCGCTTCGCCCTGAATCTCACTTGCCAGCACAGAATCACTGACCTTTGAGTGCTGCAAGGTAACGCTGAAATCACCGTAATCCATCACCACCACGCCGTGGGCATCCACACCACTTGCCAGCAAACTGGCGGTTGCCTGCACGCTTTTCGGTTCACCAAATAACGCCACCGCCGACGCCAGACAGTAAAAGCCGATATCCATAATTGAACCGTTGGAGAATGCCGGATTGAAGGTGTTGGGATTCTCGCCGTCCAGATAACGTTGATATCGCGAGGAATATTGGCAATAGTTGAAAAAGACTTTACGCAATTTGCCAACTTTCGGCAGTACCTGGCGTAACAAATGGAAATTCGGCAGGCTGGCGGTTTTAAATGCCTCAAACAGCACCACCTGATTTTCCCGCGCACAGGCAATGGCGGCATCCACTTCCGCCAGATTCGACGCCAGCGGTTTCTCGCAAATCACATGAATTTTATGGCTAAGGAAAAGTTGTGTCTGGGAAAAATGCAGGGCATTCGGGCTGGCAATATACACCGCGTCAATGGCATCGCTTTCTGCCATCGCTTCCAGCGATGTAAACAGATGCTCGACAGAAAAATCATTGGCGAAGTGCTGGGCCTGTTCAAGGCTGCGGGAATAGACAGCGGTTAACTTGTATTTACCGCTCTCATGGGCGGCCTCGACGAACTGGCGGGTGATCCAGTTCGTGCCAATCACAGCGAAACGTATCATAACGCGTGGATACTCCATAAAGGGATTCTGCCGTCAATGTAGCACGCCTTTTTCATCTTCGACGTGCGCAGATATGCATTATTCTTTCGCCGGACAGCCATGCTCGCTAAACGGCCCAATCATGACCGACGGCCCGAGATATTTTGGCTGTCGATGGAGGATTTTCGCGTCAATCACTGCGCTGACGCGAGCGAGTTTCTCCCGCAGCTGAGTATAAAAACCATGTTTCATATTCAGGTCTGGTGCGTTAAACCCGATGGCATCGATGCCGTACTGTTTTGCCAGCCAGATGGCGCGTTGGTTATGAAATTCTTGCGAAATAATAGTGATATGGCTTTCACCAAACACCTTTTTGGCACGCACCACCGAATCAAGCGTTGAGAATCCGGCATAGTCGCAGAAGATGACTTTTGCGGGTACGCCTTTAGTGATCAAAGCCTGCTGCATGCCTGAGGCTTCATCGTAATTTTTACGTCCGTTATCGCCGCTCACTAGTAGCCATTTCACTTTTCCGGCGTGGTACAACTCTGCTGCGGTATCAATACGTCGGGTAAAGTAGCGATTACCCGGCCTCGCTCCCAGCAATAAACCCACGTTGCGTGTTGGAACGGCGTTAACATCGCTCCAGGTCAGCTGCTTGCTGGCGTTGACCATTGCGCGATCGGCGATAAAAATTGTCGCTGCTGCCACAAGTAACAGTAAGCAGGCAATCTTTAGAGTCCGGCGAGAAAAACAAACGCGGCGAAAAAGGCGGGCAAAGGCGCGCAGCATGGTCGTTATCCTTAACGAAAGGGGGGAGGTCGATTTTAGGCGCTAAAGGAGGAAAAGATAACGCCTGAAATTATTTTCAGATTTTGTCCTGCCCAAGCGACAACTGCGTTAGCCACAGCCGGGTGTCGAACTCAAGCTGGTGGTACTGCGGTTCCATATGACAGCACAACTGGTAAAACGCTTTGTTGTGCTCTTTCTCCTTCAGGTGCGCCAACTCGTGCACCACGATCATGCGCAAAAACGGTTCCGGCGCGTTGCGAAACACGGTAGCGACGCGGATCTCTGCTTTTGCTTTCAGCTTGCCGCCCTGCACACGCGAAACAGCGGTATGTAACCCGAGCGCGTTTTTCAGCACATGGATCTTGTTGTCATACATCACTTTATTGATCGGTGGAGCATTACGCAGAAACTGATTTTTCAGATCCTGAGTATATTGCCAGAGGGCTTTATCGGTGGCGTAGTCGTGTGTTCCCGGATAGCGTTTTGCCAGCACATCGCCCAGACGCTGTTCATTAATCAGCGTGCGCACCTGGGAAAGCAACTGTTCGGGATAACCCTGAAGATAAGTAAGATTGCTCATAACCGCCCACGAAAAAGAGAAAAAGGGTATACTCACGCACCCTTTTCAGGGGCAACGTCGAAATTTTATCATTCAGGAGGGCCGATGAGCCACTTAGACAACGGTTTCCGTTCACTGACACTACAACGTTTTCCGGCGACGGATGACGTTAACCCGCTACAGGCGTGGGAAGCGGCAGATGAATATTTGCTGCAACAGTTGGACGACACAGAAATCCGCGGCCCGGTGTTAATCCTGAATGATGCCTTTGGGGCGTTAAGTTGTGCGCTGGCGGAACATAAGCCGTACAGCATTGGCGACTCATACATCAGCGAACTGGCGACGCGCGAGAATTTACGCCTCAACGGGATTGATGAATCGAGCGTGAAGTTTCTCGACAGCACCGCTGACTACCCGCAACAGCCGGGCGTGGTACTGATCAAAGTGCCGAAAACACTGGCATTGCTGGAACAGCAACTGCGCGCATTGCGCAAAGTAGTCACGCCGGATACACGTATTATTGCCGGTGCTAAAGCCCGTGACATTCACACCTCCACGCTGGAACTGTTCGAAAAAGTGCTCGGCCCGACCACCACCACGCTGGCATGGAAGAAAGCGCGCCTGATTAACTGCACTTTCAACGAGCCGCCGCTGGTTGATGCACCGCAGACCGTTAGCTGGAAGCTGGAGGGTACTGACTGGACTATCCACAACCATGCGAATGTCTTCTCACGCACCGGGCTTGATATTGGCGCGCGCTTCTTTATGCAGCATCTGCCAGAGAATCTCGAGGGTGAGGTTGTCGATCTCGGTTGTGGTAACGGCGTTATTGGCCTGACGCTGCTTGATAAAAACCCGCAGGCGAAAGTGGTGTTTGTCGATGAATCACCGATGGCGGTTGCTTCCAGCCGTTTGAATGTTGAAACCAACATGCCAGAGGCGTTGGATCGCTGCGAGTTTATGATCAACAACGCGCTCTCCGGCGTGGAGCCTTTCCGCTTTAATGCTGTGCTCTGCAACCCGCCGTTTCACCA
Organism: Escherichia sp. MOD1-EC6300; assembly: GCF_002965045.1. Taxonomy (NCBI): domain Bacteria; kingdom Pseudomonadati; phylum Pseudomonadota; class Gammaproteobacteria; order Enterobacterales; family Enterobacteriaceae; genus Escherichia; species Escherichia sp. MOD1-EC6300. The sequence continues at coordinate 339,619 of NZ_PTRH01000001.1, read as the reverse complement.
GCAACATGCACTGACCGATAACGTTGCCTGGGAAATGTTCCACCACGCGCGCCGCTGCCTGAAAATCAACGGCGAGCTGTATATCGTTGCCAACCGTCACCTGGATTACTTCCATAAACTGAAGAAAATTTTCGGCAATTGCACCACCATCGCTACGAATAATAAATTTGTGGTGCTGAAAGCGGTGAAACTGGGGCGTCGTCGGTAAGATTGGGAGTTACCTGCCGGATGCGGCGTAAACGCCTTATCCGGCCTACGTTCAGCACATTACCCCCAGGTCGGATAAGACGCGGCAAGCGTCGCATCCGGCAATGTCTGCCCAGTTCTGGAATCGCGCTTCCATAAAACAAAAAATCCCTGTCACCATCCTCTACATTCTCTTGTTTAGCGTTTTTCTACGTTTATTCTTCCGTCACACAGATAAATTCATCCGTTGCCAATCTGTCAACGGATGTTATCATGTTGCCAATTTGTCAACGGACGTGATGAAGAATGCACATGATAACTCAAAAAGCATTGAAAGATGCTGCGGAAAAATACCCGCAACATAAAACGGAGTTGGTGGCTCTGGGGAACACGATTGCTAAGGGATATTTCAAAAAACCTGAGTCATTAAAAGCAGTATTCCCTTCTCTGGATAACTTCAAATATCTGGATAAGCATTATGTTTTCAATGTCGGGGGCAATGAATTACGTGTTGTAGCAATGGTCTTTTTTGAATCGCAAAAGTGCTACATACGTGAAGTTATGACGCATAAAGAATACGATTTCTTTACCGCCGTTCATCGTACTAAGGGGAAAAAATGATTGCGATTGCCGACATCTTACAAGCAGGAGAAAAGCTAACTGCTGTGGCACCTTTTCTGGCGGGTATTCAGAACGAGGAACAATACACCCAGGCGCTGGAACTGGTAGATCATCTGCTGCTCAACGATCCTGAAAACCCCTTGCTGGATCTGGTGTGTGCCAAAATAACCGCGTGGGAAGAATCAGCGCCCGAATTTGCTGAATTTAATGCCATGGCTCAAGCCATGCCTGGCGGTATAGCTGTGATTCGTACCCTTATGGATCAATATGGTTTAACCCTTTCCGATCTGCCGGAAATTGGCAGTAAATCGATGGTGTCACGCGTTTTGAGCGGGAAGAGGAAATTAACGCTGGAACACGCTAAAAAACTGGCAACGCGATTCGGCATTTCTCCCGCCTTGTTTATTGATTAACGCGACGTGCCGGATGCGTCGCATCCGGCGCTTCAAACAACGATTTAAATCTCCAGCGCCAGCCGTGTTCCCTGCGCGATCGCCCGTCGTGCGTCCAGCTCCATAGCCACATCGCAGCCGCCAATTAAATGCACGGTTTTCCCGCTATCAATGAGCGGTTGCGCCAGCGTGCGGTTTGGCTCCTGCCCCGCGCAGATCACCACATGATCTACCGCCAAAATTTGCGGTTCGCCGTTGATCACCACATGCAGCCCTTCATCGTCGATCTTCTGGTAACTTACGCCTGGGATCATTTTTACACCCCGTGAGAGTAGGGTGGTGCGATGGATCCAGCCCGTAGTTTTGCCCAACCCTTGCCCTGGTTTGCTGGCTTTGCGTTGAAGCATCACAATCTGTCGCGGGCTACGGGGGATCTGCATTCCCTGCGGGCTTAACCCACCACCCTGTTGCAGGCTACTGTCGATTCCCCACTCATTACAAAACTCGGTGATATTCTGGCTGGTGGACTCCCCTGGCTGACTCAAATACATCGCTGTATCAAAGCCAATCCCACCACAACCAATGATGGCGACGTTGTTGCCCACCGGCGCTTTGTCGCGCAGTACGTCGAGATAACTCAACACCTTCGGATGATCGATCCCGTCGATGGGCGGAATGCGCGGTACGATCCCACTGGCGAGGATCGTTTCATCGAACGCCTTTAACTGATCTGCGGTCACGGTGTGATTAAGTTTCAGTGTCACGCCAGTCACTTCGATCATCCGGCGGTAGTAGCGCAATGTTTCGTAAAATTCCTCTTTGCCGGGGATCTGTTTGGCGATATTAAACTGCCCGCCGATCTCGCTATGTGCATCAAACAACGTTACCTGATGACCACGCGCCGCCGCATTGATGGCAAACGCCAGCCCCGCCGGACCTGCGCCGACCACCGCCAGATTTTTTTTCTGCACGGCGGGAAGGATCGGCATTTTGGTTTCGTGGCAGGCGCGAGGATTCACCAGGCACGAGGTGACCTTGCCGACAAAGATCTGATCGAGACAGGCCTGATTGCAGCCAATGCAGGTGTTGATCTCATCGGCTCGCCCCGATTGCGCTTTTGACAGCAGCTCCGCATCAGCAAGAAACGGTCGCGCCATCGATACCATATCGGCATCACCGCGCGAGAGAATATCGTCGGCAACCTGCGGATCGTTAATCCGGTTGGTGGTCACCAGCGGCAATGAGACGTGACCTTTCAGTTTGCGTGTGACCCAGCTAAATGCGCCGCGCGGCACTGGCGTGGCGATGGTCGGAATCCGCGCTTCATGCCAGCCTATTCCAGTGTTGATAATGGTTGCGCCCGCCGCTTCAATGGCCTGCGCCAGTTCTACCGTTTCGGTAAAAGTCCCGCCGCCTTCTACCAGGTCGAGCATCGACAGCCGATAGATAATAATGAAGTCGTTGCCGACGCGCTCGCGCACCGCACGTACCACTTCAATAGCAAACCGCATCCGGTTGCGGTAATCGCCGCCCCACTGGTCGCTACGCTGGTTGGTGCGCAGAGTCAGAAACTCGTTGATCAAATACCCTTCGGAACCCATCACCTCTACGCCATCGTATCCGGCCTCCCGCGCCAGTTGCGCGCAGCGGGCGAAATCGTCGATCAGTCGCAGGATCTCTTCATGGGTGAGTTCATGAGGAACAAAACGGTTGATGGGGGCCTGCAACGCGGAGGGCGCTACCAGATGCGGTTGGTAGCTGTAGCGTCCGGTATGCAAAATTTGCAGGGCGATTTTGCCGCCTTCCTGATGTACCGCTTCGGTAATGGTGCGATGGTGCGGGATCTGGCTGACGTCATTGAGCATTGCACCGCCTTCCATGCCAACGCCTGTTAAATCAGGTGCAATACCGCCGCTAACGATCAGCGCCACGCCGTGACGGGCGCGTTCAGCATAAAACGCCGCCAGCCGCTCGGCACCGTCCGGGTATTCCTCCAGCCCGGTGTGCATTGAACCCATCAACACGCGGTTTTTTAACGTGGTAAAACCTAAATCAAGCAGGGCAAACAGCGACGGGTAGCTCATAAATTATCCAGCATGTAAAATAATTGTTACGTGGTCGGATGAGTTCTAATTTAGCCGTCGCCGGGGAAAAGGGAAAAGGGGAATGCGGGGTTTGTGATGGGAATCAAAAAGAATACGCTAGTGGTAATGCCGGATGCGATGCGTGCCGCGTCCTATCCGACCTGGGGGAACGTACATGTAGGGCGGATAAGGTGTCCACGCCGCATCCGCCAGTGGCGCGGTGCAGATGCCGGATGCGACGCTTGCCGCGTCTTATCCGGCCTACGGAACGCACATGTAGGGCGGATAAGGTGTTTACGCCGCATCCGCCAGCCGTTGCAAATTACTGCTTACGGAAAAAATCGTTATACAACATATACAAATGTGCGGCACTCCAGGAGAAATTTGGAGCCCCTTGCTGTGCACCTGTCAGCGGGTTGTAATTCTCCTGAATCGGACCGTCGGCGGTTAATCCTTTTGCATGCTGGAAGAACGTATCCGCCAGTTTCAGGGCATCATCGCGATAACCGTAACGCTCCATTCCTTTCAGACCAAACCAGAACTGGTCCACCCATACGCGCCCGCGCCAGTAGATATCCGCGCCAAAAGCCGGGTTGGTTAACGCCGCCGTTCCCAGCGGTACAAAGGTGTTGAACTCTTTGGTGTCCAGCATCACCTTCACCACCGCGTCGGCATTGGCCTGCGTTGCCGCACCGTTAAACAGCGGCGACCAGCCTTCAGGCCCTTTACCGCGCTCAATAATCGGTTTGCCCGCGCAGCCGTTCGCCAGCGGTTTATCTTCAATGCGCACGTCATAGTAGAACTGCGTGGTCGGGTCGAACATACAGGTATTGATGTAGTCCGCGAGCTGCTGCGCCAACTGGCGATAGCGTTTGGCCTCTTCCGGCTTACCGAGGATAGTTGCCATCTCTGCCAAATAATGGTTATCGCTGTACATATAGCTGGCCTGATCCACCGACTCCTGCAATAGCGAGTAGCCCAGCAACGTTCCGTCCTGGCTGCGGTTCTCGGCGAATTTCACCGTCCAGTCGCTACGTTTGCCGCCGTTAGCGACATATTTATCCAGCTGTTCCTTGTCGATAAACCCAAAGACGGCGGCGTCATCACGGCCCGATTCCCACGACGCAGCAACTTGTGCCGGAATTTCCAGACTGTCGTACTGGCCTTTCTCCACCACGCGGGCGTAGTTGTTCAGCCCAGACAGCGTCTCTTCTTTATCGCCTTTTTTCACCGTAAACAGCATCTCGCCGCTCTTGGTGTTATGGGCTTTATCGCGGGTCGCGCCATATTCCGGCACGCCGTTGCCGTTATGATCGCGGTTACGTAACCACCAGTCGTGATAGGCCACCAGTTTCGGGTACATCTCTGCCAGCCAGGTTTTATCCTGGGTGACGTTGTACACTTCCATCACCGACCAGGCGGCAAGGCTGGGCTTGGTATTGCGTTCGTTCCAGTTGCCGCCATCGCCGCCACGCTCGGGGCTAAGGTTCCACGCAATCAGGTCGGGGACAAATCCCACATCCTGTGGACGCACGGTGTCGCCAGGTTGGATCTGCCAGGAGAAGACCGCGCGGATATTCTCTTTGGCGATCTCCGGATTGAAATGCGCCATCGCAAACGCCTGTTTCCAGGTATCCCACGGCCAGGTCTGATTGCCGGAGAACCAGCGCCCGGTCACCGACGGTGTGACGGTATTAAATTTCACCGCCCCGCCCGGTGAGCGCCAGTTACCGTTGAGTGTTTCGATGGCTTTCACCGCGACGCGCGTCTGTTCCGGCGTCGCATCCGGATTGGTTAACCCTTTCTTCAGGTACTCTTCCCAGCGTTGCTGCGAGGCGGTGAGATAAAACGCCGGACGCGCCAGAATATCGCGGATCTGCATTTGCTCTTTGCTAACTTCCTGAGCGGTCAGCAGGTGGGAGTAGGTGGTATAGAGCGTCGTCGACCCGTTGATATGCGCCTTACTGGTAAAGTGATTACCGTTGATTTCAGTCTGCACTGGCAGGGATTTATGCACCTGATATTCTGATTCGCCGGAGGTCAGCAGATCCCAGGTGGCGCGCACTTTGCCAAAGGTGACTTTCAGGCCATCACGGGTGGCGCTGATTTTGCGCTGATAGTCAGGGTATTCGCCAGCAATGGTTTTATCGGAAAGCGGTTTCCCTTCTTTCGCTTCCAGTTTTTCCAGTAGTTCGCCGTCCCACACCAGATCCAGCGGTTTATTGCTGGTGATTTTGGTTTCCAGTAGTGACGTGCGCGGCGTGGCGAAGCGAAGAGTCATTTCAACCTGCACATCTTTTGCTGTCAGTTTTTGCACCAGCGCGCCGGGAATACTGTATGCCTCCAGCGTGAAGTCGACTTTCTTGCCGTCCTGCCAGACGGTCAGGCGGTCGAAATTGCTGGCCATAAAGTTGATGTATTCTTCCGTCAGCAGCGCAACGCCTGGAAAACCGCCCATGGTATTCGGGCCGTCTGGCAACAGATGACCATGCCAGGATCCGAGATCGAAAAACGGATTAAAACGCTGGTGATCGTCGTAATCGTAATCCTTCATGTACTGCGGTGCGCCGGTACGGTTAATCACGTTTTTGTAATTGTCGGCATTAGCGGCATGGGCGGAAAAACTTATCAGTAGAGCGCAGGCTACTGGCGTTAAAATAGTTTTGATTTTCATGAGATTATTGTCCTTTTACCAGTAGAAATATTGCATCAGGAAGAGTTGGTCGCTGGGATCGTTAGAGGCATTTTTCATGTAGAAGCGGCTATCAAAAGCCGTTGCGAAACGTCCGCCGCCGTATTCGTACCAGATACCAAACTGCATGAAAGAGGTGGTTTCATCGTCAGCGTGGTCAGGGCGATGTTTGGCGTACGTGTAAGCGGTAGAGAGATAAATCCCCTTGAACGCTTCATACATGGCGCTCACCATCATCCCACTTTCACTTCCCGGTACGTCCAGTCCGTCGGCGCGTCCGGTATGGTGCCAGGCGCGAGCGGCAAAGTTAGGGGTAAGCAGGCCAGTGAGATAGAGTTGTCCGGTACCGTCGGTAATTTCCAGACCGTTCATCCAGGTGATGCCTTCGGCAAGGTCATACTGGATGTAACCGTTCATCATTGCCGGATAGGTGTATTTGTCGTCGTAGCGATCGTATTTGCCAAAATGTAGCCAGGCTTTGCTTTCGTCATGATGTCCGGCAGGTGTGGCGGTGACGCTATAACGAAAGTTGCCGGTTAAGTTCTGTACCTTCAGCGCGGTCATAATGTCGCGGGTATTGGGAATGACGTAGCCCAGATCGGGCGTGAAATCGCCCCACCATTGCAGGTCATCCAGCGAGGAATCCTGACGCAGACTGAGCATGATTTCGGTGCCATCATTGGTACGATAACCGCCATAGAAACGGTTAATCCCACCTTCGAAACCGCCCCAGCTATGGTCAGGCACCCAGGCATTACCGTCGTGGTCGGCCTGCACGGTCCAGCCTTCGCCGTAAATCAGGCCGAACCAGGAGCCGTACTTCATCTCCAGGCCACCTTCAATATAGGTGCCGTCGCTGTATTTATGTTTATTCTCACCCTCTAAATCCATATATCCACCAACCCCTAATTCGCCGTAAAAACGAAATGAAGGAGAAGATGTCGAGGTCATTGCGGGTGTTTTTGTGTCGTCATGTTCTGCCGGACGTGCTTCTTCAGCGGCCGCAGAAAAGGCGTAGCAAAACGGCAGAGCAAGTAATGCTCTGCATGGTGCAGTGATTAATTTCATTGTGTTAATCCATGAGCTAAAGAAAAAGTACAGCCTTTTATCGTTGTAATTATAAAAATATAAAGGCAGAAACTATTTTCCCTCTCCCCATCCAGGAAGAGGAAAAATGCCTGCTCATTTTTTATTATTCTGCTTAATCAACATTGCTGGCTGGCGTCGCTTCAATATGGCGCTCTTCAGCCGTTAATCCCTTTATATATTTACTGTATTTCCACCACGCAAAGCCGAGGAAGATAACAATACCGCCGACGTTATAAAAAATGATGGTCAGAATATTCGCGCCAGTCGGGAATGTCGAAGCGACAAACCCTACGGCAAATATCGCAATCAGCATTGAAACAACGATAATACCTGTGCGGCGGGAGCCCATACGGAAATCGCGTGGCAGGTGATCTAATTTGGCGCGTAAATTCAGGTAAGCCAGCATGATGAATAATGGCGGAAGCATGGATGCTGCGGCGGTCATATTAATAATGGTATTCATCAGATCCTGCACGGTATTGGAACCGAGCATCGGGATAATCATCAGCGGGATGACAATCAGGAACTGGATCCATGCCGCGCGCGCCGGAACGCCGTTTTCGTTCAGTTCGACGGTTTTCTTACCAAAGATGCCTTCCGGGATTTCGGAGAAGAAAATTTTTACCGGCGTTGCGGTCCACATCAGCAGGGAACCGAACATTGCGGTAAAGGACACCAGACCGACAAAGCGATTCATCAACGCTTCCGGCAGACCAAAATACGCCGCCATGCCATGGAATACCTGCACCGATCCGCCGGTAAACTTCAACTCTTTGCTGCTGACGAAGACGTTAATCAGCATCGAGGAGACGGAATACAGTACACCGATAAAAATCCCGGCGAGAATGATCACTTTAACAAACGATTTTGAACCGCCTTTGACGTCGTTAACGTACACCGCGACAGATTCCGCGCCACCTGCGGCCATAAAGATCCAGGTAGTAACGCCGAGGAACGCCCAGTTAAAGTTAGGGATCATCGCGTCAACGGTGATCGGATCGGCAGGCTGTACGCCGCCAACCAGCGCCGTGCCTGCCAGTAAAATGTAGGAGAGCGTTAACAGCAGCATCAGCGTTGAAGTGACGGAGGTGATTGGCCCCAGCATTTTCGCCCCGTTGGTGGAAACCCAGGTGGAGAAGGCGAACAGCACCATACTGATAATGGTGGTGGCAACCGGTGTCATAATATATTCGTAGCCGAGGAAAGCATACGAGGCGTAAGCAATAACGCGCGGCAATAATGAGGTGAAAAAGAACAAGTTTACGAACCAGTAGGTATAGGCAGTAATAAATGCCCAACGTCCGCCCAGCGAACTTTTTACCCACGCGTAGACACCGGCTTCCGAGTTTTTATTTAACGAAACAAATTCTGCGATGATCAGACAGAAGGGAATAAAATAAAAAATCGTCGCGAGGAAAAACATTGGTGCCGAGGCCAGTCCAAGCTCAATATTATTATTGATAACGTTGTTAAAGCTGTAAACGGCGGCAAAAGTCAGCGAGAGCAAGCCGAATTTGCCGATTGTATTACGTTTGGTATCAGACATAACACATCTCCGAAAATGAGTAGGGTAGCGGTGGCGGCAAACTCCTTATGCCGCCGTAATTGTTATTTGTTATGGAAATAACCATCTTCGATGGTGACTTTGAGAACGACTTTTTTGACCGCGTTATTACAGATAAATCGATACGCTTCATGGATATCACAAATAACGATTTGCCCTTCGTGGACCTCAACGGCTTCTCCGCAGCCTTTTAGATATTCACGGTCAGTTTCATCACGATAATATTCCACTACCTGTAATGTCTCTTTCGGCGCATATTCAATTTTTTGTTGTCCTTGCAGGTAGTAATGTACTTCAAAATAGCGTCGATGCCCGGTAAATAGCGCATCGGTCGCGGAGTCTGTCTCCACGCGGTAAGTCAATGAGTCACCGATGGAGTGGGCGACGCCAGGCTGAATGTTGTCGATATTTTCAATCGCTTCAACGCAGCGTTGCCACTTTTTGCCAGAGGCGTAAATCTGGCGGAACTGTTCTAAGTTATCGATGATCCTCATTGCTTATTCTCGCTGTGCAAATTCGTGGAAAAGAACCCTGCGCCGAACTCATACGACGCCAGGCTTTGCGCGGTAGCTTCCCCGCCAGAAACTGGCAGCAACGTAAAGCCGTAGCTGAAGTCACGGAACCTGACGCGCCAGGTGTCCAGCACTTCGCTGCCCCAGGAGTTAGAGCCGAGGCCAAGCAGTTGGTGGTCAAGATTCAGGGTGATGTCATCACTGCGCTGCAGTTCGTTACAGTGCTGGGCAGCGTGGATGTTTTCCTGGGTGTAGTGCCAGGCGCTGAAGTTAATGGGGCGCTGCGGAACCACCAGCAGACCGTTGCCGTGGCGATTAGTGAGTGCCGTCCAGCGGACATGCTGACGGTTGCCGTTGTTCTGCGGGAAGGGATAGTTCTCGAACATGGCATCGACGGTACTGCGCCAGATATCAATGATGTTAGCCTGCTGGCTGTCGGCGTAGTTTTCGCCCGGTCCACGTCCGTAATATGCTACCTGGTCGTATTCGCCGTTAATCCCCATGGTGAAACCGATGCACGGAATGATGTGCGGATAGTCGCCGTAACGTTCGCCGGAAAGCGCCACATTAACCTGACCATCGGCAGCGATGCGCCAGATGTAGGTACAGCGCATCCCGAAGTCAAACACCGGTGGGGCAATAACCGTGCGGCTGATGATCAACACTTCATCATCACTTTGCTCAACGGCAAAGTCGCGCAGATGTTCCTGCATAATCTGCAAATGGTTCGGTTGCCACAGTCCTTCGTACTCCTGCTTGTGGTTGTCGATCATTGGCTTGAAGAAGTTGATCTTTGGCTCGCGGGTCAGCAGCGACTCGCCATTCACCTGCCAGGATGTCGGTTTGCCACTCATTTTTGAGAAGGTGATCGCGAAGTTGTAGCCGCGAATGGTGCAGCCCAAGCGATCGTCTTCCAGCGTCAGCGGACGCGCATTATTTGGTGCGAAAGGCACTGGCTGCGCGGTGTTTTCCTTCAGCGGGAACTGATAAGTGGCGATAGAATGCCCGGCTTCGCTGTAGCGGGTGCGGGAATCTTTGGTCACCGTAATGTTGAGGAACGCTTCGCGGGCGTCCAGCTGTGGCAGCGTGATCTGCAAGGGGGCTTCGCTGTTCGGCGCAACGTCGTGCAGTTTAATCTGCTGCGTCGCGAGCGTTTCACCTTCGGCGCGCACCTCTGCGTGCAGGGTGTAGTCATCAAGCGTGGTAAACCACAGTTTATTTTCGACTTTCAGCTCGCCGCGAGTCAGATCCAGCGCGTGGATTTTTACCGGCGCGATAACCTGTTTGTACTCTTTCAGTCCCGGCCCCGGCGTCTGATCGGAATAGATCAAACCATCAAGACAGAAGTTATAGTTGTTGGGATAGTCGCCGTAGTCACCGCCGAATTTATACCAGACATTGCCGTTGTCATCCTGCGCCTGGATCCCGTGGTCGCACCATTCCCAAACATAATGTCCCTGAATGCAATCGTGCTTATAGAATACGTTTTGGTACTCCGTCAGCCCGCCCGGACCGTTCCCCATCGCATGGGCGTATTCACAGATGATGCGCGGCTTCGGATGCGGATATTCACCAAACTCATTCATCAGCGGCACGCGGGTGTACATGGTGGAAATAATATCGACCACTTCAGCATCGCGATCTTCTTCGTAATGCACCAGTCGCGTGTCATCCAGCGCCTTCGCTGCGTGGTACATCGCGCGGATGTTACAGCCATAGCCGGATTCATTGCCTAGCGACCAGATGATGATCGACGGATGGTTTTTCTGCGCGTGGATATGGCGAACAATGCGCTCGACGTAGACTTTTTCCCACTGCGGATCGTCGGTAATACGGCTGATATCGCCGACGTTAGCAAAGCCGTGCGATTCGACATCGGTTTCCGCCATCACAAACAGGCCGTAGATATCACACAGTTCGTAAAAACGCGGATCGTTGGGGTAGTGAGCGGTACGCACAGAGTTGATGTTGTGCTGTTTCATCAACTGGAGATCTTTCTCGACGCGATCCATTCCAACGGCGCGGCCTTTGCGATGATCGTTGTCGTGACGGTTGACGCCGTGCAGCATCACATAACGGTTATTGATCCAGAACAGACCGTCGCGCACTTTGATATCACGGAAGCCAACGCGTTGTGGCACCACTTCCAGAACGTTGCCGTCGGCGTCTTTCAGCGTCATGACCAGATGGTAAAGATAAGGGGATTCTGCTGACCATTGCTGGGGCTGTTCGACAGTAAAAGCAAAGCTGGCGCTGGTCAGTTTTTCAATTGCCAAATGATCAATAGTGCTGCTGTGCACCACGCGTTCGCCATCAAACAGGGTATATTCCAGCGTCGTTACGACAGGGGAGGCGGCGAGATTTTCCAGCACTACTTCACAAGAAAGCGTGGCATCGCAATAGGCTTCGTCAAAGTCGGTACGCACGGTGAAATCGTTAATATGCGTGAGTTGTTTACCGACCAGATAAACATCGCGGAAGATCCCCGCCGACCACCACATATCCTGGTCTTCCACGTAGGTAGAGTCCGCCCACTGCATCACGCGCACACACAACAGGTTGTCGCCGGTTTTAACCATCGCGCTGATGTCAAACTCTGCGGTCAGGCGACTGCCCTTGCTGAAACCCACATACTGACCGTTAACGTAGACTTCAAAATAGGTTTCGACGCCGTCAAATTTAATCAGCGTCTGTTTACTCTGCCAGCCGTCACTGAGGGTGAAAATACGTTGATAGGCACCGGTTGGGTTATCGCTGGGAACAAACGGCACATCGATAGGGAACGGAAAACCTTCGTCGGTATATTGTAGTTTGCCGTGGCCTTCCATTTGCCACATGGCGGGGACGGTGATATGTCCCCAGTCAGCCATTAACTCGGAAGTGAAGGCGTCAGGTACTTGCAGCGGATGGTCAAAAAAATGGAAATTCCACTGACCGCTTAAAGACAGAAACAGGCTGCTGGTTTCGCGGGCAAAGGTACGTGCCTGTGCAACAGAATCATATGAAAAAAAGTACGCACGCGGCGCAAGTCGGTTTTCGTGGGTGAGCTGAATGTTTTCCCAGCGATTCATAGGGCCTCCCGGTAGAGAGAAATCGGAACCATTCATGGTGATGGTAGTTTGTGTAATTGCTGGGGAGTTTAGTAAAATTTTTACTAAAAAGTAGCAGGTAAATGCATTTACTTTAACTGGATCACGAAAATAAACGACAGCACTGTCCGGCAAAAACGATTGCCGGACAGTGTGTAAGGGGATTTAACGGGTCGTGCCGCGCAGTTTTAATTTGCTGGGAACGAAGACTAACAGAGGCAGCGCGCGACCATCCCGGGCTTTTTCATACACCAGGTTAACGCCCTGGCTTCCCATCATCTCGGAATGGATGCGCACGGTGGAGAGCGGCGGAAAGGTAAATCGTGCGGTGGGGATATCGTTAACGCTGATAAGCGAAATATCCTGTGGGATGTTCAGGCCACGTTCATGAATTGCCCGCAGTACGCCGATAGCAATGGAATCGGAAGCAACAAACAGTGCCTTCGGATAGTCTTCCTGCGCCAGCATCTGTTTTGCCAGTTCATAGCCCGACGAACTGGAAAAACCGCCGCGCCAGACATCCTCTTCGCGTACCACTTGTTTCAGTCGGCCATATTCCGCAAAGGCGACCTCACGAATATCCGCCTTGCCAGGCTCATCTTCACCGCCAATAAAACCAATACGATTAACGCCCTGGTTGATATAGAAGTCGATGATTTCTTTACTGATACGTGCCAGATCGATATCCACCGCATCGTAACCGCTGCCGGGTTCGTGAAAGTCGATAAAACAGATATTGTCGGTCAACGCGCTGGCAGCGGCGCGCAGGGCGGGCGTGGGTTTGCCGACAATTAAAATACCGGTGACGTTTTTAATGTCTGGCAAACCGTTGTGTTCATAACAGTTGGTCAGTTCGATCGCCAGTTTTTCGCACTGGGTTTCAATGCCGTGGCGGATCGCCAGATAGTAAGGATCGTTGATTTCCAGCTCTTGTTGGTAGCTGTAGATAGCCAAAATATGGTGCTGGTTGACTGCGCCTGTCTGGAGTTTACGGGCGCTACTGGTCTTGTACTCCAGCTTTTCGGCGATCTCGAGAATGCGATGTTTCGTCTCTTCTTTCACATTCAATGTCGGATCGTCATTCAAGACCCTGGATACTGTCGCCAGGGATACGCCAGCTTCGATTGCGATGTCTTTTAGTGTTGCCATGTTTACCTTTTTTACTTTCCCTGATGTGCGCCCCCATTGTAGAGGAAGTGCTTATCGGGTCACCTGTTTTCAGTAAATAAAGCGCGTTTCTTTGACGCTGTAACGGTAACACAGCGGCTCACGAATGTGATCACGCCTGCATTCTCCATTTTTAGCCTACAGGATTGAGAAAAACTTTTGCTATAGTTTAGTAAAATTTTACTCAAGGGGAGGAAACAATGGAAACCGTGGCTTACGCTGATTTTGCACGTCTGGAAATGCGCGTCGGAAAGATTGTGGAAGTGAAACGCCATGAAAACGCCGACAAGCTGTACATCGTACAGGTTGATGTGAGTGAAAAAACGCTGCAAACCGTGACCAGCCTGGTGCCGTACTACAGCGAAGAAGAGCTGATGGGAAAAACAGTGGTGGTCTTATGCAATCTGCAAAAAGCGAAAATGCGCGGTGAAACGTCGGAATGCATGTTGTTGTGTGCGGAAACCGATGATGGCAGCGAAAGCGTGCTGTTAACGCCGGAGCGGATGATGCCTACGGGCGTACGTATCGTATAAAACAATCGGATGGCGACGTCGTATCGCCATCCGATTTGATATTACGCTTCTTCGACACTTACTCGCATGGCCGCCAGCGCCTTACGCGCCGCTTTGATCACCAGTTCGCACTGTTCAATGGTCAGTGTCAGTGGCGGTTCAATGCGGATCGTTTTGGCGTTATTGAGCGTTCCGGCCACCAGTACGCGCTGGCGGAACATCTCGCTGGCAAAGTTGTAGCCGATTTCGTTATCGACAAATTCAATCGCCATCAACATCCCTTTGCCACGCGCTTCCTGTACCAGATCGGGATATTCCCGTGCCAGTTGACGGAAACCGTCCAGCAACATATCGCCTTTTTGCTCAGCCTGAGCCGGTAAGTTCTGCTCCAGCAACACATTGATGGTCGCCAGCGCCGCCGCACAGGCCAGCGGGTTGCCGCCAAAGGTGGTGGTATGCAGGAACGGGTTGTCGAACAGAACTGAGAACACCTCTTCAGTGGCGATGGTCGCGCCAATCGGCATCACGCCGCCGCCGAGGGCTTTTGCCAGACACAGAATGTCCGGCTGAACGTTCTCATGCTCGCAGGCGAACATCTTGCCCGTGCGCCCCATGCCCGTTTGTACTTCATCGAGGATCATCAGTGCGCCGAACTCATCGCACAGCTTACGCACGGCGGTGAGATAGCCCGGCGGCGGCAGAATTACGCCACCTTCGCCCTGAATCGGCTCAAGGATCACTGCGGCAACATCGTCACCGGTTTTTTTGCACTCGTTAAGAGCCGTGCGCATGGCTTCGATATTGCCAAACGGTACATGACGGAAGCCCGGCAGTAACGGCATAAACGGTTTGCGGAAGGTCGATTTCGCCGTGGCCGACAGCGCGCCAAGCGATTTACCGTGGAACGCGCCGCTGGTGGCAATAAAAGTAAACTTGCCGCGCGGCGACTGATAAGCCTTCGCCAGCTTCAGCGCTGCTTCAACGGACTCGGTGCCGCTATTACAGAAGAAGCTGTATTTCAGTTTACCTGGCGTTAGCGCAGCAAGGGTTTTCGCCAGCATCGCCCGTAACGGATCGAGCAGCTCCTGGCTATGTAACGGTTGTTTCGCAAGTTGATTCTGTACGGCGGAAACCACAACTGGATTACGGTGCCCCACGTTGAAAATTCCAAAACCTCCAAGGCAGTCGATAAACTCCTGTCCCTGGGTGTCGACAAGCGTATTTAAACCTCCCGCTTGCCACTCTACGGCTCCGTAATCCCCGCCGGCGGTAACAGATTTGCGATACTCTAAAAACCCCGGATTGACATGCT
This sequence comes from Escherichia sp. MOD1-EC6300, assembly GCF_002965045.1. Classification (NCBI taxonomy): domain Bacteria; kingdom Pseudomonadati; phylum Pseudomonadota; class Gammaproteobacteria; order Enterobacterales; family Enterobacteriaceae; genus Escherichia; species Escherichia sp. MOD1-EC6300. The sequence goes on along the minus strand of NZ_PTRH01000001.1, from coordinate 324,399 downwards.
CTTTGAAGTATTCAATGACCTCTCGGTTAAGTGCTTTCATCTCCTCATGATCCAGCGTTCGCTTCTCAATGAGATTCAGGGCGTGGGCGCTGCACGCTAAAGCCGATGCGCTCGAAGGTAACCTGTTCAAAATATGCTCCGGAGGCTCGCGTATCACATGATACCGATTTAAGTATTGCAGGGATTGCGCCACTCCGGCTGCAATCGCGAAAATCGGGATAAACACAAATGTGGTTATCATTTACGCAATATTTAATGCTATTTGTTAACATTTGCTGTTATTTTGCACGGTCTATATTGGGTATGGATGTGGTGATCGCTGCGCAAATGCACGCTTTTAGGGCAATAAATGCCTGATTTTTGGGCAAGATAATTAACGTTTTCGTATAGTAACAGAGTGAAAGTATTTTAAATCAAGGAATTAGATTTGTGCTTTAATCGCAAATTGCGATCTAAATCAAATTAATCGGTTAAAGATAACCGCAGCGGGGCCGACATAAACTCTGACAAGAAGTTAACAACCATATAACCTGCACAGGACGCGAACATGTCTTCTCATCCGTATGTCACCCAGCAAAATACCCCGCTGGCGGACGATACCACTCTGATGTCCACTACCGATCTGCAAAGCTATATCACTCATGCTAATGACACTTTTGTGCAGGTGAGCGGCTATACCTTGCAGGAGTTACAGGGGCAGCCGCACAATATGGTGCGTCATCCCGATATGCCAAAAGCGGCGTTTGCGGATATGTGGTTCACCCTGAAAAAAGGGGAGCCCTGGAGCGGCATCGTGAAAAATCGCCGCAAAAATGGCGACCATTATTGGGTGCGGGCCAATGCGGTACCGATGGTGCGCGAGGGAAAAATCAGTGGCTATATGTCGATTCGTACCCGGGCGACGGATGAAGAGATTGCGGCGGTGGAGCCACTGTACAAAGCGTTGAACGCCGGACGTACCAGTAAGCGTATTCATAAAGGCCTGGTGGTGCGTAAAGGCTGGCTGGGAAAACTGCCTTCATTGCCGCTTCGCTGGCGGGCGCGTGGAGTGATGACGCTGATGTTTATCTTGTTGGCGGCTATGCTTGGGTTTGTTGCTGCCCCGGTGGTGTCGTATTTCCTCTGTGCATTAGTGGTATTGTTAGTAAGCGCCTGTTTTGAATGGCAGATTGTGCGCCCGATAGAAAATGTCGCCCGTCAGGCACTGAAGGTGGCGACCGGAGAACGTAATAGTGTTGAGCATCTGAATCGCAGCGATGAGCTGGGGCTGACATTACGCGCGGTAGGGCAGCTTGGCCTGATGTGCCGTTGGCTAATTAACGATGTCTCGAGCCAGGTGTCCAGTGTCAGAAACGGCAGCGAGACGCTGGCGAAAGGCACTGATGAACTGAACGAACATACCCAACAGACGGTTGATAATGTTCAGCAAACGGTGGCGACCATGAACCAGATGGCGGCGTCGGTGAAACAGAACTCTGCCACGGCGTCGGCTGCCGATAAACTTTCGATCACCGCCAGTAATGCGGCCGTGCAGGGCGGGGAGGCGATGTCCACGGTGATCAAAACGATGGACGATATTGCTGACAGTACCCAGCGCATTGGCACCATTACTTCGCTGATTAACGATATTGCGTTTCAGACCAATATTCTCGCCCTGAATGCGGCGGTGGAAGCGGCGCGTGCCGGAGAACAAGGCAAAGGTTTTGCAGTGGTGGCAGGGGAAGTGCGTCATTTAGCCAGCCGCAGTGCTAATGCCGCCAACGATATTCGCAAGCTGATTGATGCCAGTGCTGATAAGGTGCAATCCGGTTCGCAGCAGGTACACGCCGCCGGACGGACGATGGAAGATATTGTGGCGCAGGTAAAAAACGTCACCCAGTTGATAGCTCAGATTAGCCATTCAACGCTGGAACAGTCCGATGGGCTTTCCAGCCTGACCCGTGCGGTGGATGAGCTTAACCTGATCACCCAGAAAAACGCCGAGTTAGTGGAAGAGAGTGCGCAGGTGTCGGCGATGGTGAAACACCGCGCCAGCCGACTGGAAGACGCGGTGACGGTGCTGCATTAATCGGTATGCCGCATCCGGCGGTTGGCGCACAATGCCTGATGCGATGCTGGCGCATCTTATCAGGCCTACGGGGTGTGTAGGGTACGCCGCATCCGGCAATCGGTGATTAATCCAGTTGGGTAATATCAAAAGCGGCGCGGTCGATCACCGCAATGATCTTTTTTATTTGTGCATCAGTGATATCGCTCTGGTTGACGCGTAAATCCAGCACCGCTTTAAAATTATCCAGCGCCCGCTTCATTTGCGGGTTCTGGCGCAGCGCAGCGCCAACGCAACGCGCTTTGATGCGCTCTTCAATCATCTCCACTTGTTCGCGGTTTTCTTCCAGCCACTGCGCGCCTTGTTCGGTCAGCGCAATCTGCTTCTTACCACCTTCCTCTTCGCGGATGGTAATTAGCGACTGTTCCTGAAGAAAATCCAGCGTCGGGTAGATGACGCCCGGGCTTGGGGTGTAATTTCCCTGGGTCAGATTTTCAATCGCTTTAATCAATTCGTAACCGTGGCTGTCATCGCGCGAGAGAATATCCAGAATCACCAGACGCAATTCACCGTGACCAAAGAAACGTTGCCGACGACCGCCGCCGCGACCGTGGCGACCACCACAGCATTGACCGTGTTCATGCTGGTGACCGTGTCCGCAGTGTTCGTGTTCTGATTTCTCACCTTTGCAGCAGCCTTCATGACGTGGCTGGCCTTCATGTTTACAACACCCTTCGTGGTGATGGCTCATATCAGCCTCCTTTGGCTTAATTAGATATATCTAATTTATATCTGATATGAGCGCTCTTGCAAGTGTAAAAATGATTTTTAAACGTGGACTCATCTCACACGTAGGCCGGATAAGGCGTTCACGCCGCATCCGGCGTTGAGTAATGATGCCTGAGAAGAGGCGGTTCGTCTTATCAGACTATAGACATATCAGTTCTACAAATCGCTTGCATTTATCACGATTAACAATCATTATCATTTAATAATTTTATTTAGATATATCTGATTATCATCACGAAGGCGATAACAATGAATAATTCCCCCAGCTACCCACAGCGCGTTCGCAATGATCTGCGCTTCCGTGAACTGACTGTGTTACGCGTTGAGCGTATCAGTGCCGGTTTTCAGCGCATTGTCCTCGGCGGCGAGGCGCTGGACGGTTTTACATCGCGCGGCTTTGACGATCACAGCAAACTCTTCTTTCCTCAATCTGACGTTCACTTTGTGCCGCCAACGGTAACGGAAGAGGGGATCGTCTGGCCGGAAGGACCACGCCCACCGTCGCGTGACTATACGCCGCTGTATGACGAACTACGCCATGAACTGGCGATTGATTTCTTTATTCACGAAGGCGGCGTCGCCAGCAGCTGGGCAATGCAGGCGCAACCGGGCGATAAACTCACGGTGGCAGGTCCGCGCGGTTCGCTGGTGGTGCCGGAAGATTACGCGTATCAGGTGTATGTTTGCGATGAGTCCGGAATGCCGGCACTGCGCCGCCGCCTGGAAACGTTGAGTAAACTTGCCGTTAAACCGCAAGTTACCGCGCTGGTCAGCGTACAGGATAACGCCTGTCAGGATTATCTCGCGCACCTTGATGGTTTTAATATCGAATGGTTGGCGCATGATGAGCAGGCGGTAGACGCACGCCTGGCGCAGCTGCAAATCCCTGCCGATGATTACTTCATCTGGATAACCGGCGAAGGCAAAGTCGTTAAGAATTTAAGCAGCCGCTTTGAAGCGGAACAGTATGACCCACAGCGGGTACGCGCAGCGGCTTACTGGCACGAAAAGTAACTGATATATAAAAAGAAAAAGGCTGACGATTTCTCGTCAGCCTTTGCTATGTCTGGTGGCCCCTGCTGGACTTGAACCAGCGACCAAGCGATTATGAGTCGCCTGCTCTAACCACTGAGCTAAGGGGCCATGGTAGCGGATTATAAAGTAACTCCGTGTCGCAATCCAGCCATTACCGCTCGCCTGCTGTTTTTATAAACAATGTATTTTCAATCCGTTATACTTTTCCTGGTGATGTTAGAAAGGAGTAAATATGGTTGAGGATATTTTGGCTCCAGGGTTACGGGTTGTGTTTTGCGGTATCAATCCTGGTCTTTCATCCGCCGGAACTGGTTTTCCCTTTGCTCATCCGGCAAATCGCTTCTGGAAGGTGATATATCAGGCTGGGTTTACCGACCGTCAGTTGAAGCCGCAGGAGGCACAGCATCTGCTGGATTATCGTTGTGGTGTCACCAAACTGGTAGACCGTCCAACGGTGCAAGCCAATGAAGTTTCAAAGCAGGAGCTGCACGCAGGCGGGCGTAAGCTGATTGAAAAAATTGAAGATTACCAACCACAAGCGTTGGCAATTCTGGGCAAACAGGCGTTTGAGCAAGGATTCAGCCAACGCGGTGCACAGTGGGGGAAGCAAACGCTCACTATTGGTTCGACGCAGATTTGGGTACTGCCAAATCCCAGCGGTTTAAGTCGCGTTTCACTGGAGAAACTGGTTGAGGCGTATCGGGAACTGGACCAGGCGCTGGTAGTGCGTGGGCGATAAAAAACGCCACCGAAAAGGTGGCGTTTGTGCAAAGGGAAAAGTGCCGGATGTGGTGTAACGCCTGATCCGGCCTACCGATTAATCGTCCAGGAAGCTACGCAGTACTTCAGAACGGCTCGGGTGACGCAGTTTACGCAGCGCCTTCGCTTCGATCTGACGGATACGTTCGCGGGTAACGTCGAACTGTTTACCCACTTCTTCCAGCGTGTGGTCGGTGTTCATGTCGATACCGAAACGCATACGCAGAACTTTCGCTTCACGCGCGGTCAGGCCAGCCAGCACGTCGTGCGTTGCCGCACGCAGGCTTTCAGTGGTCGCAGAATCCAGCGGCAGCTCGAGGGTGGTATCCTCGATGAAATCCCCCAGATGCGAATCTTCATCATCACCGATCGGCGTTTCCATGGAGATTGGCTCTTTGGCGATCTTCAGCACTTTGCGGATCTTGTCTTCTGGCATCAGCATACGTTCAGCCAGTTCTTCCGGCGTCGGCTCGCGGCCCATCTCTTGCAGCATCTGGCGAGAAATACGGTTGAGCTTATTGATAGTCTCAATCATATGCACCGGAATACGGATGGTGCGCGCCTGATCCGCGATAGAACGGGTGATAGCCTGACGAATCCACCAGGTTGCGTAGGTGGAGAATTTGTAACCACGACGGTATTCGAACTTATCAACCGCTTTCATCAGGCCGATGTTACCTTCCTGAATCAGGTCAAGGAACTGCAAGCCACGGTTGGTGTATTTCTTGGCGATAGAAATAACCAGACGTAAGTTCGCTTCAACCATCTCTTTCTTCGCACGGCGGGCTTTCGCTTCACCGATGGACATACGACGGTTGATATCTTTAACCTGCTCGATGGTCAGGCCTGTTTCTTCTTCAATCTGTTGCAGCTTCTGCAGAGCGCGATGCACTTCTTCAGAGACATCGTGCAGTTTTTCCGACCACGGCTTGTTCATCGCAATTGCCGCGTTGAACCAGGTATCGCTGGTTTCGTTGCCGGTAAACAGGGTAATGAAGTTTTTCTTCGGCATTTTGCACTGTTCAACGCAGAGCTTCATGATCAGACGTTCTTGCGTACGAACGCGGTCCATCATGACGCGCATGCTGTTGACCAGGTAGTCAAACTGCTTCGGTACCAGGCGGAACTGTTTGAATACTTCAGACAGTTTCAGGATCTCTTCCTGAGCGGCTGCGTGACTGCGACCTTTCGCTTTGATGGTGTCACGTGTTACAACGTACTGAGCGCGCAGTTCCGCAAATTTTTCGCGAGCCAGTTCCGGGTCGATGCTGTTGTCATCATCGGCGCTATCGTCATCGCCATCTTCTTCGTCTTCATCTTCGTCATCGTCCAGATCTTCCTGGGAAAGCTCAGAACCGACGTGAGTGGCGGTAGGTGCCAGATCTTCTTCTGCGTTCGGGTCAACAAAGCCGGTGATCAGATCGGACAGACGCGCTTCTTCTGCTTCAACACGATCGTACTGTTCCAGCAGATAGGTGATCGCTTCCGGATATTCAGCAACGGAGCATTGAACCTGGTTGATCCCGTCTTCAATACGCTTAGCGATGTCAATTTCGCCTTCGCGGGTCAACAGTTCAACGGTGCCCATTTCACGCATGTACATGCGTACCGGGTCAGTCGTGCGCCCGATTTCAGATTCCACGCTGGAAAGCACCTGCGCGGCGGCTTCGGCAGCATCTTCGTCCGCGGTGTTTTCAGCCAGCATCAGATCATCGGCATCCGGTGCTTCTTCCATCACCTGAATGCCCATGTCGTTGATCATTTGGATGATGTCTTCGATCTGATCTGAATCGACGATATCTTCCGGCAGATGGTCATTGACCTCGGCATAGGTCAGATAGCCTTGCTCCTTACCACGGGTGACAAGAAGTTTCAGCTGTGACTGCGGGTTTTGCTCCATAAGACGGTATCCACACTTATTTCATGAGGTTGGTGTTGGGCGATTGACCCGCTGTCCTTCAGCCGTTAACGCTGAAATCCAACGGTTGTTTACCGCCAACGATAATTACGAGGGCGTACTTATATATTTGCCGCTGCCTCTCAGTGCGGCTGTCGGGGGCTTCCCGATCGCTCTTCGGCACTTAAGCCGTTAAATTACTTTTTCGCCAGCTCCTGGTTTAATGTCCAGAGCTCAAGGCGTTCTTCGTTGCTTAAACCATGCGTGCGCTCACGAGCGATTAACTCTTCCTGGCGCAGTTCAAGCAGCGAATCAAACATATGGTTGAGTGAGTCGGTGAAGGTTTGCTCAGCAATATTCCTATCTGCTATATCGTCCCACATCGACAGTTTTTCAAGGGTGGCAGCATTATTTGTACCACGATAGTGCTCTAAAAGTTGCCCGGTGGTCAGACCTGGCTGAGAGAGACAAGTGTTGACCAGTTCTCTGAATAAGCCAAGTCCAGGGAGCTTATTTTCATCCAGATTCTCAAGCGGCGGGACCAATGTCGCTAATTCTGGATTTTGCACCAGCAACCCTATAAGTATACGCATGGTCGTGCGTTTTAGCTGTGGAACAGGGCGAGAAACGCTGCTCTCCGCCGCTTTTGGCATTAATCGTTCAAGCTGGCTGTCATCAAGTATGCCTAATTTGTTGCCTAATTCCTGACGAAGATATATTCGCAGCGTTTCGCCCGGCACCTGCGATATCAATGGCAGTGCCAGCGTACTCAAACGTGCGCGCCCGTCAGGGGTACTCAGATCAACTTGCGGCATCAGACTGTTAAACAGAAAAGCGGAGAGCGGCATCGCCTGCTCCATCCGCGCTTCAAACGCTTCTTTACCTTCTTTGCGCACCAGCGTGTCAGGGTCTTCGCCATCAGGCAAAAACATAAAACGTAGCTGCCGTCCGTCTGTCATGTAAGGCAACGCCGTTTCCAACGCTCGCCAGGCAGCATCGCGACCTGCACGGTCGCCGTCATAACAGCAAATGACATTGTTGGTCGCGCGGAACAACAATTGAATGTGATCGGCAGTGGTTGACGTGCCTAACGACGCAACGGCGTAATTAATGCCGTATTGCGCCAACGCCACCACGTCCATATAGCCTTCGACCACAAGCAGACGATTGGGTTCAGCGTTATCCTGCTGCGCCTCATAAAGACCGTATAGCTGGCGGCCTTTATGGAAAATATCGGTTTCCGGCGAGTTCAGGTATTTGGGGGTATCGTTGCCCAACACGCGCCCGCCAAAACCAATCACCCGACCGCGTTTATCGCGAATGGGGAACATCACCCGTTCGCGGAAACGATCGTAACTGCGACCCTGATCGTTGGTGACCAACATGCCCGCATCAATCAATGACTGACGATTTTCTGGATTGCCGCCAAACCGTTTCAGGACGTTGTCCCAGCCGGGGGGCGCAAAACCAATCGCAAAGCGGGCGATAACCTCGTGGCTTAATCCGCGTTTTTCCAGATACTGGCGCGCAGACGTGGCTACAGGTTGCTGTAAAGATTGTTGGTAAAACGTATTCAGACCGTCCATCAACTGATAAAGCGTTTGCCGTTGATGGCGCTCGATCTGACTGGGGCCGCTGCCTGCTTCAAATGGCACTTCAAGATTGTGCATTGCCGCCAGCTCTTCGACCGTTTCGACGAACTCGAGCTTGTCGTAGTTCATCAGGAAGTCGATCGCATTGCCGTGCGCGCCACATCCAAAGCAGTGGTAAAACTGTTTTTCACCGTTAACGGTGAATGACGGGGTTTTCTCGTTGTGGAATGGACAACACGCGTGGAAATTCTTGCCCTGCTTTTTCAGCTTTACACGGGCATCGATCAGATCGACGATGTCAGTGCGTGCCAGCAGATCATTAATGAATACGCGTGGGATTCGTCCAGCCATAGGCCCCGATTTTTAGCAATTCATAAACGAAAATAAGCCGCGCATTCCTTTCGGAAGCACGGCCTTACAACTACAACTCGGTCTGATCGGAGAGCAACGCTCTCGGGGAATTAGTACAGACGAGTGCGGCGTGCGTTTTCGCGAGCCAGTTTCTTCGCGTGACGTTTCACTGCAGAAGCTTTAGCGCGCTTACGTTCGGTAGTCGGTTTTTCATAGAACTCACGACGACGAACTTCCGCCAGAACACCTGCTTTTTCGCAGGAACGCTTGAAGCGACGCAGAGCTACGTCGAACGGCTCGTTTTCACGTACTTTAATTACCGGCATGTGCCTCTCACCTTTGATTAATTCGGTTTGCCGCTGGCATCAACGCCAGCTTATTTCAAAATGGTGCGGAATTTTACTGCAATTGCTGCTGCTTTGTAAAGCACCGCGGCCTTTTTTGAAAGGGACTTTTATAAGGGTGAGGAGTATACACGAGGCTTTCTCCAGGGGCGAACAAAGTTTTACATCAACCCGCATTGGTCCTACACTGCGCGGTAATAAAGCGAGGTAAAACAAGTCATGCGTGTACTGGGTATTGAAACTTCCTGCGATGAAACCGGCATCGCCATTTACGACGATGAAAAAGGTTTGTTAGCCAACCAATTGTATAGTCAGGTGAAATTGCACGCTGACTACGGCGGCGTCGTGCCTGAACTGGCCTCCCGCGATCACGTGCGTAAAACCGTACCGTTGATCCAGGAGGCGCTGAAAGAGTCCGGTTTAACGGCAAAAGACATTGACGCCGTGGCCTATACTGCAGGCCCTGGATTAGTCGGTGCGCTGTTGGTTGGCGCAACGGTCGGGCGTTCGCTGGCGTTTGCCTGGGGCGTTCCGGCGATCCCGGTACACCATATGGAAGGGCATCTGTTAGCGCCGATGCTGGAAGATAACCCACCGGAATTTCCGTTTGTGGCGCTGCTGGTTTCCGGCGGTCATACGCAGTTAATCAGCGTGACTGGCATTGGTCAGTACGAGCTGCTCGGAGAGTCTATCGATGATGCCGCCGGGGAAGCGTTTGATAAAACCGCGAAGCTGCTGGGACTGGATTATCCTGGCGGGCCATTACTGTCGAAAATGGCGGCTCAGGGTACAGCCGGGCGCTTTGTCTTCCCGCGCCCGATGACTGACCGCCCAGGGCTGGATTTCAGCTTTTCTGGTCTGAAAACCTTTGCGGCGAACACGATTCGTGACAACGGCACCGACGACCAGACGCGTGCTGATATCGCCCGCGCCTTTGAAGATGCGGTGGTCGATACGTTGATGATTAAGTGTAAGCGAGCGCTGGATCAGACAGGCTTTAAGCGACTGGTCATGGCAGGCGGCGTGAGTGCTAACCGCACGTTACGGGCGAAGCTGGCTGAAATGATGAAAAAACGCCGTGGCGAAGTGTTCTACGCGCGTCCGGAATTTTGTACTGATAACGGCGCGATGATCGCCTATGCCGGAATGGTGCGGTTTAAAGCAGGCGTGACGGCGGATCTCGGCGTTAGCGTGCGTCCGCGCTGGCCGCTGGCAGAGTTACCGGCCGCGTAAAACTATTAGGTGCCGGAGAGTCACTTCCGGCACCGTCCTCACTTAAAGCAACACCACGGGCATCCACAGTAAGCCGGTAATCACCAGCAACACGAGGAATATCAGCCCAAAAATTGCCCCCAGTCGCCAGTAATCCACCGTTGGCAGATAACCACTACCGTAGTAAATTGGACTGGGTCCGGTGGCGTATGGCGTAAGAATGCTCCCCAGACCAATTGCCGCGCCAACCATCAGGCAGAACACGGGAAGCGGGATTTCCGGCATCGCCAGCGCGGCGGCAATCATCATCGGCGCGAGAGCGGAGGTATACGCCGTGGCGCTGGCAAAGAAGTAGCGTAGCAGATAAAAGACCACAATCAACGCCACCATCACCATCGTTGGCGAATAACCGCTTAAGCTGCCTGCTAACAGTTTGCCAAACCAGCTAATAAAACCGGTGTTGTTGAGTCCGGTAGCGAGGGTGATAAGCGAGGCCAGCCAGAAGAAAACGTTCCACGCCGCTTTATTACTGACAATATCGTCCCAGCAGATAATGCGCAGAAGCAGCATCAGTGCCACCACGCTGTAACCGACCATCGCGGCATCGATATAATCACCGCCGAAAATCCACAGCACCAGTGCGCCTACCATCAGCCCCAGCATCCGTTTTTCACGAGAACAGAGCGGGCCCATTGCCTGCAGTTCCGTCTCTGCCCAGCGCGGCACCTGATCACCAGACTTCAGTACCGGCGGGTACAGCACGTAAGCCAGCCAGGGAACCAGCAGAACCAGTAAAATGCTGAGCGGCAACATGCCGAGAAACCAGTCGCCCCAACTCAGCGTGGCGTGAGATGCGCTTTTCATCAGTCCAATTAACAGCAAGTTAGGTGCCATCGCCGTCAGGAAAATGGCGCTGGTCACGCAGTCGGCAACAATCCCCATCCACATGATGTACGAGCCAATGCTGCGCGAACTGCTGTCGTTTGGTTGTGATTGATAGAGCGGTGGCAGGTTACGGATGATGGGATAGATAATCCCCGCACCGCGCGCTGAGTTGGACGGTGTTACAGGTGCCAGGATCAGCTCGGAGAACATCACCGCATAGCCGAGAAACAGCGTACGATGCCCCATCTTTTTCACCAGAATCAGCGCGATACGTCGCCCCAGCCCGGTTTTTTCATAGCCTGTGCCAAACATAAAGGCGGCGAAAATCAGCCAGATAACCGAATTAGAAAAACCAGAAACCGCCCAGGAGAGGGATTTGGCGGTGAACTTAAAACCTGGCTGGGCGAGCTGCTCCGGGCTAAACAGCAGCCACGGCGAGAGAATGGCGATAATGGAGATACCCACCATCGCCACCACGGCACCCGGCACGGGTTCGAGGATCAGTCCAACGATCACGCCAGTAAAAACGGCAAAGTAGAGCCAGGTATGACTCTCCAGCCCTGCGGGAACCGGAATTAGAGCAATAATGGCGATGACCGCCAGCGGCGCAAGGTATCGCCACCATTCAGTGGAAGGTTTCATCGTGTTATGCCTGCGAAAAAGGAGAGGGGGTGAGCCTCTCCGGGAGGGTTATTTGATGTAGTGGACGTGCTCGCAAATCTCTTCCACGATGGGATCGCGGCGTTCGGCGAACAGCTTTTTGTTTTCGGCTATCAGGTTGTTGCCGTGGGTATCAATAGAGACAATCAGCGGACCGAACTCTTTGACCCGGCAGACCCACAGCGACTCCGGCATCCCGAGTTCTGTCCAGTGCACCTCTTCAATCTCTTCCACCTGGGTTGCCGCCAGTACTGCGCAGCCTGCCGGGAAAATCACATGCAGCGCCTTGAATTTCTGGCAGCCTTCTTCGGTCAGCGGCCCCATTCCGCCTTTGCCGACCACCAGTTTCACGCCAGTCTGTTCGATAAATTCACGTTCAAAACTTTCCATACGCATACTGGTTGTCGGGCCGACGGATACCATCTCCCATTTGTCGCCGTTTTTGCGCACGATGGGGCCAGCGTGGAATATCGCTTTGCCGTTGAGATCGTAAGGGATCGGACGTTTGAGTTCGATCAAGCGACGGTGACAAACGTCACGGCAGGTTACTAGCGTACCGGTCAGGTAGATCACATCGCCGACGCGAATATCTTGCAGATCTTCAGCTTTGATCGGGGTTGTCAGGATCTTTTTCATAACGCGCTCCGGGTGTGAGACAGATTTTCAAAGGTGAGATCGGCATGAACCAGCAGTGTGCCGCGACGATGCGCCCAGCAGCCGGTAGAAACAGCAACGCCGATGGTTGACGGATGGCGGGCGGCAGATTCGATATGTACGCCCATCACTGAACTGTTGCCAGTCAGCCCCTGTGGACCAATCCCCAGACGGTTGAGTCCTTCTTCCAGGCGTAGTTCCAGCTCTGCCGCTTTTGGATTGGGATGGCGGCTGCCAATCGGGCGCAAAATGGCTTTACGTGAGAGCACAGCGGCGGTTTCCACCGAGGTGGCGATGCCCACGCCTACCAGTACCGGTGGACAGGCGTTTACGGCGAGGGTGGAGATATTTTCGAAGACGAATTTCACTACGCCTTCGTAGCCTTCCGACGGCATTAACACTTTCGAACGACCAGGCAACGTGCAGCCGCCGCCTGCCATGTAAACTTCGATTTCCGCATCGTCACCGTCGGGGACGATATCCCAGGTGACCCACGGTACGCCGCTGCCGGTATTTTTGCCGGTGTTCACTTCGTCAAAAATTTCTACCGCATTGTGACGCAGTGGCGCTTTGACGGTTGCCTCTTCCACGGCTTGCTTAAGAATGCTTTGCAGCTCGCCAAGCAGTGGGAAACGGGAACCGACCTTAACAAAAAACATGATTTCGCCGGTGTCCTGACAGGCAGGACGATTCAGGTCGATTGCTTTTTGCATGTTGTCGAACATCGTGTGGTAGATGATTTTCCCCATCGACGACGTTTCGGCATCCTTTAGCTGTTTTAGTTTGTCCACCACGTCATCGGGCATTCGGGTAGAAATCATGGCGGTAAAGTTAGCGACAATCTCCGTCAACTTATTCACTGCCTGTTGCTTATTACTTTCGCTCATCATGGCAACTCCAGTTTATGTATTTGTCTGGAAAAATTCACCGCCACAAACTACCACTAAAAATGTGGCTTTATATTTTTTGCCGCCGTGAATATGTAATTCACAGTTCGTGAATCAACGCGAAAATAAGAATGAATATTGCGCCAGAGCAGGGAATGGCAATGTTTTGCGAAATACACTGCGCTTATCACAACTGCGGATAATTAAAGATGCTGAATAGCTGGCCTTTAGCCAAAGATTTGCAGGTACTGGTAGAAATCGTCCACAGCGGGAGTTTTAGTGCTGCAGCGGCGACGCTTGGGCAAACGCCTGCATTTGTCACCAAGCGGATCCAAATCCTTGAAAATACGCTGGCAACAACGCTGCTGAACCGCTCCGCCCGCGGCGTGGCGCTGACTGAAAGTGGCCAACGTTGTTACGAGCATGCGCTGGAAATCCTCACCCAATATCAGCGACTGGTTGATGACGTCACGCAAATCAAAACGCGCCCGGAGGGGATGATTCGTATTGGCTGTAGTTTTGGTTTTGGGCGCAGCCATATTGCGCCAGCTATTACCGAACTGATGCGCAATTATCCTGAGTTACAGGTGCATTTTGAATTGTTCGATCGGCAAATTGATTTAGTGCAGGATAATATTGATCTGGATATTCGTATTAATGACGAAATTCCTGATTATTATATTGCGCATCTTTTGACAAAAAATAAACGAATATTATGTGCAGCACCTGAGTATCTGCAAAAATATCCGCAGCCACAATCCTTGCAGGAATTAAGTCGTCATGACTGTCTGGTGACCAAAGAGCGCGATATGACCCACGGAATATGGGAGTTGGGGAACGGTCAGGAGAAAAAATCGGTGAAGGTAAGCGGGCACCTTTCCTCCAATAGCGGCGAGATTGTGCTGCAATGGGCGCTGGAAGGAAAAGGAATTATGCTGCGTTCTGAGTGGGATGTTTTACCGTTTCTGGAGAGTGGCAAACTGGTGCGAGTATTGCCGGAGTATGCACAAAGCGCCAATATCTGGGCTGTTTACCGGGAGCCGCTCTATCGCAGCATGAAATTACGTGTCTGCGTGGAATTTCTGGCGGCATGGTGCCAGCAGCGGCTGGGCAAGCCCGACGAAGGCTATCAGGTTATGTAGACTCGCGAAAAATCACTCAGGATCCTTTTCGCGCTTTCTTTTGAATTTCGTCCAGATTTTTGTCTCCTGACGACGCCACAGACGCTGGATGTTGTCATGATGGCGCAGCAGGATCAGGCATGAGAGCATCGAAACCGGGAAGGTGAATTGTGGCTTAAACCACCAGACGTAAAATGGAGCAATCAGTGCGCTGACAATCGCTCCCAGCGACGAGTATCCGCTCAATAGCACGGTCAGTAACCAGGTTCCCGCCATTACTCCGGTGAGATCCCAGCCAATTGGTGCGATGGCACCAAAAGCGGTAGCAACGCCTTTTCCTCCTTTAAAACCGAAGAAAACGGGCCAGATGTGTCCAAGGCAGGCGGCGATGGCAATTAAGCCTAGCCAGAAGGGGCTGACACCTAATTCATACGCGCCCCAGACGGGCAACATTCCTTTCAGAACGTCGAAAATCAGTACTGCTACGGCTGCTCCCTTGCCACCGATACGTAACACATTGGTTGCGCCAGGATTACCGGAGCCGCTGGTTCGCGGATCGGGCAGCCCACACAAGCGGCAAACCAGAATGGCACTGGAAATGGAGCCGCAGAGGTACGCGATGAGGATCATTCCAGGCGCGATTGCACTCATAAGCTGTTCCGTTTTGAAAATTCGTGTTCAACGATGAATCTGTGGATAATACGCACATTTCGCCGGAAGTGGTATCCGGTTAGCCAAAAAGCAGGCAGGACGTGATGGATATTGTATTTATAGAGCAACTTTCGGTAATCACCACTATTGGTGTTTACGACTGGGAACAGACCATCGAACAGAAGTTAGTGTTCGATATCGAAATGGCGTGGGATAACCGTAAAGCGGCGAAAAGTGATGATGTGGCGGATTGCCTCAGTTACGCTGACATTGCAGAAACGGTAGTCAGCCACGTCGAGGGCGCGCGTTTTGCGCTGGTGGAACGTGTGGCGGAAGAGGTGGCGGAGCTGCTGTTAGCACGCTTCAACTCGCCGTGGGTGCGTATCAAACTCAGCAAGCCAGGCGCAGTGGCGCGGGCGGCGAATGTTGGCGTCATCATTGAGCGTGGCAATAATCTGAAAGAAAATAATTAATTTTACAGCTGTTAAACCAAACGGTTATAACCTGGTCATACTGCAGTAGTTTGGACAAGCGTTACATTTTTATAATTTAGGGGTTTATTGATGAGCGATATGCACTCGCTGCTGATAGCGGCAATATTGGGTGTGGTCGAAGGATTGACAGAATTTCTGCCGGTATCCAGCACGGGCCATATGATTATTGTCGGTCACTTGTTGGGATTTGAGGGCGACACGGCGAAAACCTTTGAAGTCGTGATCCAGTTAGGATCAATTCTGGCGGTAGTAGTGATGTTCTGGCGGCGTCTGTTTGGCCTGATTGGCATTCACTTTGGTCGTCCGCTGCAACACGAAGGAGAAAGCAAAGGCCGTTTAACGCTGATCCACATTCTGCTTGGCATGATCCCAGCGGTAGTACTGGGGCTGTTGTTCCACGACACGATTAAGTCGTTGTTTAATCCAATAAATGTGATGTATGCGCTGGTCGTTGGCGGCCTGTTGCTGATTGCCGCCGAATGCCTGAAACCAAAAGAACCGCGTGCGCCGGGTCTCGATGATATGACCTATCGTCAGGCGTTTATGATTGGCTGCTTCCAGTGTCTGGCGCTGTGGCCAGGTTTCTCCCGTTCCGGGGCGACCATTTCAGGTGGGATGCTGATGGGTGTGAGCCGTTATGCGGCTTCTGAGTTCTCGTTCCTGCTGGCGGTGCCGATGATGATGGGCGCAACGGCGCTCGATCTCTACAAAAGCTGGGGCTTCCTGACAACCGGCGATATCCCGATGTTTGCCGTTGGGTTTATCACCGCTTTTGTGGTGGCGCTGATAGCGATTAAAACCTTCCTGCAATTGATTAAGCGCATTTCGTTTATCCCTTTCGCCATTTATCGCTTTATTGTGGCGGCTGTGGTGTATGTCGTGTTCTTTTGATTGAGGAATAGTGTCGGATATGACGCTTGTGCGTCTTATCCGACCTGGCCGGTGTTTGCAATAAATTGAAATTCAAGTGCTTAATCAGGCTTTGGACAACGTTGTTCCTTCCAGCTGGATACCGCCGCAATCCGCCGTCGGGTCAGCTCCTCGCGAATCTCCACACCTTTAAATCCCGCTTCAACGACGGCTTTTGTCGGCACTGACTGTGCCACTTCCCAGGCTTCGCGCAACCAGCGGCCTTGCGGGTAGTCCGCTGATTCAAAACCGGTTCTGCCGCGCACATCAGCCTCGCTGGTCAGCGCCAGTTGCTCGACACGCTGCGGTTTACGCCAGGCGTCGATGGAATCAAATAGTTTGACGATGGTTTTTGGGTTCAGCATTGGGAAGGTGTGGATGAGATCGTGAAACTCAGCCACCAGTCTGGCTAAATCGCGAATTTCATTTGGCACGCGCAGACGCTGGCATAGTTGTTCCACTAACTTCACACCCGCCGGGCCATGACCATGATGACGCGGCCAAAGTTCTGGCGGCGTCAGTCCTTTACCGAGATCGTGGCATAGCGTTGCGAAACGGACATCGACCTGCGGACTTAGCATCGCCGCCATTGAGAGCGTCATTAAGGTGTGAATACCGGTGTCGATTTCCGGATGCCACTTGGCAGGGGCCGGAACGCCAAACAGGGCGTCAATTTCCGGGAATAAAACGCGCAGTGCGCCGCAATCGCGCAGTACCTGGAAGAACACCTGGGGATTGCGGGTAGTGAGGGCGCTTTCCGTCTCTTTCCACACCCGTTCAGGCGTCAGGTGTTCCAGTTCACCCGCGTGGGTCATCTCGCGCATCAGCGCCAGAGTTTCATCGGCAATACGAAAACCGAGGTGGGCATAACGCGCAGCAAAACGCGCCACGCGCAGTACGCGTAACGGATCTTCGCCAAAAGCGGGGGAAACATGGCGCAACAGACGATTTTGCAGATCGCCCAGACCGTTGTACGGGTCGATAATCTCGCCGTTATCGTCCTGGGCCAGCGCATTAATGGTCAGATCGCGCCGCTTAAGATCATCTTCCAGCGTGACATCCGGTGCGGCATAGCAGGTAAAACCGGTGTAACCGGAACCGGATTTCCGTTCGGTACGTGCCAGCGCATACTCTTCATGCGTTTGCGGATGCAGAAAAACAGGAAAATCGCGGCCTACCTGCTGGTAGCCCGCGTCGAGCATCTCCTGTGGCGTACTACCGACTACCACCCAATCTCTGTCTTTGACCGGTAGCCCTAACAATGCATCCCGAACAGCACCACCGACCAGATAAATCTTCACGCCATCATCCCTTCGTCAAATACACAATTCCTAATAATAAGACAGTGCAACGAAGAAGGCGATTTAGTTCATCCAGCGATCTTTACGTTTGCGCGTTGGGATCAGGTGCGGCAGTACCAGACCGAGCAGCAAGCCAAGCCCCAGCACGCCGCCACCATACATAAACCACTGCATGATGATGGTGCGCTGTTTGTCATCCAGCTGCACGCTGGCGGCATCGACCTTTTTCTGCGCGACAATCAGCTCGTTTTTCAGTTTCTGATTTTCTTCTTTTAACCCGTTGATCACGCTGTCGCTCTGCGCCACTTTTTGCTGCATTTCTGCGGTGCGCTGATTCCAGGTGTTATCGATATTGGTGAGCTTATCGGTCAGGGTTTTGACCTGATTTTCCAGATCTGGCACACGGGAGCGCAGGCTTGGCTCTGTGCTAAGTTGTTTCAACGGGATCCAGGCGGTACGGCCAGAGCTGTCTTTCACCTGGGCATAATTGGTGTTGGCGTCAGTTTGTAATAAGGTCACTTCCTCGCCGGCGTTAACCGTGCCCACGAGGCGATAATGGTCTCCCGGACCGCTACGGACCCAGGTATTCAGTTCGTCAGAAACATAGCGCGTTTCTTCAGCGTGTGAGACGGCAGTGGCGCTAAGCGCGAGTAAAGTTAATCCGATCAGGCGTAATTTTGGCATCAGGCTGTCGTTATTGTCATGGAAAGTGGAACGATAGTAGTGGCATCAGTGTCGCTACGCAAAGCATTCGACATCAATCGGAATCCTCTGTGTCAGGTCTTGCCACTGCTTCAAACTTTTACGCCCGTCAAATTGCCCGTTGCATGGCAATTTGGCGCAAAATACTATCTACTGACAAAAAAGATCGCATTAAGTTCGCCGTTCATCGTCACTTATGTGACATAACCGATAAGTAAAGGCCTTGACATCCTCCCCCACCTTCGCGCAAAGCGACTCAGGAGGGGGATTCCCTTGTCAGGGTAGCAATACGTTGCCGCATTGCCCGGTTCCTCGCTCGACGGCTTACGCCGCCTTACGGGCGCGTCCTTTACGGACTGACGGCAATATTTGTCCTGCCGCCATGACTTCAAAACCTGCTGTTAATATATTGCGAGCGCCGTTTACATCGGCGTTTGCCGTATAGCCGCACGCGGTACAGATAAAGCTCGCCTGCGTCCTGCGGTTATTTTTCGATGTATGCCCACAACATGCGCATTTCTGACTGGTGTACGCCGGATTAATCGCCAGCACATCACCGCCGCGCCATGCCTGCTTATATTCGAGCTGGCGGCGCATTTCTGCCCAGCCCTGATCCAGTATCGCCCGGTTAAGACCTGATTTTGCCGCGACGTTGCGCCCCGGCTGGTCTACCGTACCCACTGCTGATTTTGACATGTTCGAAACCTTTAAATCCTCAATGACTATCATCGCGTGGTTTTTGCTGATCGTCGTCGTGGTTTTATGAAGGTAATCGCGGCGGATGTTTGCGATATGAGAGTGGAAACGGGAAATCTTCGCTTTCTGCTTTTTCCAGTTGGCGGAGAATTTAACCATCCGGGCCAGACGGCGCTGTAAGCGAGCCAGCTTATCCTGATTTTTTTTAAAGCTGTTTACCGGTTCAAAGACCGTGCCGTCTGAAAGTGTTGCCAGCTTTGTTATACCTGCATCCAGGCCTATTGCGCTGGTCGATGCGTGAATCGGATCGGTAACAGCTAATTCGACCTGAAAAGACACATACCAGTGTCCGGCATGCTGGCTGATGGTGCAATTTTTAATGACGCCTTCAATCTTCCGGGACTGACGAAATTTAACCCAGCCCAGTCCTGACGGGAGTTTCACACGGCCATAATCCAGCCCACAATATTTGCTGAAATTGACGAACCGGATAGAGTCGCAGCCTTTGGTTTTCTTTTTGAAAACGGGCTTTTCAGCCGTCAGGGATTTATCAAAACAGCGATCCCATGCGCTCCGCAGGTCTTTCAGTTTCTGCTGGAGGTTGTCAGTGTAACCCTCAGCAAGAAAGGCCAGCTCAGGGAGTTTTTTCCAGCCCGTAAGTCGTTTATTCAGGTCGAAAGCTGACAGAATTTTTCCGCCCGCGTCATGAATGCTCAGTGTTTCATTCAGTGCATAGTTCCAGACAAAGCGAGCGCAACCGCACAACTGACGCAACCTTTGCGCCTGCTGGTCAGTGGGGTAGAGCCTGTATTTATATGCTTTCTGGATTAACATTTTGCATTCAGTATGTGGTTGTTTAGAATGTACAATATATCCACATTTTTTTGGGAGGGTCAATACGTGTGCGAAATCAATCGTTCACGCTATTCAGCTTACCTGTTGCATGTTCACGTTGTTTTTATGACAAAATACCGCCGTCCAGTTTTTGGTGAATTGCATCATGCAAACATGCGTCAGTATGTAGCGGAGGTATGCGCGGACTTTGGCGCCGAGTTAAAGGAATGTGACGGCGAGGCAGATCATGTTCACATGCTGATTGAATACCCACCGTTGGTGCAACTCACAAAGCTGGTAAACAGCCTTAAGTCCGTTACCAGTAGGCGGCTGCGGAATGATTTTATTGATTTGCGCGCCGCGTATTCAAAGCCCGTACTCTGGTCACGCTCTTATTTCATCGGTTCATGTGGTGGAGCACCGCTGGAAGTTGTGAAAAAGTATATTCAGAATCAGCGTGGCTGATAAACTGCGGGCTTAACAGCCCAAATTCCCCTCCCGCCTACGTTGGGGGGGAGTACCCAGTGGAGGAAGGATGGCTCAGGAAATCGAATTAAAGTTTATTGTTAATCACAGTGCCGTTGAGGCGTTGCGTGACCATCTCAATACGCTGGGCGGTGAGCACCATGACCCCGTGCAGTTGCTGAATATTTACTACGAAACGCCGGATAACTGGTTGCGTGAACACGATATGGGCTTACGTATTCGTGGCGAAAACGGCCGCTATGAGATGACCATGAAAGTCGCAGGAAGAGTGACTGGCGGTTTACACCAGCGCCCGGAATATAACGTGGCGTTGAGCGAACCGACGCTCGAGCTAGCGCAGTTACCGACGGAAGTCTGGCCGAACGGTGAGTTACCAGCCGATCTCGCGTCCCGCGTGAAGCCACTGTTCAGCACCGATTTTTATCGCGAAAAATGGCTGGTGGAACTCGATGGCAGCCGAATTGAAATCGCTCTCGATCAGGGCGAGGTGAAGGCAGGCGAATTTGCTGAGCCTATCTGCGAGCTGGAACTGGAGCTGCTTAGCGGCGATACGCGCGCGGTACTGAAACTGGCGAACCAACTGGTATCGCAAACCGGATTACGTCAGGGCAGCCTGAGCAAAGCCGCGCGCGGCTATCATCTGGCGCAGGGCAATCCCGCGCGTGAAATCAAACCGATCACCATTTTGCATGTTGCGGCAAAAGCTGATGTGGAACAGGGGCTGGAAGCGGCGCTCGAGCTGGCGTTAGCGCAATGGCAGTATCATGAAGAACTGTGGGTACGTGGCAACGATGCGGCGAAAGAGCAGGTGCTGGCAGCCATCGGTCTGGTCCGTCATACGCTGATGCTGTTCGGCGGTATTGTGCCGCGTAAAGCGAGCACTCACTTACGTGACCTGCTGACCCAATGCGAAGCGACCATCGTTTCTGCGGTATCTGCCGTGACGGCGGTCTACTCTACCGAAACGGCGATGGCGAAGCTGGCGTTGACCGAATGGCTGGTAAGCAAAGCCTGGCAGCCGTTTTTAGATGCCAAAGCGCAGGGCAAAATCAGCGATTCTTTCAAACGCTTTGCCGATATCCATCTTTCCCGCCATGCCGCTGAACTGAAAAGCGTTTTCTGCCAGCCATTAGGCGATCGCTACCGTGACCAATTGCCGCGCCTGAAGCGTGACATTGACTCAATATTGTTGCTGGCGGGTTACTACGATCCTCTCGTCGCGCAAGCCTGGCTGGAGAACTGGCAGGGACTGCGTCATGCCATTGCGACCGGGCAACGCATTGAAATTGAACATTTCCGTAATGAGGCAAACAATCAGGAACCGTTCTGGTTGCACAGCGGAAAACGTTAATCAGGCAAGGATAAAATCGCTTATGAAGCCGCTCTCTTCACCGTTACAGCAGTACTGGCAGACCGTTGTTGAGCGGCTGCCAGCGCCTTTAGCCGAGGAATCACTTAGCGCACAGGCGAAGTCAGTACTTACCTTCAGTGATTTTGTGCAGGACAGCGTAATTGCGCATCCAGAGTGGCTGACGGAACTGGAAAGCCAGCCGCCGCAGGCCGACGAATGGCAGCATTACGCTGCATGGTTGCAGAAGGCGCTCAGTGATGTAAGCGACGAAGCAGGGTTAATGCGCGAGCTGCGTCTGTTCCGGCGGCGCATTATGGTGCGCATTGCCTGGGCGCAAACGCTGGCACTGGTTACTGAAGAGAGCATATTGCAGCAGCTCAGCCATCTGGCGGAGACATTGATTGTCGCCGCGCGTGACTGGCTGTATGAGGCCTGCTGCCGCGAGTGGGGTACGCCCTGCAATGCGCAGGGTGAAGCGCAACCGCTGCTGATTTTAGGCATGGGTAAACTGGGCGGCGGGGAGCTGAATTTTTCCTCAGATATCGATCTGATTTTTGTCTGGCCGGAACATGGTTGCACGCAGGGCGGACGCAGGGAACTGGATAACGCTCAGTTCTTTACCCGCATGGGTCAGCGGCTGATTAAAGTGCTGGATCAACCAACGCAGGATGGTTTTGTTTATCGCGTGGATATGCGACTGCGTCCGTTTGGCGAAAGTGGCCCGCTGGTGCTGAGCTTTGCGGCGCTGGAAGACTATTACCAGGAGCAGGGGCGCGACTGGGAGCGATACGCCATGGTCAAGGCGCGGATTATGGGCGATAGCGACGGCGTCTATGCTAACGAGTTGCGTGCGATGCTGCGCCCGTTTGTTTTCCGCCGTTACATCGATTTCAGCGTGATCCAGTCGCTGCGCAACATGAAAGGGATGATTGCCCGTGAAGTGCGCCGACGCGGTTTGACCGACAACATCAAACTTGGCGCGGGTGGCATTCGCGAAATTGAATTTATCGTTCAGGTGTTCCAGCTCATTCGCGGTGGGCGCGAGCCGTCGCTGCAATCCCGCTCTTTACTACCCACTCTCAGCGCCATTGCCGCGCTGCATCTGCTTTCTGAAAACGATGCTGAACAATTGCGAGTGGCGTATCTGTTCCTGCGGCGTCTGGAAAACCTGCTGCAAAGCATTAACGACGAACAAACTCAGACGCTTCCTTCGGATGAGCTTAACCGTGCGCGGCTGGCATGGGCAATGGATTTCGCGGACTGGCCGCAACTGACCGGGGCGCTGACCGGACATATGACCAATGTGCGCCGGGTGTTTAATGAATTGATTGGCGACGACGAAAGCGAAACTCAGGAAGAGTCGCTGTCGGAACAGTGGCGTGAGCTGTGGCAGGATGCGTTGCAGGAAGATGACACCACGCCAGTGCTGGCGCATCTTAGCGAAGATGATCGCAAACAGGTGCTGACGCTGATTGCTGATTTCCGCAAAGAGCTGGATAAGCGCACTATTGGGCCGCGAGGACGTCTGGTGCTCGACCATCTGATGCCGCATCTGCTAAGTGATGTCTGTGCGCGTGAAGACGCTGCTGTCACGCTGTCGCGCATTACGGCTTTGCTGGTGGGGATTGTTACCCGCACTACCTATCTTGAGCTGCTTAGTGAATTCCCCGCAGCGCTTAAGCATTTGATTTCGCTGTGCGCCGCATCGCCGATGATTGCCAGCCAACTGGCGCGTTATCCATTATTGCTGGACGAACTGCTCGATCCGAACACTCTTTACCAGCCGACGGCGACGGATGCCTACCGTGATGAACTGCGCCAGTATTTGCTGCGCGTGCCGGAAGATGACGAAGAGCAACAGCTTGAGGCGCTGCGTCAGTTCAAACAGGCGCAACTTTTACGCATCGCGGCGGCGGATATCGCCGGTACGCTACCGGTAATGAAAGTGAGCGATCACTTAACCTGGCTGGCAGAAGCCATGATAGATGCTGTCGTACAACAGGCATGGGTTCAAATGGTTGCCCGCTACGGTAAGCCAAATCACCTGAACGAACGCGAAGGGCGTGGTTTTGCGGTGGTCGGCTACGGCAAGCTGGGCGGCTGGGAGTTAGGCTACAGTTCTGATCTTGACCTGATCTTCCTCCATGATTGCCCAATGGATGCGATGACTGACGGCGAGCGGGAAATCGACGGGCGACAGTTTTATCTGCGTCTGGCGCAACGCATTATGCATCTGTTCAGTACGCGAACCTCTTCCGGCATTTTGTATGAAGTGGATGCTCGACTGCGTCCGTCCGGGGCGGCGGGAATGCTGGTGACATCTGCAGAAGCGTTTTCCGATTATCAGAAAAACGAGGCCTGGACGTGGGAACATCAGGCGCTGGTGCGTGCGCGTGTAGTGTACGGCGATCCGCAGCTCACCGCGCACTTTGACGCGGTGCGTCGCGAGATTATGACGCTGCCGCGTGAAGGTAAAACTCTGCAAACGGAAGTGCGGGAAATGCGCGAGAAAATGCGCGCTCATCTCGGCAATAAACATCGCGATCGCTTTGATATCAAAGCCGATGAAGGCGGAATTACCGATATCGAATTTATTACCCAATATCTGGTGTTGCGCTACGCTCATGAAAAACCGAAGTTAACGCGCTGGTCAGACAACGTGCGTATTCTGGAGCTGCTGGCGCAAAACGACATTATGGAAGAGCAGGAAGCGATGGCGCTGACCCGTGCTTACACGACGCTGCGCGATGAACTTCATCATCTGGCATTACAGGAATTGCCGGGTCATGTGCCGGAAGATTGCTTTACCGCAGAGCGTGAACTGGTGCGGGCAAGCTGGCAGAAGTGGCTGGTGGAAGAATGAAGTATGGTATTATCGCGCGCAAATTTTGAATCTCTCAGGAGACAGGAATGAAAGTAACGCTGCCAGAGTTTGAACGTGCAGGAGTGATGGTGGTTGGTGATGTGATGCTGGATCGTTACTGGTACGGTCCCACCAGCCGTATCTCGCCGGAAGCGCCGGTGCCCGTGGTTAAAGTGAATACCATCGAAGAACGTCCGGGCGGCGCGGCTAACGTGGCGATGAATATCGCTTCTCTCGGTGCTAATGCACGCCTGGTCGGGTTGACGGGCATTGACGATGCGGCGCGCGCGCTGAGTAAATCTCTGGCCGACGTCAACGTCAAATGCGACTTCGTTTCTGTACCGACGCATCCGACCATCACCAAATTACGGGTACTTTCCCGCAACCAACAGCTGATCCGTCTGGATTTTGAAGAAGGTTTCGAAGGGGTTGATCCGCAGCCGCTGCACGAGCGGATTAATCAGGCGCTGAGTTCGATTGGCGCGCTGGTGCTCTCTGACTACGCGAAAGGTGCGCTGGCAAGCGTGCAGCAGATGATCCAACTGGCGCGTAAAGCGGGCGTTCCGGTGCTGATTGATCCAAAAGGCACCGATTTTGAGCGCTACCGCGGCGCTACGCTGTTAACGCCGAATCTCTCGGAATTTGAAGCTGTTGTTGGTAAATGTAAAACAGAAGAAGAGATTGTTGAACGCGGCATGAAACTGATTGCCGACTACGAACTCTCGGCTCTGTTGGTGACCCGTTCCGAACAAGGGATGACCCTGCTGCAACCGGGTAAAGCGCCGCTGCATATGCCAACCCAGGCGCAGGAAGTGTATGACGTTACCGGTGCGGGCGACACGGTGATTGGCGTCCTGGCGGCAACGCTGGCAGCGGGTAATTCGCTGGAAGAAGCCTGCTTCTTTGCCAATGCGGCAGCTGGTGTGGTGGTTGGCAAACTGGGAACATCCACGGTTTCACCGATCGAGCTGGAAAACGCAGTACGTGGACGTGCAGATACCGGCTTTGGTGTGATGACCGAAGAGGAGCTGAAGCTGGCGGTAGCGGCGGCGCGTAAACGCGGTGAAAAAGTGGTGATGACCAACGGCGTCTTCGACATTCTGCACGCCGGGCATGTCTCCTATCTGGCAAACGCCCGTAAACTGGGTGACCGCCTGATTGTCGCTGTGAACAGCGATGCCTCCACCAAACGGCTGAAAGGGGATTCCCGCCCCGTTAACCCTCTCGAACAGCGTATGATTGTGCTGGGGGCACTGGA
Source organism: Escherichia sp. MOD1-EC6300 (assembly GCF_002965045.1). Classification (NCBI taxonomy): domain Bacteria; kingdom Pseudomonadati; phylum Pseudomonadota; class Gammaproteobacteria; order Enterobacterales; family Enterobacteriaceae; genus Escherichia; species Escherichia sp. MOD1-EC6300. Next base: position 298,621 of record NZ_PTRH01000001.1, on the reverse strand, counting down.
AGCGGTCGACTGGGTGGTGTCGTTTGAAGAAGATACGCCGCAGCGCTTGATCGCCGGGATCTTGCCAGACCTGCTGGTGAAAGGCGGCGACTATAAACCAGAAGAGATTGCCGGGAGTAAAGAAGTCTGGGCCAACGGTGGCGAAGTGTTGGTGCTCAACTTTGAAGACGGTTGCTCAACGACCAACATCATCAAGAAGATCCAACAGGATAAAAAAGGCTAACCGGAAAGCGGTTCACAGATCTCGCTTCGAACCAGGCAGGCCTATTGACGCTGTTGTTTTTTCAACCTAAAGTAAAGGAACAAGGGTAAGGGAGGATTTCTCCCCCCTCTGAATTGGTTGTTAGTAAGTCGGGAAACTTAACAGTAACAACACAATCAGTATGATGACGAACTTCATCATAACCCTTTCCTTATACAAGGCCCCTTCCTCGGGAGGGGCTTTCCCGTTTCAGCCCCTTGCTGACTACCCGATTGTTGATGAGCGCCAGACCCCGCGCAATGCTTTCTCTTATGCAGTTTTCTCTTCCCCGAGTTGGCTCGCAAAACGCTGTAACAACCTGATCATTTGTACTTTTTAGCGGAACGCAGATATAAAAAATCCCCGGCTTTTTGGGCCAGGGATGTTCATAGTTGAAAATTTATTCTATGTTTTCTGCGACGGGAGTTGTTGAGGTTAAGGGTGAAGTCAATGCCGCTAGCGAGCCGCCTGAAACACCGATTTCATTGAGTAAGGAGTCAATCAGCGGTGCCTGTGTGCGATAAGAAAGCGCGGCTGATAACGCTTGTTCCGCCAGATTTCCTCCACCAACGCTACCTGATATTGCATCCCCTGCGGTACCACCACGGTTCAGACCATCGACCTGAATAATCTTAATACCGTCGATAGACTTCATTGGTTCCACAGATTTCTCAATTACCGCAGGGAGCGCCTGCAACAATGCCAGTTTGAATTTAAGGCTGGTTTGCTCGTCAGAAAGTACGTTGATAGCATCGTTCAGCGCACGTTGCGCTTCTGCTTCCGCCAGGCCTTTTTTACGCGTAGCTTCGGCTAACTCAACGATCGCCGCCGCCTGCATCTCTGCGGCTTCTTTTTCTGCTTTCGCCCGCACGGTCAGTTCAACCGCTTTGGTTTCTGCATCCTGCGCGGCAGCGATTAGGGCAACTTGTTTAGCACGATCGGCTTCTGCGGTCTGGCGAGTGGTTTCTACGTTTTGCTGGGCGCTTACCGCTTCTGCAAGTGCAAGGTTGGCACGCGCTTCCGCTTGTGACTGCTGTTCCGATTTGGCGGCAATAGCGATCGATTTCGTCTGGTTGGCGATTTCGGTGACCTGCTGCTGTTCGATCTCTTTAATGCGAACTTCACGTTCAGCTTCAACTTTTCTGGAACGGACGGCCTGTTCGCGGTCGATTTCCGTTTCCTGAATCTGTCGTTCAGCCAGAATTCGCGTCTGCTCTGCTTCCCGACGACGCTCGGCCTCAAAAGCCGCAATTTTCGCATTCTGCTCAGCGGTACGGGTTTTAACCTGCTGCTCCTGCTCAAGCGTCATAAACGCTTCTTGCTGTTCAATCTCCAGCTTCCGCGATAGCGCATCACGGTTTTTCTCACGCACCGCAACTTCTACATCTTGTTCAACTTCGTTACGTTCGCGGCGACGGCGCTCCGTCTCCTGCGTCAGCTTGGTTAAACCTTCGGCGTCAAAGGCGTTGTTAGGATTGAAATGTTCTTTCGACGTCTGGTTAAAGTTGGTAAGTGAAACGCTTTCCAGTTCCAGGCCGTTTTTCGACAGATCTTCAGCAACGGTATTTTGTACGCCCTGCACGAAGTTCTCGCGGGTATCCTGTAACTCATGCATGGTCATTTGTGCAGCTGTTGCACGGAGGGCATCGACAAATTTATCTTCAACCAACATACGTAAGTCTTCAGGCGACAGGGTGCGTTGCCCCAGCGTCTGGGCGGCGGTGGCAATACCTTCCACTGACGGTTTTACCCGCACAAAGAAAGCGACAACGACATCGACGCGCATACGATCTTTCGTAATCAGGCTATCAATGGTTGAGCGGCTGACTTCCAGCTTCAGAGTATTCATATTGATGGGGATTATTTCATGAAAGATCGGCATCACGATTGCGCCACCGCTCATTACCACTTTTTGCCCACCTAAACCAGTACGAACAAAAGCTTGCTCTGCCGAAGCGCGACGATAGAGCCTGGCGAAAATAATTCCAATAATAAACAGAATGCATACGGCAATAATTGCGGTAAACATCCAGGAGGGCACAGAATTAACAATATCATCCATTATTAAATTTCCTTTTGATTAATAAATTACAATATCTGGGGCCAGGGATTGTTTTCCGCCAAATATCGCGTTGCAGAAAGTCGGCAAATAATTAACACTTTGTCTCCTTTAGTGAAAATTTTTCCTTCTTCAGGCTCTAGTAGTAAATAATGTATTTGGCCAAATTGATCGGTGAGTTTTCCTTCGCAGGGATTACCTGAAGTGGCCTGATGACCGGTAATGAACGCCATGCTACCAATATATTCTTCTTCTGTAATAGCTGAACTATGGTCGCGTGGAATCCAGGGCGCAACTATTTTACCGGTATAATGCACCGCAATAATCGTAAACAGTAAACTGACAGGAGCCACGAACAGGTTCGAGAGTGGTGATTGCCAAACCATGATGCAGGCATGCTGCAACAGGATGCCAATAAGACCAAAAAAACCAGCCAGTAAACAGAGAACGACGAGAGCTGGCAATCTTCCGATATTGAGATAATGAAGTGCCTGGCTAATATGACCTGTGGTTATGGAATCATAATGGTCAAGATGTGCATCAAGAGCACCGGAGAGCATGTGACCGCAGATAAGCGCAAAAATTTCTAAAAGGCCGATCAACAGTACAAAGGAAATAGCGAAAAGATAAGGGGTGTTATAGTCGGCGAATAAAATCATATGTCACTCCAATGTCCATTTAGTGACGCAATATTTACTTTAGGATAGTTTCCTTGCTTACATTTATCTTTGTTAATAATAACACATGTTAGAGAGGTTCTGGAAGAGAAAGTCTTTTAATATGGTTTTTTATTTTTCACTAAAAAGTGTGATCGGGGACAATATATTTACGCACGTTATGTTTAAAGGCACTACACTGATTGGGGAATACTGAAATCAGAAAAAGCATATGGCCTTAAAAGGTATGCGATAACCGGAGGATGTGCTTATGGATCATAGTCTTAATTCTTTAAATAATTTCGATTTCCTGGCGCGTAGTTTTGCCAGAATGCACGCAGAAGGTCGCCCGGTCGATATTCTAGCCGTTACTGGTAACATGGATGAAGAACATAGAACCTGGTTTTGCGCACGTTATGCCTGGTATTGCCAACAGATGATGCAAACCAGAGAACTGGAATTAGAACATTGATATTACGGGCCGTCTGGCCCGTTTTTGTGGTGCTTTATTCTGCTTTATCAACCGGCGGGATAGCCGGAGGAGATTGAAGTTCTGCTACCGGATTATTGCGCGCTTCCAGTTCGCTGATGCGTTGTTCCAGTAACGCCAGTTTTTCACGAGTCCGTAACAGGACTTGCGTCTGAACGTCGAATTCTTCGCGGCTTACCAGATCGAGACGCGTCAACTGCGCTTGTAGGGTTTGGCGGATTTTTTTCTCCACATCTTCCCCGAACTCCCTGATTCCTTTAGGCATTGATTCGTGAACCTGGCGAGCGATTTGCTCAATTTTTTTCGGGTCAATCATTGTAGTTTCCCTGTACTGATAGGTGTTGAGTGCCATTGTAGTGCGATAAGGGTAAGTCATAAACCAGAATAATGTGAAGCTATGCGTTGCTGCCGCTAATCATTAGCGTTATAGTGAATCCGCTTATTCTCAGGGCGGGGCGAAATTCCCCACCGGCGGTAAATCAACTCAGTTGAAAGCCCGCGAGCGCTTTGGGTGCGAACTCAAAGGACAGCAGATCCGGTGTAATTCCGGGGCCGACGGTTAGAGTCCGGATGGGAGAGAGTAACGATTCTGTCGGGCATGGACCCGCTCACGTTATTTTGGCTATATGCCGCCACTCCTAAGACTGCCCTGATTCTGGTAACCATAATTTTAGTGAGGTTTTTTTACCATGAATCAGACGCTACTTTCCTCTTTTGGTACGCCTTTCGAACGTGTTGAAAATGCACTGGCTGCGCTGCGTGAAGGACGCGGTGTAATGGTGCTTGATGATGAAGACCGTGAAAACGAAGGCGATATGATCTTCCCGGCAGAAACCATGACCGTTGAGCAGATGGCGCTGACCATTCGCCACGGTAGCGGTATTGTTTGCCTGTGCATCACTGAAGATCGCCGTAAACAACTCGATCTGCCAATGATGGTAGAAAATAACACCAGCGCCTATGGCACCGGTTTTACCGTGACCATTGAAGCGGCTGAAGGGGTGACTACCGGTGTTTCTGCCGCTGACCGTATTACGACCGTTCGTGCTGCGATTGCCGATGGCGCTAAACCTTCTGATCTGAATCGTCCTGGCCACGTTTTCCCACTGCGCGCGCAGGCGGGTGGTGTGCTGACGCGTGGCGGCCATACCGAAGCGACTATTGATCTGATGACGCTGGCAGGCTTTAAACCAGCTGGTGTGTTGTGTGAGCTGACTAATGACGATGGCACGATGGCGCGTGCGCCAGAGTGCATTGAGTTTGCCAAGAAACACAATATGGCGCTCGTGACTATTGAAGACCTGGTGGCATACCGTCAGGCACATGAGCGTAAAGCTAGCTGAAAACCGCTGCTTAATTTACCGCGTTAATCAAGAAACCGAAGCTATTACTGGCTTCGGTTTTTATTTTGCTCTTGTTATGCAAGATGTTAATTCCTCTTCTCTTTCTATGAGAAAATTTCATTAATATCAGGCATTCTTTTCCATTATGATCAAAATCATATAATTGTTCCGTTATTATGCGACCATATGAATATATCCGAAAAAGGATATGTGAATTTTATGCGCTAAATGTTTAGTATTGTTAAATATTAAGGGTAAAAGGATGTTTATCGCCTGGTACTGGATTGTATTGATTGCTCTGGTTGTGGTGGGTTATTTACTGCATTTGAAACGTTATTGTCGGGCGTTTCGTCAGGACAGAGACGCACTGCTTGAAGCGCGGAATAAATACTTAAACAGTACGAGAGAAGAGACAGCCGAGAAGGTAGAATAGGGCTTTAGTGAAGCTGGCAGAAGTTGTCCATGCGCTGGACAACTTCTGATGTTGCTTTTAACCAATTCCCGCCGTTTGTAGTAGCACTAAACTGAATCCCATCACTGACATTCCACATAGCACGCCATAGCTGGGGTTATTATTGGGGTCAATCTCTTTAGCTAGCGGCATTAATTCATCAACCGAGAGCGCCACCATAATTCCTGCAACCGCCGCCATGATTGCCGCCATGACCACCGGAGAAATCATGCTACCGAGGATTAACCACGCCAGAACACCACCAAGAATTTCTGCCAGCCCAGAAATGCCCGCCCACAAAATTGCGGTGCGTTTTGACCCCGTTGCCGCGTAAACCGGCCCCGCAACTGCCAGACCTTCAGGAATATTATGCAATGCAACAGCCAGCGCGATGCCAAAGCCCAGCTCCAGGTTACTGCTCGCCGTGACAAAGGTGGCAATGCCTTCCGGGAAGTTATGCAGACTGATGCCGAGAGTGAGCAGAATGGCTGTGCGCTTGATCGATTTTGGCAACGGCTGCACCGATTTTTGCATTAAATCCTGCGGATGCGCATGTGGCAACATGCGGTCCAGACCAAAATAGCCAAGCAGACCGAAGATAAACATTCCATAACCCAGCACAGGCGACATTCCTTCGGCGGCTAATGCGGCAGGAAGCATTTCCATTAATGAGATGAGCAACATAATCCCCGCCGCAAATCCTAGCGAAAACGCCAGTAAGCGGTTCGAGGGTTTTTGTCCGAGAACGCCGAGAAACGCGCCAATAAACGTGGCTGCCCCCGCCAGTATGGTCAGAATGAGAGGTACTGACATCGACAACTCCTTATAAATCTTTACCTTCAGGCAGATCGTCAAAATAACTGATGATCATCATCATTGTTATCCGGGTTCTTACTCCGCCGAACAAGCGTATTGTGAGGATATCAAAATGACACCTTTAGTTAAGGATATCATCATGTCTTCAACACGTATGCCAGCATTGTTTTTAGGTCACGGTAGTCCGATGAACGTGCTGGAAGATAATTTGTATACCCGCAGCTGGCAGAAGTTGGGGATGACATTGCCACGCCCGCAAGCGATTGTGGTGGTTTCGGCTCACTGGTTTACCCGTGGAACAGGAGTGACCGCGATGGAGACGCCGCCCACGATTCATGATTTTGGCGGTTTTCCGCAGGCGCTGTACGACACCCATTATCCTGCTCCGGGTTCGCCTGCGCTGGCACAGCGTCTGGTTGAGCTGTTAGCGCCGGTCCCTGTGACGCTGGATAAAGAAGCCTGGGGCTTTGACCACGGTTCCTGGGGCGTGCTGATTAAGATGTATCCTGACGCCGATATCCCGATGGTGCAGTTGAGTATCGACAGTACCAAACCTGCCGCCTGGCACTTTGAGATGGGGCGTAAACTGGCGGCTCTGCGAGACGAAGGAATAATGTTGGTCGCCAGCGGTAACGTGGTGCATAACCTGCGTACGGTGAAGTGGCACGGTGATAGTTCACCGTATCCGTGGGCGACGTCATTTAATGAGTATGTGAAAGCGAATCTGACGTGGCAAGGACCGGTAGAGCAGCATCCTCTGGTGAATTATCTCGACCATGAAGGTGGCGCGTTATCGAACCCAACGCCAGAGCACTATCTGCCGTTGTTGTATGTCTTAGGTGCGTGGGATGGGCAGGAGCCAATTACCATTCCGGTCGATGGTATAGAAATGGGCAGTTTAAGTATGTTGTCGGTGCAGATAGGCTAATAATTACCGGATGGCGAGTGCCATCCGGTATCATGGCTTATTCAACAAAAATATGTGGATAAAACCGAGACATATCCTGGGTGATCAATGCACGGTCTTCACGAATGCCAATTCCGGCAGGTTGATCGTTCACCAGCCAGCTACCAATCAGCATATAGCTATCGCCGAATTTCGGTAACGGGTGGAATTGCTGAACAATCATCCCTTCTTCGCCATACGGACCTTCTGCTGCTTCAATGGTTTTGCCGTTCTCAATGATCGACACGTTTGCGCCTTCACGGGAGAAGATCGGTTTAACCACATATTTTTCCATTTGCGGATGATCATCTTCCGCAAAATAAGCGGGCAACAGGTTTGGGTGATTCGGGAACATCTCCCACAGCAGCGGTAGAAGCGCCTTGTTGGAGATAATGCTCTTCCACGCCGGTTCCAGCCAGCGTACGCCTGCATCCTCCAGCTTGGTTGAGAACATCTCACGCAGCATAAATTCCCACGGATACAGCTTGAACAGGTTGGAAATCACCTGATCCTGTAAATCCGTGAACTGACCTTTTTCGCCTAAACCGATATCGTCGATGTAGAGGAATTCGGTAGCGATTTCAGCTTCGGTTGCGCAGTCCTGCAAATATTGAATGGTGCCGCGATCTTCCACTGTATCGCGACAGCAGGTGAGATGTAGCAATTGGAAGCCGAACTGCTCACGCAGCTCGACAAAGCGATCAATAAGCTTTTCTTGCAGACTGTTAAACTGGTCGCTGCCTTCCGGCAGGTTACCGGCGTTAAGCTGATCTTCCAGCCAGATCCACTGAAAGAATGCGGCTTCATACAGTGACGTTGGCGTATCGGCGTTATTTTCCAGAAGTTTAGGTTCGCCAGTACCATCCCACGCCAGATCAAGACGCGAATAAAGCGATGGCTGGTGAGTCAGCCATGACTGGCGCACAAAACTCCAGGTGTGTTTTGGAATGCGGAATTTGGTCATCAGCTCATCGCTGGCGATCACTTTTTCAACCACTTTCAGGCACATCTGGTGCAGTTCGGCGGTGACTTCTTCCAGCTTTTCAACCTGGGCGAGGGTCAACTTGTAGTAAGCATCTTCACACCAGTACGGTTCGCCGTACATGGTGTGAAAATTGAAACCGTATTCGTGGGCTTTTTCGCGCCAGTCCGGGCGCTCGGTAATACTGACTCTTTCCATCGGTATCAGCCACCCATTGAACGAGAAGAGGTGCCAGTTGCGCTACGCTGCATGGTGCTTTGTTTGGCAACAGATTCACCAAAGCCACCGCGGGTAACGGTAGTGGTGGTCGCCGGTTTTGGTGCCATGGCTGTCTTCGGTACGGTCATGGTGCGGCCTGGCTGAGCTGCGCCATAGTTTTTACCGGTGGCATCAGTATATTTACCGTAAGCCGGGCTGGCTGGGTTTTTCGAGGAGAACAGCGGTTGTTGTGCAAAGCCCGCGCCGCCGCCCATCAAACGTCCCATCATGTAACCTGCCATCAGCGGCATCCAGAAACTCCCGCTGGATTGCTGGGCCTGCGCCTGATTTTCAGGTGCCATGCCAGCCTGGGCTGGTGCCTGCTGGCACTGACCTTCACCAAATTCGGCAACACAGTCTTCACGTGTGGCGTATTTCGGCGCAGTACGTTCGGCTTCTTTCAGCGCATTGTTATACGCAGTGGTACATTCTGCGCTTTTGCCTGGGTTTGCGGCTGAGCAGTCATCAGCATTTTGATACAGAGACACTGTCTCATCACTCTTTTCACAGCCTGCCAGCATAAAAACAGTGGCAACAGCAAGAGCGACAGGTGTCAGATGGCGTGCGCTCCAGTTTTTGCGGAACGATGCGTGGCGTATGGATTTTGTCCGTTTCATTTTTGTCTTCCGGGACCAGTGGTAAATACCCATCAGAATAGAGGATGGCTGGTCGAAATTGAAGCGGGAAGGGGGAAGAATGCGGCAGATAACCCGTATCTTTACGTTGCCTTACGTTCAGACGGGGCCGAAGCCCCGTCGTCAGCATCAGTTACGGAAAGGGTTATGACCGTTACTGGTAGTCGTGCGTGCGGATGCTTGCTGAACGGCTGGGGCTGGGCTATCTGGTGCATAACCATCAGCAATAGCATTTTGTTCTGGCGTTTGCGGCGCAACGTTTTCTGGATTAGTGGAAACCGGTTTGCTCAGCGCATTGTTCAGTGCCAGCAGATCCTGCTCGTTCAACGTACCCAGAGCTGATTTAATATTCAACTGGTTAATCAGGTAGTTATAACGCGCATTCGCCAACTCTTGCTTGGCGTTGTACAGCGTGGTGGTCGCATCCAACACATCAACAATGGTACGCGTACCGACCGAGTAGCCCGCTTCCATCGCGTCTAATGAGCTTTGAGCGGAAACTACGGCTTGTTTGTAGGCGTTAATGCTACTGATAGAAGCATTAATGTTGTTGAATGAGGAACGTACGGTTTGCACGACGCTACGATGGGCGCTTTCCAGTTGCTCACTGGCACCAACAAAGTTGTACTGGGCCTGTTTCACCTGCGAGTTAACCATTCCGCCCTGATAAATCGGCAGCGAGAAGCTCAGGCCAACTTTGTTCTGGCCCATATTGCTATCGTCATACTGGGTACCAGCGGCACCACGGGTTTTCGAACCGCTATATGAGGTGTCAGAAATCCCGGTAGAAGCCGTTAAATCCAGAGTCGGTAAGTGACCATCCTGCGCCTGGCGAATTTGCTCGCGCGCCAGGTCTTGGCTCAAGCGTGCCTGTAACAGCGACAGGTTGCGTTTTTCGGCTTCTTTCAGCAGCGCGTTAACCGGCTGCGGTTTGTCGGTTTTAAAGTTTTCGACATTCAGCGCCGCCAGTTCCGGATAATAGTTACCGGTGATCTGACGCAGTTGCTCTACAGCGTTATCGAGGTTATTACGTGCGGTCACTTCATTCGCCAGCACGGTATCGTACTGTGCACGGGCGTTCTGCACGTCGGTGATCGCCACCAGGCCCACGTTAAAACGTTGAGTGGTTTGATCTAACTGACGGTAGATCGCTTCTTTTTGCGCCTGTGTATAGGAAAGAACGTCAATCGCATTCAACACGTTGAAATAAGCGGTCGCGGTGTTGAGGATCAAGGTTTGTTGATCGGTCTGATACGTGACGTCCTGAATACCCGCTGCTTTTTCCTGTAGCGTTAACGCACGCCATTTTGACATATCAAAAATGGATTGAGTTAACTGCAGGGACGCACTGGTCGCGTTAGAGTTGATGCCGTTCGCGTCGCGGTAGCCGTTGCTATAGGTGTAATCTGCACCTAAACCTAGCTGTGGCAGTAATGGACTGCGCGCTTCATTAATTTTTTCAAAGGCAGCATCACGATCGGCGGCAGACTTACGCAATTCCGGGTTACTAAGGCGTGCTTGCTGATAAACTTGCATCAGGTTCTCGGCCTGGCTCAACGTACTGAACCCAGAAAGGCTCAGGCCGATAAGAATGGGGAGCAATTTCTTCATTTGCATTCCTTGTGGTGAAGCAGTATTTAGCGCGATCAAACTGTAAAATTATTGCGGATTCTAGCAGAAGCCGCTACCGCAAAAGGTTGGCGTTACGTGCCATAGGGCGTTAATGTGCCTCAATTTAACACATGACTGCTCAAACGGCAGTCAAACGTCGCTGAAATTCACATTTAATTCACTATTAGTGCCAGGACATTAACAATGCTTAAGCCAGACAACCTGCCCGTTACTTTTGGCAAAAACGATGTTGAAATTATTGCACGAGAAACACTTTATCGCGGCTTTTTTTCATTAGATCTTTATAGATTTCGTCATCGTCTATTCAACGGGCAAATGAGTCGTGAGGTACGGCGGGAAATTTTTGAGCGCGGTCACGCCGCAGTCTTGCTACCCTTTGACCCAGTGCGCGATGAAGTTGTGCTGATTGAGCAGATTCGGATTGCCGCGTATGACACCAGCGAAACCCCCTGGCTACTGGAGATGGTGGCCGGGATGATTGAAGAGGGTGAAAGTGTGGAAGATGTCGCCCGTCGCGAAGCGATTGAAGAGGCGGGACTGATAGTCAAACGGACCAAACCGGTGTTAAGTTTCCTGGCAAGCCCTGGGGGCACCAGTGAGCGTTCGTCAATTATGGTGGGCGAAGTGGACGCCACGACCGCAAGCGGTATTCACGGTCTGGCTGATGAAAACGAAGATATTCGCGTTCATGTGGTAAGCCGGGAACAGGCATACCAATGGGTAGAAGAGGGGAAAATCGACAACGCAGCGTCGGTCATCGCTTTGCAATGGCTGCAGCTGCATCATCAAGCGTTAAAAAATGAGTGGGCATAAATGAAGCGTTACACACCTGACTTTCCTGAAATGATGCGCCTGTGCGAGATGAACTTTTCACAATTGCGGCGTTTGTTACCGCGCAATGACGCACCCGGCGAAACTGTAAGCTATCAGGTGGCAAACGCACAATATCGGCTAACGATTGTGGAATCGACCCGATACACTACCCTGGTGACAATCGAACAGACTGCGCCCGCGATCAGTTACTGGAGCCTTCCGTCAATGACGGTGCGTCTGTATCATGACGCGATGGTGGCTGAAGTGTGTTCAAGTCAGCAGATTTTTCGCTTCAAAGCGCGGTATGATTATCCTAATAAAAAGTTGCATCAACGCGACGAAAAGCATCAAATTAACCAGTTTTTAGCGGACTGGTTGCGATACTGTTTAGCACATGGAGCGATGGCGATTCCGGTTTATTAGCGTCGTGAAACCTAAGGACACCATTTGGAAAGCCTGTTAACCCTTCCTCTGGCTGGTGAGGCCAGAGTCAGGATTTTACAAATTACCGACACTCACCTGTTTGCGCAAAAGCACGAAGCCCTGTTGGGGGTAAATACCTGGGAAAGCTACCAGGCGGTGCTGGAGGCGATTCGTCCACACCAGCACGAATTCGACCTGATTGTCGCGACCGGTGATTTAGCGCAGGATCAATCCTCTGCGGCCTATCAGCATTTCGCTGAAGGCATCGCAAGTTTTCGTGCGCCCTGCGTCTGGCTGCCGGGCAACCACGATTTTCAGCCTGCGATGTACAGCGCGCTACAGGATGCGGGGATTTCCCCGGCGAAGCGGGTGTTTATTGGTGAGCAATGGCAAATCCTGTTGCTGGATAGCCAGGTGTTTGGCGTGCCGCACGGTGAGCTGAGCGAGTTTCAGCTTGAGTGGCTGGAACGTAAACTGGCCGATGCGCCAGAACGCCATACGTTGCTGCTGCTGCACCATCATCCGCTACCTGCGGGTTGTAGCTGGCTCGACCAACACAGTCTGCGTAACGCGGGCGAACTGGATAACGTGCTGGCGAAGTTTCCGAACGTTAAATACTTGTTGTGTGGACATATCCATCAGGAGCTGGATCTCGACTGGAATGGTCGCCGCCTGCTGGCAACGCCATCGACCTGCGTGCAGTTTAAGCCGCACTGTTCCAACTTCACGCTGGACACCATAGCGCCTGGTTGGCGTACGCTGGAACTCCATGCCGATGGCACGTTGACCACCGAGGTGCACCGCCTGGCAGACTCCCGTTTCCAACCAGATACCGCTTCAGAAGGTTACTGATGTCGACGCTTCTTTATTTACACGGTTTCAATAGTTCGCCGCGTTCTGCGAAAGCGAGCTTGTTGAAAAACTGGCTGGCGGAACATCACCCTGACGTTGAGATGATCATTCCGCAGTTGCCGCCGTATCCTTCCGACGCGGCAGAACTGCTGGAATCCATTGTCCTGGAACATGGCGGCGATTCACTGGGGATCGTCGGTTCATCACTGGGGGGATATTACGCCACCTGGTTGTCGCAATGTTTTATGCTGCCCGCCGTGGTGGTAAACCCAGCGGTGCGCCCGTTTGAACTGTTGACGGACTATCTCGGTCAGAACGAGAACCCCTACACCGGGCAGCAATATGTGCTAGAGTCACGCCATATTTACGATCTCAAAGTCATGCAGATTGACCCGCTGGAAGCGCCGGATTTGATCTGGCTGCTGCAACAGACGGGAGATGAAGTGCTGGATTACCGCCAGGCAGTTGCGTATTACGCCTCCTGCCGCCAGACGGTGATTGAAGGCGGTAACCACGCATTCACGGGCTTCGAAGATTATTTCAACCCGATCGTCGATTTTCTTGGTCTGCACCATCTCTGACGATCAACTCGAATTGCTAACTTAAACCATGACGCAAACTTATAACGCTGATGCCATTGAGGTACTCACCGGGCTTGAGCCGGTTCGCCGCCGCCCGGGGATGTATACCGATACCACGCGCCCTAACCATTTGGGGCAAGAAGTCATTGATAACAGTGTCGATGAAGCACTGGCGGGTCACGCGAAACGCGTGGACGTTATTTTACATGCTGACCAGTCGTTAGAAGTGATTGATGATGGTCGCGGGATGCCGGTGGATATTCACCCTGAAGAAGGCGTTCCGGCGGTCGAACTGATTCTTTGCCGTTTGCACGCGGGTGGTAAATTTTCTAACAAAAACTACCAGTTCTCTGGCGGCCTGCATGGCGTGGGGATTTCGGTGGTTAACGCCCTGTCGAAGCGCGTAGAAGTTAACGTACGCCGCGATGGTCAGATCTATAACATCGCCTTTGAAAATGGCGAAAAGATACAGGATTTGCAGGTTGTGGGCACTTGCGGTAAACGCAATACCGGTACCAGCGTGCACTTCTGGCCGGATGAAGCCTTCTTTGACAGCCCGCGTTTCTCTGTTTCACGCCTGACGCATGTGCTGAAAGCCAAAGCGGTACTGTGCCCGGGCGTTGAGATCACTTTTAAAGATGAGATCAACAACACCGAACAACGCTGGTGCTATCAGGACGGTCTGAACGATTACCTGGCGGAAGCGGTAAACGGTTTACCGACGCTGCCGGAAAAACCGTTTATCGGTAATTTCGCTGGCGATACTGAAGCGGTGGACTGGGCGCTACTGTGGCTACCGGAAGGCGGAGAACTGCTGACCGAAAGCTACGTCAACCTGATTCCTACGATGCAGGGCGGTACGCACGTTAACGGTTTGCGTCAGGGCCTGCTGGACGCAATGCGCGAGTTCTGTGAATACCGCAACATTCTGCCGCGCGGCGTGAAGCTGTCGGCGGAAGATATCTGGGATCGCTGCGCCTATGTGCTGTCAGTAAAAATGCAGGATCCACAGTTTGCCGGGCAGACCAAAGAGCGTCTCTCTTCGCGTCAGTGCGCGGCATTCGTTTCTGGCGTGGTGAAAGATGCCTTCACCTTGTGGCTGAACCAGAACGTTCAGGCGGCTGAACTGCTGGCGGAGATGGCGATTTCCAGCGCCCAGCGCCGTATGCGTGCGGCCAAGAAAGTGGTGCGTAAAAAGTTGACCAGCGGCCCGGCGCTGCCTGGCAAACTGGCTGACTGTACCGCGCAGGACCTTAACCGTACTGAACTGTTCCTCGTGGAAGGTGACTCCGCAGGCGGATCCGCCAAGCAGGCACGCGATCGTGAATATCAGGCGATCATGCCGCTGAAAGGTAAGATCCTTAACACCTGGGAAGTCTCTTCTGATGAAGTGCTTGCTTCGCAGGAGGTGCACGATATTTCGGTAGCGATCGGTATCGATCCTGACAGCGACGATCTTAGCCAACTGCGTTATGGCAAGATCTGTATCCTGGCGGATGCTGACTCCGATGGTCTGCACATTGCCACGTTGCTCTGCGCCTTGTTTGTAAAACACTTCCGTACGCTGGTGAAACACGGTCACGTATATGTAGCGCTACCACCGCTCTACCGCATTGACCTTGGCAAAGAGGTCTATTACGCCTTGACGGAAGAAGAGAAAGAGGGCGTGCTCGAGCAATTAAAACGCAAGAAAGGCAAGCCGAACGTTCAGCGTTTTAAAGGTCTGGGGGAAATGAACCCGATGCAATTGCGCGAAACCACGCTTGATCCGAATACTCGCCGTCTGGTGCAGTTGACCATCGATGATGAAGACGATCAGCGTACTGACGCGATGATGGACATGCTACTGGCGAAGAAACGCTCGGAAGATCGCCGTAACTGGTTGCAAGAGAAAGGCGACATGGCGGAGATTGAGGTCTGATAATCCTCCCGCCAGAAGAATAAAACATAGCCCGGTATACAAGTGTATACCGGGCTTTTTTGATCAAAATTCCATTTTCACCGTGAATTGCACTTCACGAGGATCGCCAATCTGGTTGCCCAGATTATTTGTGGCGATGGAAGAGGTGTAATACGTTTTATCAAACAGGTTTTTGACGTTTAATTGCAGTGTGACCGGATACTGCAATTTCATTTTGTATGCGGCGAAGGCATCGGCAACAAAATAGCCTGGCAGATAATAGTCAGCCCCATTGGTTGCCGAACGACGGCTTACACCATGTCCACCACCGCCAAACGTCAGTGTGTTATTGCCTGGCATGTTATGAATATCATAGGTCAGGAATAGCGAACCGGTATGACGAGGAACATTCGGCAATGGTTTCCCTGCATAATCAGGATCCTCCAGAACCTTAGCATCGGTATAGCCGTAGCTGGCAATGATATTAATGTTTTCAGTTAATGCTCCCGCAAGGTCGACTTCTACCCCTCTTGAACGAACACGGCCTGCCGTTTTGGCAATGGTTTCATCACCAACACTTTCGGTATACAACACATTACGTTTATGGATATCAAACAGCGCAATATCTGCGGTGATACCATCGAATAGCTCGAATTTTGCCCCGACTTCGTAAGCATTAGATGATTCTGGTGGTAGATCGCCAATGTAGCTGGCAATTGACGATTGCGGCATAAATGTTTGCGAATAATTGGCAAATAAGGATACCGATGGCGTCAGTTTGTAGACCAATCCCAGTTTGGGAGTCCATTGTTCATCGCGGCTGTCAGTATTGACATTAAAAGGACGGCCTTTACCCGCATACTGCGTGTAATACTGATAGCGGAGCCCGGCGACGGCAATCCAGTTATCGGTCAGATAGAGTGCATCCTGTGCATAAGCTGAGTAGCTCTCCTGTTTGATCGTCTGATCACTGTCCGACGCCGAGACCGTTGTGCATTTGCTGGTATTGCCATAAACAGGGTTGTAGATATTGAAATCTTTAGCTTTTTTACAGCGAATCATATCTGTGCGCAGAAGATCATAATATTCATATGACACCCCACCCAGAATCTCATTATAGAATCCAGCAACATCAACATTCCCTTGCAGATCCGCACGAGTAGCATGCATACGCTGGGTAGATCCTTGAGTTGCATCAACACGCCGTGTCAGCGTTCCTGTCGTTGCATCATACGCGGTAACACGCGCCTGATTATCGCTGTATTTATCCTGGCTGTAGCTGTAATCAAAGCGCGCTGTCCACTGGCTATTGAGATGATATTCTGCGTTGAGTTGCGCCAGATCGGACTGACCATCTGTAATATTAAACGGTTCGTCAAAACGTATTTTTCGATCAACGTTTACGGGCTGTTTCGTCGTAAGGTCGAAAATCGTTCCACGATCGAACGGAGTTTTATAGTCCCGATGGGAATAGAGCATGGTTACTGTTGCATTATCACCAAACCAGGTGAGTGACGGGGCAATAAATGTACTGCGCTCTTTACCGAAGTTTCGCCAGTAATCTTCATCCTGCACTTCCCCGGTAAGGCGATACGCCAGCTGAGTGCCTTCAATGGGACCTGTGATATCCAATTGCCCAGTGCCTCCGCCAAAACTGGAGGAAGTGGCTGAGACAGTACCATGGAATGTTTTTTCCGGGCGCTTTGTCACGACGTTAATCAGTCCGCCAGGATCGAGAATGCCATACAGCGTGGAGGCCGGACCTTTTAGCACTTCCACACGTTCTGTGGCGGCGTTGAAACTGCGAGGAAGTACAGTTCGCAGGCCGTTGGTCATGATGGAGCCATCCCGGTTAGCACCAAACCCACGACGTACAAAAGCATCCTGAGTCCCGCCTAATGTATTGGTCTGTACCACGTTACTGACGTTATAAAGTGCCTCATCCAGCGTCGTCGCATTCTGATTTTCCAGAACTTGATCGCTAACCGTATTGACCACCTGCGGGATATCCAGCATCGGCATATCGGTTAATGTCGCCGTGGAGGTGCTCAGAGGTTGATAACCATCGGTCGCCTCAGTTGCGGTATTTGCATCCGCTGTAACAGTGATTGTTTCGCCATCTTTGGTCGTTACAGTGTCGGTTGCATGAATCATCGGTGCTGCAAAGAGCAGTGAAAAGAGCGCTCGACCTTTGAGTCCTGAGAATGAAGGTGTGAACATAGCCATTTAGTCTGTTATCCCAAAAACTCGCGGATTGTCGCGAGTGAAAATTGTTTCTTATTGCTCACTAAGCACTATCCGTTTGTTATTTCGCCATCGGATATGTAATTGAGAATCATTCAATCACGCGGTAATGTAGTAGTAAATGAGAAATAACAAAAAATTGCTACATGTGTTTTTATGAAAGGTTTATACAATTTAATTGTTTTTAATTTATTAATATTTAATGTTTTTATTTTTATGTGCAAAAATATTTTACCTGTTATTTACCTTGTTTTTGTGTGGCTTTTAACTGCTTGACTACTACATTTTGTGGCATCAAACTCTCAAAGGAGAATGAGTTTTATTTTTGTTTGTCTTTGATTAAGTTGGCGTACACGTGGCACATAACGCAAAAGGGCAGGGGCTGATCCTCGACAATGTTTCTGCCGGGTATCACAAGAAAATCATTGTTGATGGTGTTTCTTTCTCCGTTCCCACAGAAAAAATGACCGTTCTGGTTGGGGCAAACGGCTGTGGAAAGTCGACGCTGCTCAGCACCATTGCTCGTATCTTGCATCCCATGGGCGGTTCGATATTGCTTGATGGCAACGCGATTCACGAGCAACCAACGAAAGCGTTATCCCGTAGACTTGGGATCTTGCCGCAGTCGCCATTATTGCCGGAGGGCTTAACCGTTTATGAACTGGTGTCGCGTGGGCGTTTTCCCTGGCAGAATTTCATTCGTCAATGGAGCGACGCCGATGAGCTGGCGGTAGAAGAGGCCCTGAAATTAACGGGTACGCAGGAGTTTGCACATTTACCTGTTGAAAAACTCTCTGGTGGGCAGCGCCAGCGTTGCTGGATTGCGATGGTGTTGGCGCAAAAGACGCCTTATATCCTGCTGGATGAACCCACAACCTGGCTTGATTTACGTTATCAGGTTGAAATTCTTGAGTTATTACATGATTTAACGCGTCATCACGGGCGTACAGTCGTCGTGGTGTTGCATGATCTGAATTTTGCCGTCAATTATGGCGATACGTTGATATTTTTACGCCAGGGGAAAGTGGTGCGTGTGTTGAATGAGGGGGAGCATTGCACGCCTGAGCTGGTAAAAGCGGTCTTTGACGTTGATGTTCACGCATCAATAAATCCTCTGACGGGAAAGCCGTTCTTCATGCCGTTTCGTGGTGTAGAAAAAGTATGATGCGCACAGGGCTGGTTACTGTAATTTTCCTCGCCTTACTGCTGGTGGGATGCGTGGTATATCCAGGGATTGGTGCCCGATTTATTGCACCACAAACGGTGTTGCAGGCATTTCTTCATTTTGATCTGCAAAACTTCGATCACAACGTAATTGTAAGACTCCGTTTGCCGCGTTTAGCGGCAGCATTGCTTACCGGTGCTTCTCTTGGCGTTGCTGGTGCTTTGTTGCAGGCTGTCATTCGTAACCCATTGGGGGAGCCACATATTTTAGGCTTAAATGCCGGAGCCGCTCTTGCTGTCGTTGCCGCCAGTGCGCTTGGACTGGCCTTTCCGATTGGACGCCCACTGCTGGCATCTACGGGGGGCGCGTTATTGTTCCTGTTGATATTGCTGCTTTCCTCCGCAGGGCGTTCAGGGTTAACGCCAATGAAAGTTACTTTATGCGGCGTGGCGCTATCGGCGTTCGTGTCCTCAATAACGGCTGCAATCCTGATTCTTGACGAACAAACACTGCTGGCGATGCGGACATGGCTAGCAGGTGATTTAGCGGGGCAGGATTGGGCGACGCTGGGTACGTCCGCCTGGTTTTCTCTGGGGGGATTTGTGTTAGCCCTTTACCTTGCACCCTCCCTTAACATGTTGGCACTGGGCGATCGCATGGCGCAGGGGCTGGGCGTCTCTGTATTCCGCACGCGAACATTCACCCTGCTTGCGATCGCGTTGCTCTGTGGCGCAGCCGTATCGATTGCTGGCCCCATTGGTTTTGTCGGCCTGCTAGTACCGCAGATTGTCCGGCGTCTGGTATCAGCGGATCTGCGCGTTCTGCTCCCTCTTTCAGCTTGTGTCGGCGCACTTTTGTTATTACTGGCAGATATTATTGCCCGTACGCTTTTCACGCCCCATGAGTTAGCGACCGGTGTCATGACGGCGTTAGTTGGTGC
Organism: Escherichia sp. MOD1-EC6300; assembly: GCF_002965045.1. NCBI lineage: Bacteria > Pseudomonadati > Pseudomonadota > Gammaproteobacteria > Enterobacterales > Enterobacteriaceae > Escherichia > Escherichia sp. MOD1-EC6300. Next base: position 279,194 of record NZ_PTRH01000001.1, on the reverse strand, counting down.
GCCTGTTTTTGTCATTATGGCGACGAGGATGTTCAAATGAGTCGGATAATGAACGTCGGGCTACGCCCACTACGTGTTGGTAAGTTTTCGACACTGGTACGCCCTAAAAATCTGCTGTTGCTTGGTGGGCTGTTCCTGCTTGCGGTTGGAATACTGATATTCGGTCTGATGCAGGGTTCTTTCTCTGTTCCGGCATCGGAAGTAGGACGAGCGTTGTTTGCTCCAGAAAACGTAAGCACAGACGCACGTTATATTGTGCAGGATATTCGCTTGCCGAGAGTCATCATGGCATTGCTATGCGGGGCCATGTTAGGTATGGCAGGGGCCGCAATGCAATCCATTGCACGTAACGGCCTTGCCGATCCTGGTTTAATCGGCGTCAAAGAAGGATGTAGCGTGGCTGTGCTGTGGCTGATTTTCCAGTTTCCAATGCTGGGAATGTTCTGGCGTCCAGTGGCTGGTCTTGCTGGCGGCCTGTTGGTGGCTTTAATCGTGATTTTTTGTGCGCGCGATATTTCCCGCCCGCGATTTGTTCTGATTGGTATTGGTGTTTCCTGGTTTTTCGCCGCCGGTATCGGTGTATTTATGACCACTGCAGATGTTCGAGATGTACAAACTGCATTGATGTGGTTATCGGGAAGCCTGCATGCAGCTAACTGGATGTTAGTCGGTATTTCAGCCTGTTGGATGTTGCCAGCCGCTCTTTTATTGCTGTTCACCGCCAGGACGGCGGATATCGCTCTGCTTGGTCATCAGGTGGCAACCGGGTTAGGCGTGAATAGTTCTCGCCTGGCGTTGTTACGTGTCGCCGCACCCATAATCCTGACAGCCGTCTGCGTTTCGTGTGTTGGTAACATAGGTTTTGTCGGATTGATAGCACCCCATATATCACGTTTTATTCTACGTGGCGGGCAGACGACATTACTGCTGGGGAGCGCGGTATCGGGGGCGTTGTTAGTTATTCTGGCGGATAGCATTGGTCGTTTGGCTTTTTTGCCTTTGCAACTGCCTGCCGGAATCATTATCTCACTGATTGGTGGACCATTTTTTTTGCTACTGCTCTGGCAGCGCAGGAACAGTTTTTAACGGGAGTTATATGCGTTTATTTTTTTCTCTGCTGATACTGTTGTCATTTTTTTCCCGTGCAACAGAACCTGTTCAGGTATTTACTGATGATTTAGGGCGCAAAGTCACTGTTCCTGCTCATCCAAAGAGAATTGTCTCTTTACACGATCTTGATATCACTATTCCTCTGATTGAGCTCGGTGTACCTCCTATCGCCAGCCACGGGCGAACTCGGCCTGACGGTAGCCATTTCATTCGATCTGGCGCGTTATTGACAGGTGTCGACTTTGATAATTCATCGATCGCCTTTATTGGTACCGCTGATATTGATATTGAAGCGATTGTGGCGGCAAAGCCTGACCTGATCATCACAGAACCGACCCGTAATACGCCCATTGAACAACTTGAAAAAATTGCGCCCACGGTGAGCATTGATCATCTCAAAGGGGGCGCGCCAGAAATCTATCGCAAGCTGGCAGAACTTACAGGAACGCAGTCGCAGCTGGCGATACTTGAACGCCGCTATCAGGCACAAATCAATGCGCTGAAGGCGACGCTGGACAGCCAAAAAATAACGGTATCGGTGATTCAGGCAAACCAGGGAAAAATTAATGTGATGCATAGCTATCATTCGCTGGGGCGGGTATTACGCGATGCTGGTTTTCGTTTTCCGCCGCTGATTGAGAGCATTCCTGAAGGTGGGCGAATGGATGTGAGCGCGGAGCGTTTACCTGAACTGGATGCCGATTTTGTTTTTGCAACCTGGCGCGGTGACACCGGGGGTAAACCTCAGGATGAGCTGGCAGCAATGGAAAAAGTCATGCCGGGATGGTGTCAGTTTCTGACTGCCTGTCGTTCCGGGCGTTATGTGCTGATTTCTCGTGAAGAGGCAATTTCTAACTCCTTTGCATCTCTGGGGCTGATGGCTGCGCAGATACAATCACAAATTGCAGGGCGACCTCTACCGGAGGCTAAATGATCCAGAAAGATAAAGCGCGGGTTGATATTTTTGGTGAGCGTTTTCGCACTCGCGCGAGTCAGTTAACGCCTGGGTTAAGAGCTGTCGCCAGCTACATTAATGAGCATCGTGAAGTGGTACTCGAGCAAACGGCGATGGAAATTGCGGCCACGTTGAACACTTCCGATGCCACAGTTATCAGGGCTATACAGGCCCTGGGGTTTGCCGGGCTGCGTGATCTGAAACGCACTCTGGAACAGTGGCTTGGTCCAGCCCTTAGTTCCAGCGAAAAGATGTCTACGACGGTGAGTAACTTGACGAGCGATGTTAACACCGCAATCGACTTTGTTCTTGAAGGGCATTTGTATACCTGTAATGTCCTGTCAGAGCCTGAAAACCGCCACGCGCTTGCGCAAGCTGTAGCGTTGTTGGTGCAGGCACGGCAAGTCGCAATTTTTGGCATTGGCGCTTCGGGTATTCTGGCGGACTATACCGCACGACTATTCAACCGCATAGGTTTGCCTGCCACGGCACTAAACCGTACGGGTATTGGCCTTGCCGAGCAACTGATCGCGCTTCAACGTGGCGATGTTCTGATCATGATGGCGCAAAAATCTGCGCACCGGGAAGGGGTGACAACGCTTCGTGAGGCGAGGCGGCTGGGGATCCCTGTTATTTTGCTGACAAACGCGCTGGATTCACGTTTTAGCAAAGACGCCAGTATCGTGATTCATGTTCCGCGCGGGGATGAAAAAGGGAAAACGCCGCTACATGGTACGGTATTGTTGTGTCTGGAAATGATTGTCTGGTCGGTAGCTTCCGCAGTGCCGCAGCGTGCGGTTAAAACCATTAAGCGAATTAACGATTTCCATCGAGGACTGAAAACGGGAAGAAAGAATGGCTAATCTGGGCTGAGACCGGTAGCAGCACCGGCCTCTTTTCAGGAATGTTAAATCCCCGGTTGCAGGATACGAATATTCATCTCCAGCACGTCGCCTTTTACGGCTTCGCTGTACGCCTTCATGTGCGGGGTTTGCAGGTGCGCTTCAAGGTGCGCGATGCTTTCCCACTGCTCAATCATCACGATAGAATCCGGTGCCATAGACTGGAAACTCACGCCAGCAGCGCAATCCACCATTGGCGCATAGCCGTGGCAACCTTCTTCTTTCAATACGGTTGGAACGATTTTAGCAAACTGATCCAACACTGCCTGACGGTGATGTTGACCTGGACGAGTACGGATTTCTGCGATTACTGTAATCATGGTTAACTCCTTCTAAAGCCAGAGCTCTAGTTAACCAAAAATTTCCACAAGATGCTTGCGATATTCTTCAGTATAGCGGGGAACATCAGGCATTTTTATCACGTCATTAGCGATAAATGTCGGCAGCGGTTCCATACCGAGGAATTGGTTTGCTTTATGGAACGGCAGGTACACACCGTCAACACCAACGCCGTGGAAGAACTGATCTTTTTCGGTGAAGGCTTCCATTGGTGCGTTCCAGGTCAGGGAAAGCATATATTTTTTGCCCTGTATCAGGCCGCCGGAACCGTATTTTTTTGATGGATCTTTGCGGGTACGACCATCGCTGGCATACAGAGTCCCGTGACCTTCGGTGAATACATCATCAATATATTTTTTCACTGTCCACGGCGCGCCCATCCACCAGCCTGGCATCTGCCAGATCACCACATCAGCCCAGAGAAAGTTTTGTACTTCGGCTTTGACATCGTAGTCGCTCTCGGCGCGAACAATACGGACATCATGCCCGAGGTCGCGCAGCGTGCCATCCGCGACTTCGGTCAGGGTGTCGTTCAGTTGACCATTGGAGTGGGCGAATTTTTTCGCGCCGTTGATAATCAGGATGTTGCTCATTTTTTAACCTCAAGGTGAGACGTTTGCCGACTATAGTACGTCACAGAGCGGTACGGTGAAATTAGCAAAATGTGCAAAGTCTTTTGCGAATTTAGCAAAAGTCTGATCTTGCTCCGATTCACCGATGCAGGATAAATATTTTCTGAAAATGACAATACTGATAGCCATTCCTCATAATTCCTACTCGCACCGGATTAATTTACAGGTTTGGTTCGGTTTTTTGGGGATTAAAAATATGGCGTTGGATAAGTAAAAATGAAAATATCAACGCGTCACGTTGATAATTATAAATGGATTTTTATGAGCGTGCTAACATATGTTAAAGCATAAAATTCAAACAATATTTGAAGCTCTGTTATATATAGTGCTTACTTATTGGTTAATAGATGCTTTTTTTGCATTCAATAAGTATGACTGGATGCTTGAGTCGGGAGACAATATTTGCAGTATACCTTCCGTTTCAGGCGAAGATCGTATATTGCAAACAATGATTGCAGCATTTTTTCTTCTGACGCCACTTATTATTCTTATCTTAAGAAAACTCTTTGTGCGAGAAATCTTTGAGTTTTGGTTATATGTAATCTCGCTCGTTATTTGTTTGGTTTGTGGTTGGTGGCTTTTTTGGGGACGGTTTATATTTTGCTATTAATAAAATCTATGAGAGTCGTTTTAACGGCTCTCATAGACAGAGAAGTTACCAGCTTACTTTCGCCTCAAATCCACCTTGTTCCGCATTCCCAAACTCAACATTCATGCCATGCAGCTTGGCGATTCGCTGGACAATTGAAAGCCCAAGTCCACTGCCGGTAGCGGTTTGTCCGGGTGGGCGATAGAAGCGTTCGCCAATTCTCGCCAGTGCCTCTGGTGTCACACCGGGGCCGTTATCCCTCACGATGAAATTATCGGCATTCAGCGTGACGTCCACCACGCTACCTTGTGGACTGTAGCGCACGGCGTTATCCAGCAAATTTCGCACCAACAAACTTAGCAATAGCGGTTGTCCGGTGCGTTTGATGCCGTGGGCATTGAGTGTCAGTCGCACGTCAATTTTTGCCTGCTGCGCCGTGTGGTAAATATCCATCACCGACGATTGCAGGAGATCTTCAAGCGGGATCTCCGCGACGTCCTGAAGGTTATCCAGTGAGTCCAGCCGCGATAGCGTGAGCAGTTGATCAACCAGACGAGTAGCACGATCGATCCCGGAATGTAATTGGAGCAGCGCTTTTTTCCGCGCCTGCGGATCATCGTCAGAGAGCTGCGCAACTTCGGTTTGCACTTTCAGCGCCGTTAACGGGCTTCGTAGTTCATGCGCTGCGTCGGAGGTAAAGCGTCGTTCACGAACCATCATCGCATGTGTGCGGGCGAACAGTTGATTTAGCGACTCAACCAGTGGACGCACTTCGCTGGGTACGCCCGTCGCGTTTAGTGGTTTTTCCGAGTCAGGGTCACGCATACGTAGTGCCAGCGCCAGTTTGTTCAGCGGCGCGAGTTCACGACCCAGTAGTACCATCATGATGATTAACATAATCGGCAGTGCGACAAGCCACGGGATCAATTGCCCGGCAACAATTGCCAGCGCCATGTCTTCGCGGTATTCCCATTCCTGACCAACAACGATGCGATATTTGCCATCAGGTGAGGTCATCCAGACAAAACGCCAGGGATCGTCTTCACCGACCAGTTGCCCGTCAGCAAAACCTTCCCGTTGATAGCTATAGGGAATATCTTCTCCGTTATCCCCATCATTAAGGACCATTCTGCCGTCGTGGGTAAAGATGGCAAAGGTCAGCGCATCGTCATCAACATGACCGTGTTTTAATTTATTTGGCGTCTGTGCCATGCGATCCGCCGCGTTGATTTCGTTGAGATCGAGCGTACTTAACCGTTTGGCAAACAGCATCAGTTGGGTGTCGAACAACTCATCGACGTTATCCGTTGTTTGTTTCCAGGCGACAAAGCTGGAAAGCAGCCAGGTCACCGAGGCCAGAATTAAAAAGATTAGCGTCAGCCTGACTCGCAGACTAAGACGTTGGGTAAATTTCATTTCTCACCTAATGTGTAGCCAATACCATGAACGGTACGAATAAAATCACTGCCGAGTTTGCGTCGCAGATGATGTACATGCACTTCAACGGCATTACTGGTGACCTCTTCGTCCCAGGTATACAGTTTCTCTTCAATCAGTTTGCGCGGCAGTACCCGACCAGCGTTACGCATCAGTAATTCCAGCAGGGCAAATTCTTTTGGTTTCAGCGTTAAGGGTTCGCCAGCCAGCGTGGCGATACGTTTGCCGGGGTCGAGCATGACGTTACCGTGGCGCAGCTCGTTGCTGGCCTGGCCGTTGGTTCGGCGCATCAGAGCTTCCAGCCTGGCGGCGACTTCTATCAACGCAAAAGGTTTACACAGATAATCGTCAGCTCCCAGACGCAGCCCTTCTACACGTTCCGCCAGCGCATCGCGCGCAGTCAGGATTAATACCGGCTCACGCTGACCTTTTTCTCGCCATTCGCGCAAAATATCGCGACCATCCATGCCCGGTAAGGTTAAATCCAGGATCACCGCATCATAAGGTGCGCTATATAGCGCCTCTTTTCCCTGACGACCTTGTGTAAACCAGTCGACGCTAAAACCCATTTTACTAAGGCCCGTTTTGATGCCGTCGCCAATCAGCATGTCATCTTCTATCAGTAAAATTCGCATTTTTTCATCCCTGCGATAACCATATTTGCTGCCAGTAAACCGTGTTGTAACGCGCTCTGTACAGCACTAAATTTTATTTTTTTCCCTTAAGAAGTTGTTAAGGACTATCTTGTTAAATGCTCGAAAACAGACATTAAAGGGAGTAATAAACATGAAAAAATTCGCAGCAGTAATCGCAGTAATGGCCCTGTGCAGTGCACCGGTGATGGCAGCAGAGCAGGGCGGTTTTTCTGGTCCATCGGCAACACAAAGTCAGGCCGGAGGATTCCAGGGGCCGAATGGCAGCGTAACGACCGTAGAAAGCGCAAAATCCCTGCGTGATGACACTTGGGTCACCCTGCGCGGCAATATCGTTGAACGTATCTCTGACGATCTCTACGTGTTCAAAGATGCCAGCGGTACTATCAATGTTGATATCGACCACAAACGCTGGAACGGCGTGACGGTGACCCCGAAAGATACCGTTGAGATTCAGGGTGAAGTCGATAAAGACTGGAACTCTGCTGAAATTGACGTCAAACAGATCCGCAAAGTAAATCCGTAATTGTTAGCGCTCCCGGGACACGTTCCCGGGAATAATTTCGCAGGGAGGCAAAATGAAAAACCTGACACTGGATGTAAATATTATCGATTTCCCATCAATCCCTGTGGCGATGTTGCCACATCGCTGTAGCCCTGAATTGCTCAACTACAGCGTGGCGAAATTTATCATGTGGCGTAAAGAAACGGGGCTTTCTCCTGTTAACCAAAGCCAGACTTTTGGTGTCGCCTGGGATGACCCTGCCACCACCGTACCGGAAGCGTTTCGCTTTGATATCTGCGGCAGCGTTAACGAACCGATTCCCGATAATCGTTATGGCGTGAGTAATGGTGAACTTACCGGTGGACGTTATGCCGTGGCCCGCCACGTTGGCGAGCTGGACGATATTTCACATACGGTATGGGGCATCATTCGCCACTGGCTGCCTGCAAGCGGCGAGAAAATGCGTAAAGCACCGATTCTGTTTCACTACACCAATCTTGCCGAAGGGGTAACAGAGCAGCGACTGGAAACGGATGTTTATGTGCCGTTGGCGTGATGAAGAATCTTTACCGGAGTGTGAGCCAAATCACTCGCGATAAGTTTGAGCGAACAATGCCACAGGCGTATTGTTGTTGGGCTTATAATTTCTCCGGTAAGGAATACCATGTATACGCGAAATTTATTATGGCTGGTCAGCCTGGTAAGTGCGGCTCCTCTCTACGCTGCTGACGTTCCCGCCAACACACCGCTCGCCCCGCAACAAGTCTTTCGTTACAACAATCATAGCGACCCAGGTACGCTCGACCCGCAAAAGGTGGAGGAGAATACTGCCGCGCAGATTGTGCTGGATCTGTTTGAAGGTCTGGTATGGATGGACGGTGAAGGCCAGGTGCAGCCCGCTCAGGCTGAACGCTGGGAGATACTGGACGGCGGCAAGCGCTATATTTTCCATCTGCGTAGAGGTTTGCAGTGGTCAGACGGTCAGCCTCTGACGGCAGAGGATTTTGTCCTCGGCTGGCAGCGCGCGGTTGACCCGAAAACGGCAAGCCCTTTTGCTGGCTATCTGGCACAGGCGCACATTAACAATGCCGCGGCTATTGTTGCGGGTAAAGCAGATGTTACATCGCTGGGTGTCAAAGCGATGGATGATCGTACTATTGAAGTTACGCTTGAGCAGCCGGTTCCTTGGTTCACGACGATGCTCGCCTGGCCGACGCTGTTCCCGGTTCCCCATCATGTAATCGCGAAATATGGCGATAGCTGGAGTAAGCCTGCGCATATGGTTTACAACGGTGCCTTTGTGCTTGATAAATGGGTAGTTAACGAAAAGATTACTGCACGCAAAAATCCAAAGTACCGCGATGCGCAACATACGGTATTGCAACAGGTTGAGTATCTGGCGCTGGATAATTCGGTCACCGGCTATAACCGCTATCGCGCGGGAGAGGTCGATCTCACCTGGGTTCCGGCACAGCAAATTCCTGCCATTGAAAAATCACTGCCTGGCGAGCTACGAATTATCCCGCGTCTGAACAGCGAATATTACAACTTTAACCTTGAGAAACCGCCATTTAACGATGTGCGGGTGCGTCGGGCGCTATATCTTACGGTTGATCGACAGCTTATTGCGCAAAAGGTACTGGGGTTGAGAACGCCCGCAACCACGCTGACGCCGCCAGAGGTAAAAGGCTTTAGCGCGACGACGTTCGATGAACTGCAAAAGCCAATGAGTGAGCGTGTCGCGATGGCAAAAGCCTTGCTGAAACAGGCGGGATACGACGCCTCTCATCCGCTACGCTTTGAGCTGTTCTACAACAAGTACGATCTGCATGAAAAAACCGCGATAGCGTTGTCTTCCGAATGGAAAAAATGGCTGGGTGCACAGGTGACGCTGCGCACAATGGAGTGGAAAACCTATCTTGATGCCCGACGAACCGGTGATTTCATGCTGTCTCGGCAGTCGTGGGATGCGACGTACAATGATGCTTCCAGCTTTCTGAGCACGCTCAAAAGCGATAGTGAAGAAAACGTCGGTCACTGGAAAAATGCGCAGTATGACGCCTTACTAAACCAGGCCACGCAGATCACTGATGCGACAAAGCGTAATGCGTTGTATCAGCAGGCAGAAGTAATCATCAACCAGCAGGCACCGCTGATTCCTATCTACTATCAGCCGTTAATCAAACTGCTTAAACCCTACGTTGGCGGTTTTCCGCTGCATAATCCCCAGGATTATGTCTACAGCAAAGAGTTGTATATCAAGGCACATTGATGCCTTTATCGCCGTCGGAGCACGTCCGGCGGCGCTATTCACGCTGATCTCCTGTGACTCGACGCGGCAGATAATGTAGTATCTCCGGCAATATTGCCCCTTTGAAGGCTGGCGAATAAGTTGAGGAATCAGAATTAATGAGCGATATGGCAGAGCGCCTTGCGCTACATGAATTTACGGAAAACGCCTACTTAAATTACTCCATGTACGTAATCATGGACCGTGCGTTGCCGTTTATTGGTGATGGTCTGAAACCTGTTCAGCGCCGCATTGTGTATGCGATGTCTGAACTGGGACTAAATGCCAGCGCCAAATTTAAAAAATCGGCCCGTACCGTCGGTGACGTACTGGGTAAATACCATCCGCACGGCGATAGCGCTTGTTATGAAGCGATGGTCCTGATGGCACAGCCGTTCTCTTACCGTTATCCGCTGGTTGATGGTCAGGGGAACTGGGGCGCGCCGGACGATCCGAAATCGTTCGCAGCAATGCGTTACACCGAATCCCGGTTGTCGAAATATTCCGAGCTGCTATTGAGCGAGCTGGGGCAGGGTACGGCTGACTGGGTGCCAAACTTCGACGGTACTTTGCAGGAGCCGAAAATGCTACCTGCCCGTCTGCCAAACATTTTGCTTAACGGCACCACCGGTATTGCCGTCGGCATGGCGACCGATATTCCACCGCATAACCTGCGTGAAGTGGCTCAGGCGGCAATCGCATTAATCGACCAGCCGAAAACCACGCTCGACCAGCTGCTGGATATCGTGCAGGGGCCGGATTATCCGACCGAAGCGGAAATCATCACCTCGCGTGCCGAGATCCGTAAAATCTACGAAAATGGTCGCGGTTCTGTGCGTATGCGCGCGGTGTGGAAGAAAGAAGACGGTGCGGTGGTTATCAGCGCATTGCCGCATCAGGTTTCTGGTGCGCGCGTACTGGAGCAAATTGCTGCGCAAATGCGCAACAAAAAGCTGCCGATGGTTGACGATCTGCGCGATGAGTCTGACCACGAGAACCCGACCCGTCTGGTGATTGTGCCGCGTTCCAACCGCGTGGATATGGATCAGGTGATGAACCACCTCTTCGCAACCACCGATCTGGAAAAGAGCTATCGTATTAACCTCAATATGATCGGTCTGGATGGGCGTCCGGCGGTGAAAAACCTGCTGGAAATCCTTTCCGAATGGCTGGTGTTCCGCCGTGATACCGTGCGCCGCCGTCTGAACTATCGTCTGGAGAAAGTCCTCAAGCGCCTGCATATTCTGGAAGGTTTGCTGGTGGCGTTTCTCAATATCGACGAAGTGATTGAGATCATTCGCAATGAAGATGAACCGAAACCGGCGCTGATGTCGCGCTTTGGCCTCACGGAAACTCAGGCGGAAGCGATCCTCGAACTGAAACTGCGTCATCTCGCCAAACTGGAAGAGATGAAGATTCGCGGTGAGCAGAGTGAGCTGGAAAAAGAGCGCGACCAGTTGCAGGGCATTTTGGCTTCCGAGCGTAAAATGAATAACCTGCTGAAGAAAGAACTGCAGGCAGACGCGCAAGCCTACGGTGACGATCGTCGTTCGCCGTTGCAGGAACGCGAAGAAGCGAAAGCGATGAGCGAGCACGACATGTTGCCGTCTGAACCTGTCACCATTGTGCTGTCGCAGATGGGCTGGGTACGCAGCGCTAAAGGCCATGACATCGACGCGCCGGGCCTGAATTATAAAGCGGGTGATAGTTTCAAAGCAGCGGTGAAAGGCAAGAGTAACCAACCGGTAGTGTTTGTTGATTCCACCGGTCGTAGCTATGCCATCGACCCGATTACGCTGCCGTCGGCGCGTGGTCAGGGCGAACCGCTCACCGGCAAATTAACGTTGCCGCCTGGGGCGACCGTTGACCATATGCTGATGGAAAGCGACGATCAGAAACTGCTGATGGCTTCCGATGCGGGTTACGGTTTCGTCTGTACCTTTAACGATCTGGTGGCGCGTAACCGTGCAGGTAAGGCTTTGATCACCTTACCGGAAAATGCCCATGTTATGCCGCCGGTGGTGATTGAAGATGCTTCCGATATGCTGCTGGCAATCACTCAGGCAGGCCGTATGTTGATGTTCCCGGTAAGCGATCTGCCGCAGCTGTCGAAGGGCAAAGGCAACAAGATTATCAACATTCCGTCGGCAGAAGCCGCGCGTGGCGAGGATGGTCTGGCGCAACTGTACGTTCTGCCGCCGCAAAGCACGCTGACCATTCATGTTGGGAAACGCAAAATTAAACTGCGTCCGGAAGAGCTACAGAAAGTCACTGGCGAACGTGGACGCCGCGGTACGTTGATGCGCGGTTTGCAGCGTATCGATCGTGTCGAGATCGACTCTCCTCGCCGCGCCAGCAGCGGCGATAGCGAAGAGTAGTATGCCGGGGAGGGTATTGCTTCCTCCCGCTTGCAAGGAACGCCGGATGAAACGTTAAGTCGTCATCCGGCAGCATATTCAACCCCCGGAAACGATAAAAATTCCCTTGAAACCGTTGTTTATTCATGCGTTGCGATTAACAATACGCTTTTCCAGAGAGCGGCTTTTAACAATGCCCTAACCTGATTTCAGGTGACGTACAATGCCAGTCTCTCAGACCTTCAGAGGGTGTTATGCTATATATCTTTCGTCTTATTATTACCGTGATTTACAGCATCTTAGTCTGTGTATTCGGCTCCATTTACTGCCTTTTCAGCCCGCGTAACCCGAAACATGTAGCCACCTTTGGGCATATGTTTGGTCGTCTTGCGCCGCTGTTCGGCCTGAAAGTTGAGTGTCGCAAACCTGCAGATGCTGAAAGCTACGGCAATGCTATTTATATTGCTAACCACCAGAACAACTATGACATGGTGACAGCATCGAACATTGTGCAACCGCCGACGGTGACGGTAGGTAAAAAGAGTTTGCTGTGGATCCCCTTCTTTGGTCAGTTGTACTGGCTAACCGGCAACTTATTGATCGACAGAAATAACCGCACTAAAGCTCACGGCACCATTGCAGAAGTAGTGAATCACTTCAAAAAACGCCGTATTTCCATCTGGATGTTCCCGGAAGGTACCCGCAGCCGTGGTCGCGGCCTGCTGCCGTTCAAGACAGGAGCATTTCACGCGGCAATTGCGGCGGGCGTCCCGATTATTCCCGTGTGCGTCTCTACAACTTCGAATAAGATTAATCTTAATCGGCTACACAACGGTCTGGTGATTGTCGAAATGCTGCCGCCAATTGACGTCAGTCAGTATGGCAAAGATCAGGTTCGCGAGTTGGCTGCCCATTGTCGTTCGATAATGGAACAAAAAATCGCTGAGCTCGATAAAGAAGTCGCAGAACGCGAAGCCGCCGGAAGAGTTTAAGTCGGCAATCTGTATTTTTGCGGGAACACTTTCCTGCACGGTATTACTTTAGCCAGTTTTACATGGAGCAAATATGTCACTCAGTCGGCGTCAGTTCATTCAGGCATCGGGGATTGCACTTTGTGCAGGCGCTGTTCCCCTGAAGGCCAGCGCAGCCGGGCAACAGCAACCGCTACCCGTTCCGCCGCTGCTTGAATCTCGCCGTGGGCAACCGCTGTTTATGACTGTACAACGTGCGCACTGGTCATTTACGCCAGGAACGCGCGCATCGGTCTGGGGAATCAATGGTCGTTACCTGGGGCCGACTATCCGCGTCTGGAAGGGCGATGATGTTAAGCTGATCTACAGTAACCGCCTGACAGAAAATGTCTCAATGACGGTGTCTGGTTTACAGGTGCCTGGCCCGCTGATGGGCGGTCCGGCACGGATGATGTCGCCAAACGCTGACTGGGCACCCGTATTACCCATTCGCCAGAACGCAGCGACATTGTGGTATCACGCTAATACCCCCAATCGCACGGCTCAGCAGGTCTATAATGGCCTTGCCGGAATGTGGCTGGTGGAAGATGAAGTCAGCAAGTCGCTGCCTATCCCCAACCATTATGGTGTGGATGATTTTCCGGTCATTATCCAGGATAAACGGCTGGATAATTTTGGTACGCCAGAATACAACGAACCGGGAAGCGGCGGCTTTGTTGGAGATACGCTGCTGGTCAACGGTGTACAAAGCCCGTACGTTGAAGTCTCGCGTGGCTGGGTGCGCTTGCGTCTGTTGAACGCGTCGAACTCTCGTCGCTATCAACTACAGATGAGCGATGGTCGCCCGTTACATGTGATTTCTGGCGATCAGGGATTCTTGCCTGCTCCTGTATCGGTGAAGCAACTTTCGCTGGCACCGGGCGAGCGCCGCGAGATTCTGGTGGATATGAGCAACGGTGATGAAGTGTCGATCACCTGTGGCGAAGCGGCGAGCATTGTTGATCGTATTCGTGGCTTCTTTGAGCCATCCAGCATTCTGGTTTCTACGCTGGTGCTCACGTTGCGCCCGACCGGGCTACTGCCGCTGGTTACTGACAGCCTGCCGATGCGCCTGCTGCCAACTGAAATTATGGCCGGTTCGCCGATTCGCAGTCGCGATATCAGTCTGGGTGATGACCCGGGTATCAATGGGCAGCTGTGGGACGTCAACCGTATTGATGTCACCGCGCAGCAAGGAACGTGGGAACGCTGGACGGTACGCGCGGACGAGCCGCAAGCGTTCCATATTGAAGGCGTGATGTTCCAGATCCGTAACGTGAATGGCGCGATGCCGTTCCCGGAAGACAGAGGCTGGAAAGATACCGTTTGGGTTGACGGACAAGTGGAGCTGCTTGTTTATTTCGGTCAGCCTTCCTGGGCGCACTTCCCGTTCTACTTCAACAGTCAGACGCTGGAAATGGCGGACCGTGGCTCGATTGGGCAATTGTTGGTCAATCCGGTACCGTAATCGCCATACTCGCCCGAGTGGGCGAGTATGGAATACTTTTCGATTTCTCTTTCGTTCCGGCTTATAATCCCCGGCCTTTGATTATTTTTTTATCATTTCTGGAAGCAAAATGAGCTCTATCTCCCTGATCCAACCGGATCGCGACCTGTTCTCCTGGCCGCAGTACTGGGCCGCCTGTTTTGGACCGGCACCGTTTTTGCCGATGTCTCGTGAAGAGATGGATCAACTTGGCTGGGATAGCTGCGACATCATTTTGGTTACTGGCGACGCGTATGTCGATCACCCCAGCTTCGGGATGGCGATTTGCGGTCGTATGCTTGAAGCGCAGGGCTTTCGCGTCGGGATCATCGCCCAGCCAGACTGGAGCAGCAAAGACGATTTCATGCGTCTGGGTAAACCGAATCTGTTTTTCGGTGTTACTGCTGGCAACATGGACTCGATGATCAACCGCTATACTGCCGATCGCCGTTTACGTCATGACGATGCCTACACGCCGGATAACGTCGCGGGTAAGCGACCGGATCGCGCCACACTGGTTTATACCCAGCGTTGTAAAGAGGCGTGGAAAGATGTACCGGTAATCCTCGGCGGTATTGAGGCTAGTTTGCGTCGTACCGCGCATTATGATTACTGGTCTGATACCGTGCGCCGTTCCGTGCTGGTGGATTCCAAAGCCGACATGCTGATGTTCGGTAACGGTGAGCGTCCGCTGGTGGAAGTGGCGCATCGTCTGGCGATGGGTGAGCCGATTAGTGAAATCCGCGATGTGCGTAATACCGCGATTATCGTAAAAGAGGCGTTGCCAGGCTGGAGCGGTGTGGATTCCACCCGTCTTGATACTCCTGGGAAAATCGACCCGATCCCGCATCCGTATGGCGAAGATTTGCCGTGCGCGGATAACAAACCGGTGGCCCCGAAAAAGCAGGAAGCGAAAGCCGTAACCGTGCAGCCACCACGCCCGAAACCGTGGGAAAAAACTTACGTATTGCTGCCTTCTTTCGAGAAAGTGAAGGGCGATAAAGTGCTGTACGCTCATGCTTCGCGTATTCTGCACCACGAAACCAACCCAGGCTGCGCGCGTGCGCTGATGCAAAAACATGGCGACCGCTATGTATGGATCAACCCGCCTGCCATCCCGCTTTCTACCGAAGAGATGGACAGCGTCTTTGCGCTGCCGTACAAGCGCGTACCGCATCCGGCTTACGGTAATGCCCGAATTCCGGCTTACGAAATGATCCGTTTCTCGGTCAACATTATGCGCGGCTGCTTTGGCGGCTGCTCTTTCTGTTCTATCACCGAGCACGAAGGGCGCATTATTCAGAGCCGTTCGGAAGATTCGATCATTAATGAGATCGAAGCGATCCGCGACACCGTTCCAGGTTTTACGGGCGTAATTTCCGATCTCGGTGGGCCAACTGCCAACATGTATATGTTGCGCTGCAAATCGCCACGCGCTGAGCAAACCTGCCGTCGTTTGTCGTGCGTTTATCCGGATATTTGTCCGCACATGGACACTAACCACGAACCGACGATCAACCTCTATCGCCGCGCGCGTGATCTGAAAGGCATTAAAAAGATCCTCATCGCTTCCGGCGTGCGTTATGACATCGCCGTGGAAGATCCGCGCTATATCAAAGAGCTGGCGACCCATCACGTTGGCGGTTATCTGAAGATTGCCCCGGAACATACCGAAGAAGGGCCGTTGTCGAAGATGATGAAGCCGGGCATGGGCAGCTATGACCGCTTTAAAGAGCTGTTCGATACCTACTCGAAACAGGCAGGTAAAGAGCAGTATCTGATCCCGTATTTCATCTCTGCGCACCCCGGTACGCGTGATGAAGATATGGTGAATCTGGCGCTGTGGCTGAAAAAGCATCGCTTCCGTCTCGACCAGGTACAGAACTTCTACCCGTCGCCGTTGGCTAACTCCACCACCATGTATTACACCGGGAAAAACCCGCTGGCGAAGATTGGTTACAAGAGTGAAGACGTCTTCGTACCGAAGGGCGACAAACAGCGTCGTTTGCATAAAGCGTTGTTGCGTTACCACGATCCGGCAAACTGGCCGTTAATCCGTCAGGCGCTGGAAGCGATGGGTAAAAAGCATCTGATTGGCAGCCGTCGTGATTGCTTAGTGCCTGCGCCAACCATTGAAGAGATGCGCGAAGCCCGCCGTCAGAACCGCAATACCCGTCCGGCGTTGACTAAACATACGCCGATGGCGACCCAGCGTCAGACACCTGCTACGGCAAAAAAAGCGTCGTCTACGCCATCTCGCCCGGTGAATGCTGGCGCGAAGAAACGCCCTAAAGCGGTGGCAGGTCGTTAAGTGAAATGTGCCCGGCAGCAATGATGCTGCCGGGAAATTTATAACCTTGGTTTATAAGGACTGTTACGAACGTCTAAGCGGTAATGCGCTCTTGCTGTTTCGTCTTTAACTTGCTGAATTTCCGGACGCAGGGCGTCAATATCCTGTTGCAGTTGATTAATTTTGTTATTCAATGCCTGAATATCATGTTCCAGGTGTTCAATTTTGGCATTGCTGGTACAGCCAGCAAGACACAGCGCCAGCGGAATGGATAAGATAAGTTTGTTCATTATGAATTCCAGAACCGTCATTCCGCATACATACGCAAGCAGCGCAGGCAATCAAAATAGTCCTGAGCATCAAGACGCGTATTGGCTCTGTTAGCGTCGGATTTGGCAGCATAGATTTGTGGGCGTAATGCTTTCATATCCTGCTCAAGCCGGGCGATTTTGGCATTTAATGTTTGCACATTGCTCGCCAGCTGATTGACCTTTTGCTCATTGACGCAGCCACTGAGCAAGCAGGTTGCCAGAACAACAGCCCCCACGGTGAAAATCGTTTTCATATAGTGTTCCCTTTTATTTATTGTTCCGGCTAATTGTTATTTAATTCAGCTCATTGCTTTAATCTGGCGGCGGTTTTTGCCTCAATCTGCTTAAGTAGGCTGCCGCTATTCGGGCGGATAAAATCAGCGATTTCCCACTTACCTTCGCGCCGCTGTAAAACCAGTTCTTGCTCTTCATTGTTGCCATTGGTCAGCGTAAAACGAACATGAATGCGGGCGGAATCGGCGGTTTTCTCCAGGACACGGATTTCATCAACGCGTGAAAATAGCGACTCTTCGCCAAAACAGATCGGATTGTCGTAAATAAATTGCCGTTCTATTTGCATATCTTCATCGGGATTGTTGGCAGTCTTGAAGGTGGTTTTATAGAAGGCATTGACCGCCTGGCGGTAAGAGTCGGAAACCACCCACGTCCACGGCCAGCTATAATCAGCAATATGTTCAAAGAGTTCGGCAACAAAGGCTTCCGGCTGTTCTTTTTGCAACGAAGCTATAGCGGCCAGCGTTTTTTCATTCTCGCTATTAACTGCTTGTAAGACGCTGCCATGATTGCTGACAATATCGTCAATGATCCAACGACCATTTTCCGCCACCATTTTCAGTGTCTGCGTGGTCTTTTCTTTATCGTCTTTAAAGATACGAAAGCGCACAACGGCATCGGCATGATCGGCGTCAGGTTGGGTTATCGCTACGCTTTCTAACACCAGATCGCCAAAATCCTGACAATCACAAACCGGATCATAATCCAGCCAGCCAATATTGCCCGGTAGTGTAAGATTGTCGTTCAGGGTAAGCGCCTGTTGAATACGCGCTGAAGTTATCGCCCGCTCTCCGGTTTCACCGAAATAAGGCGTACTGGCATCTGATTTATAGTTCTGATAAATCTGCCGGACTGTTTGTTCTACGGTCTGTGAAGGAGGCTGCGCGTGTACGGTAAAACTTGCCAGGGCTGCTAAAAACAGAAGTATTATTTTCATCTGTTTTTCACCTCTCCGTTGCGTTTATCCCGGGTGTAGATGAGTTGTTCCTTTAAGAGCTTCCGGCTCTGCATGATGATGTCCTTATATTTGGCATTCCTGAACAAGGAAGAGTAACAATGGGCAGGACGCGAGGGGAATAAATGATTTCTGAAAAGTCCGGTAGCGGAACATTACCGCCACCGGGAGAATTTGCACGTTAGCCGCCAAACTGGTCAGGATCGGGGCCGAGGCGTTTGCCCTGGTCGAGTTTGGCAATTTCACCTAGCTCGTCTTTGTCGAGACGGAAATCCCAGACATCAAAGTTTTCGGCAATACGTGAAGGTGTGACCGATTTCGGGATCACCACCAGGCCGCTATCCAGATGCCAGCGGATAACAATCTGCGCCGGGGTTTTGCCGTATTTATCTGCCAGATCGCGAATGACTTTCTGATCGAAAACGCCTTTCCCTCCTTGCGCTAATGGGCTCCAGGATTCGGTCTGGATTTTGTGTGTCGCGTTCCAGGCGTGAAGCTGGCGTTGCTGCATCAGCGGGTGGAGTTCAATCTGGTTTATCACCGGCGTCACGCCAGTTTCATCAATCAGGCGTTGCAAGTGATGGATCTGGAAGTTGCACACGCCGATGCTTTTGATTAAGCCCTCTTTTTGCAATTCGATCATGCCCTTCCATGCTTCGACATAATGGTCGATAGCAGGAACGGGCCAGTGCATTAAGTAAAGGTCGACATAATCAAGCTGGAGTTTTTTCAGGCTGTCGAGCAGGGCTTCGCGGGGGCGCTTGTGGTCGTCGTTCCACAGTTTAGTGGTGATGAACAGTTCTTCTCTGTTGACTGAGGCATTTTTCAGGGCTTTGCCGACACCTTCTTCGTTCTTATAGGCCGCGGCGGTATCAATCGAGCGATAACCCACGTCTAACGCTTTTTGAATGGCGGTGATTACTTCCTCATTACTTGCTTGCCAGACGCCCAGTCCCAACTGGGGCATGACATTGCCATCCTGTAGCTTAATAACGGTTGGATTAGCCATACGTTCCTCCTTTATATGAACTCACCGGAGCAGGCTCCGGTGAGGTGTTGTGAACTTAAGTCTGGACGAAATGCCCGAAAACGAAAGTTTGAGGCGTAAAAAGCTTAGCGGGCGGCTTCGTATATGCGGCGGCTGACATCCAGCGTAATGTCATGATTTTCGCCCAGTTGGGTCATGCCGTGTTCTTCCAGTTTTTTCAGCAATGCCGGGATGGAGCTGCCGTCCAGACCGTAGTCGGAGAGGTGGGTCGGCACGCCTAATTGCTCAAAGAAATTGCGGGTTGCGGCAATCGCGGCGTCAATACGCTCATCGTCAGAACCTTCTGTGATGTTCCAGACGCGTTCAGCATATTGCAGCAGTTTAGCGCGTTTAGTGTCGCGTTTTTCATTCCACAGTGCAGGCAGGACGATAGCCAGTGTTTGCGCGTGATCCAGACCGTGCATCGCAGTCAGTTCGTGGCCTAGCATATGCGTTGCCCAGTCCTGCGGTACGCCAGCGCCGATCAAACCATTCAGCGCCTGAGTCGCCGCCCACATAACGTTGGCGCGTACATCGTAGTTTTCTGGCTCTTTCAGGGCTTTTGGACCATCTTCGATCAGCGTCAGCAAAATGCCTTCTGCGAAACGGTCCTGAATTTTGGCATCAACCGGTTTGGTAACATACTGTTCCACGGTGTGCACAAAGGCATCCACTACACCGTTAGCCACCTGACGCGGCGGCAGAGTGTAGGTATAAACCGGATCGAGCACGGCAAATACCGGCTGAACATGGGCAGAATGGAACGCCTGCTTGTCGCCTGTGGTTTTACGGGAGATGACCGCACCTGCGTTGGATTCTGAACCGGTCGCTGGCAGCGTCAGCACACAGCCCATCGGGATAGCGCTTTTAATCTCTTTACCGCCCGTTTGTAGAATGCGCCACGGATCGATATTTTCTGGATAGTTAGCCGCCGCAGCGATAAATTTGGTGCCGTCCAGTACAGAACCGCCGCCAACCGCCAGCAGGAAGGTTACTTTCTGTTCGCGAACCAGTTTCACGGCATTCATCAGCGTTTCATAAGCCGGGTTTGGCTCAATACCGCCAAATTCCAGCACGTCCATGCCTTTCAGGGCATCCAGAACTTGATCGAGAACGCCGGTTTTTTTCACGCTGCCGCCGCCGTAGGTAATCAATACGCGAGCATCGTGAGGAATTTGTTCGCGTAAACCAGCGATTGCGCCTTTACCAAAAAGAATGCGGGTTGGGGTGTGCAGATTAAAGTTGTTCATTACTTGCTCCCTTTGCTGGGTCAATATGAGGGCAGAGATCGGTCTGCCTGATATTTTTCATTGTGGTCGCCAGCGCCGTACCTCTCAATGCTCATTTCTGCCAATGTCTTGCCTATTTCTCCAGAGTGCTGGAGAAATGCGACAAAATTGCGCACAATCAAATTGCCGCATTATTCCTAAGAAATTACGCGATATGAAACGTGAAGAGATTTGCCGCTTGCTAGCGGGTAAAGTTAATAAACTGAAAAATAAAGAAAATAGTTTATCAGAGCTATTGCCCGATGTGCGTTTGTTGTATGGCGAGACGCCTTTCGCACGTACGCCGGTGATGTACGAGCCTGGCATCATAATTCTCTTTTCTGGGCATAAAATCGGTTATATCAATGAACGCGTGTTTCGTTATGATGCCAATGAATATCTGCTGCTGACGGTGCCGTTGCCGTTTGAGTGCGAAACTTATGCCACGTCAGAGGTACCGCTGGCAGGGTTGCGTCTCAATGTCGATGTTTTGCAGTTACAAGAGCTGTTGATGGACATTGGCGAAGATGAGCATTTTCGTCCGTCGATGGCAGCCAGCGGGATTAACTCTGCCACGTTATCAGAAGAGATTTTATGTGCGGCGGAGCGGTTACTCGACGTGATGGAGCGACCGCTGGATGCGCGTATTCTCGGCAAACAGATCATCCGCGAAATTCTGTACTACGTGCTGACCGGACCTTGCGGTGGCGCGTTACTGGCGCTGGTCAGCCGTCAGACCCACTTCAGCCTGATTAGTCGTGTGCTGAAACGAATTGAGAATAAATACACCGAAAACCTGAGCGTCGAGCAACTGGCGGCAGAAGCCAACATGAGCGTATCGGCGTTCCACCATAATTTTAAGTCTGTCACTAGCACCTCGCCGTTGCAGTATTTGAAGAATTACCGTCTGCATAAGGCGCGGATGATGATTATCCACGACGGCATGAAGGCCAGTGCAGCAGCGATGCGCGTCGGCTACGAAAGCGCGTCGCAATTTAGCCGTGAGTTTAAACGTTACTTTGGTGTGACACCGGGGGAGGATGCGGCAAGAATGCGGGCGATGCAGGGGAGTTAAATGCGTTCCCGGTACCGCAACCGGGAACGGGGGAAATTGTCAGGCGTTACAGTATTTCTTTTTAATCACCACAAACAGCGTGCCTAACAAGCCTGCAGTTAACAAGGCAATCGGCAGGATCATCAGGAACGTCATTACCTGATCTTCATGGCGTTTAACGAACGGAATCATACTTAAGGCATAGCCGAAACTGGTTACCACGCTGACCCACAGCAATCCGCTTAACCAGTTGAAAAACTGGAAGCGGCGGTTTGGCAGACCGGAAATTCCCGCCATGGTTGGCAGCAACGTACGGACAAATGCAAGAAAACGTCCAGCCAGCAGCGCCAGCAGACCGTGGCGGTCAAACATGCAGGTGGCGCGCTGGTGATATTTAGCGGGAAGCTGTGCCAGCCAGCCTTTCACCGTTTTGGTATTCCCTAACCAGCGCCCCTGAATATAACTTAACCAGCAGCCCAAACTTGCTGCGGCGGTCAGAATCGCAATCGTTGGCAGAAAATCCATAACCCCCTGGGCAATCAATGCGCCTGCCAGTATCAACAAGCTGTCGCCTGGCAAAAATGAGGCGGGCAGCAGGCCGTTTTCTAAAAACAGCGTGGCAAACATGACAAAGTAAACAACGCTAACAATATGAGGATCCGCCAGCGCGGCAAAGTCGTGTTGCCAGAGCGCAGCGATGATATCTTGAATAACAGCCATGGACTTTCCTGTGGAACAGCGTTTAAGCCTTTATCTGCCTATTGTACTCCTGAATCACCCGGGACGCCTTGATCCCGGACGCAACAATTTAAGACTTTTCACAATTAAATGTCTGCAAATTTGTCCAAACTGGCAACATTACACAATTCGCGTAAAACCGGCGTCCAGATCGGCAATCAAATCATCGACATCTTCCAGACCAATATGCAGGCGAATCAAGGTCCCGCTAAAATCGATCTCGCCTTGTGGGCGAATGGCGGCGATATGTTCCGGTTGATTTGCCAGGATCAACGATTCATACCCGCCCCACGAATAGGCCATGCTGAATAAACTGAAGTTATCCAGATAGTTCGCCAGCTCTTCATCATTGAGTTTTTTCTTAAGCACAAAGGAAAATAGCCCGCTGCTGCCTGTAAAGTCTCGTTTCCAGAATTCGTAGCCTTTACTGCCAGGCAGAGCAGGGTGGTTAACTCGCGCTACTTGCGGATGCTCTGCCAGCCATTCAGCCACTTTCAGACTGCTTTCATGATGTTGACGCAGGCGAACACCCAAAGTGCGTAGGCCACGGCTGGTTATATAGGCGGTATCGGCATCGACCATCTGCCCCATCAGATAGGCATTCTCCCGCAGCTGCTCCCAGCAACGGGCATTGCATACGGCAGTACCAATCATCGCATCTGAATGCCCCACCAGATATTTGGTGGCTGCCTGAATGGAAACATCGATGCCAAAATCCAGCGCCTTAAACAGCACACCGGCCGCCCAGGTGTTATCGATCATAATGATGGCATCTGGCACCACACTGCGCACGGCGGCAACAATCGCCGGAACGTCGTGGACTTCCATGGTGATGGAGCCTGGCGATTCCAGAAACACGATTTTAGTGTTTGGCTGCACATGTTTAACGATATCTGCGCCAATCAGCGGATCAAACCACGATGTCGTTACGCCCAGTTTGCTGAGGATTTTGCTACAGAAATCCTGACTCGGTTCATAGGCGGTGTTGGTCATCAACACATGATCGCCCTGTTCGACAAAAGCAAGAATGGAATTAGCAACCGCTGCTGCTCCGCAGGGGAACAGCACGCAGCCTGCGCCACCTTCCAGTTCGCACATCGCTTCTTGTAAGGAGAAATGGGTTAACGTTCCACGCCGTCCATAAAACAACTCGCCATTGGCGCGATTGCGTGTCGCGTGTTTTTTGGCTTCCACACTGTCAAAGACCAGCGAAGACGCGCGCTGAATCACGCTATTTACCGCGCCGAGAGTGTATTTTTTGCTGCGTCCTGCGTTCACCAGTTGAGTATCAAGCTTTTTGTCCGCCATGTCGGGATTCCTGTTTTTATACGTCTGGATGTCTAAACTAGCATGAATATTCGCGGGCGCATCCTGAAGAATTAGCATAAAGCAGAAAATTTTCGCAAATGGCGTGCTGGTGACTTTTTTACTGCGTAAACGCAAGGAAAAGAAAGCAAAGGTACGGCAGTATGCAAATAGTAATGAGAACGACTATCAATTCGACGTCGTTTTGATATTATTATGCGCAGATTTTGTGACTTGCGTCCTGGAGATACACAGTGGGTAATAATTTAATGCAGACGGACCTTTCCGTCTGGGGTATGTATCAGCACGCCGATATTGTCGTTAAGTGCGTGATGATTGGGCTTATTTTGGCCTCCGTAGTCACTTGGGCAATCTTCTTCAGTAAGAGCGTTGAGTTCTTCAATCAGAAGCGTCGCCTGAAACGCGAACAGCAACTGCTGGCCCAAGCGCGTTCCTTGAACCAGGCCAACGATATCGCCGCTGATTTTGGTAGCAAAAGCTTAAGCCTGCATTTGCTCAATGAAGCGCAGGATGAGCTGGAACTGTCAGAAGGCAGCGACGATAACGAAGGTATTAAAGAACGTACCAGCTTCCGTCTGGAGCGTCGGGTCGCCGCCGTGGGGCGTCAAATGGGCCGCGGTAACGGCTACCTTGCAACCATCGGCGCGATTTCGCCGTTTGTGGGCCTCTTTGGTACGGTCTGGGGCATCATGAACAGCTTTATCGGTATTGCGCAAACGCAGACCACTAATCTGGCTGTCGTTGCGCCGGGTATCGCAGAAGCTCTGTTAGCAACGGCAATCGGCCTCGTGGCAGCGATTCCGGCGGTCGTTATCTATAACGTATTTGCACGTCAGATTGGCGGCTTTAAAGCGATGCTGGGTGATGTCGCAGCGCAGGTATTATTGCTGCAAAGTCGTGACCTGGATCTGGAAGCCAGCGCCGCTGCGCATCCGGTTCGTGTCGCCCAAAAATTACGCGCAGGATAATGTCCGATGGCAATGCATCTTAACGAAAACCTCGACGATAACGGCGAAATGCATGATATCAACGTGACGCCGTTTATCGACGTGATGTTGGTTCTGCTGATTATCTTTATGGTGGCAGCGCCGTTAGCGACGGTAGATGTGAAGGTGAACTTGCCTGCTTCTACCAGCACGCCGCAGCCTCGTCCGGAAAAACCGGTTTATCTGTCGGTGAAGGCGGACAACTCGATGTTTATCGGTAACGATCCGGTCACCGATGAAACAATGGTTACAGCGCTGAATGCGTTAACCGAAGGTAAGAAAGATACCACTATCTTCTTCCGTGCGGATAAAACTGTCGATTACGAGACGTTGATGAAGGTAATGGATACGCTGCATCAGGCGGGTTACCTGAAGATAGGTCTGGTCGGCGAAGAAACAGCCAAAGCGAAGTAAAGAGAATTGCCTGATGCGCTACGCTTATCAGGCCTACAAAATCTATCGCAAGGTATTGAATTTGCATGAATTTGTAGGCCGGATAAGGCGTTCACGCCGCATCCGGCAAGAGTTATAAAGTACGATGATGCCCGGTTGCTTTTCACAACCGGGCATTTTTTTAGCCTAAATGCTCGCCGCCGCACACGCCGTGCACTTCTGCGGTGACATAGCTCGACTCCTGACTTGCCAGATAAACATACACTGGGGCCAGCTCCGCCGGTTGTCCTGCACGTTTCATTGGTGTTTGCTGTCCAAACTGCGGGATCTTATCCTGCGTCTGTCCACCGGAAATTTGCAGTGCCGTCCAGATAGGGCCTGGTGCGACAATGTTCACTCGAATGCCTTTTTCTGCAACCTGTTTTGCCAGGCCACGGCTGTAGTTCAGAATCGCCGCCTTCGTAGCCGCATAGTCCAGCAAATGTGGGCTTGGCTGGTACGCCTGGATTGACGAAGTGGTGATGATACTGGCACCTTTCGGTAGCAGGGGGATCGCTTCCTGGGTTAGCCAGAACAGCGCGAAAACGTTAATGGCAAAGGTCTTTTGAAACTGTTCGCTGGTGAGGTCTGCAATATCAGGAATGGCAACCTGTTTCCCGGCGACCAGCGCCATAATATCCAGCCCGCCTAACGCCTTGTGCGCTTCGTGAACCAGCGAACGGGCGAATTTCTCATCGCTTAAATCGCCTGGCAGCAGGACGGCTTTGCGTCCGCATTCTTCAATGATCTTTTTCACATCCTGAGCGTCTTCTTCTTCCACGGGAAGATAACTGATCGCTACGTCAGCGCCTTCACGCGCGTAAGCGATGGCGGCAGCACGACCGATTCCGGAATCGCCCCCTGTCACCAGTGCTTTACGATCTTTCAGGCGACCGCTACCAACATAGGTTTTCTCGCCGCAATCCGGCACCGGTGTCATTTTCGCCTGGATGCCTGGCGTCGGTTGTTTCTGTTTGGGATATTCACCAGTGTAATACTGCGTGGTCGGGTCTTTTAAATGAGATATTGTTTTTCTCCCTTCAGGTTCAACGTCCTTTAAGGGTAGACGCTCTCGATGCGTTGATAAGGGAACCAGGAAGATCCCTAAACCTCGGATTTATGCGACAAAGGTTTAACGGATATGTTGATTTGCTGTTGCGCGCTGTTTACTCAATTGCGATATACTGTTGCCCGTTTTAACTACACGACAGGAATGTATGGAACGTTTTCTTGAAAATGCAATGTATGCTTCTCGCTGGCTGCTTGCCCCCGTGTACTTTGGCCTTTCGCTGGCGTTAGTTGCTCTGGCGCTGAAGTTCTTCCAGGAGATTATTCACGTACTGCCGAATATCTTCTCGATGGCGGAATCAGATTTGATCCTCGTGTTGCTGTCGCTGGTGGATATGACGCTGGTTGGCGGTTTGCTGGTGATGGTGATGTTTTCCGGTTATGAGAATTTCGTCTCGCAGCTGGATATCTCCGAGAACAAAGAGAAGCTGAACTGGCTGGGGAAAATGGACGCAACGTCGCTGAAAAACAAAGTAGCAGCGTCGATTGTGGCAATTTCTTCCATTCACTTACTGCGCGTCTTTATGGATGCGAAAAATGTCCCTGATAACAAACTGATGTGGTACGTCATTATCCATCTGACGTTTGTGCTCTCTGCATTTGTGATGGGCTATCTTGACCGACTGACTCGTCATAATCACTGATCTGATTCGGGCGCGGTTCTCGCGCCCGTTATTAACAGGTCATTTATCGGAAGACGCCTGCCACAGATTCAGCTCGCCATCGGCGATATGCTGATCAATCTGCGCCAGCTCCTCGGTGCTAAATGTCAGATTATTCAGCGCCTGGACATTCTCTTCCAGTTGCTCTGCACGGCTGGCACCGATCAATACCGACGTCACTCGCTCATCTTTCAGCAACCAGCTTAACGCCATTTGTGCCATTGATTGTCCACGCTGCTGTGCCATTTCATTCAATAACCGCAGGCTGTTGAGGTTGGCTTCGGTGAGCATTTTCGGCGTCAGACCACGAACTTTATTCCCTTCACGATGCATCCGTGAATCTTGCGGAATACCGTTGAGATATTTTCCGGTCAGCAATCCCTGAGCCAGAGGAGTAAAGGCAATGCAGCCCACGCCGTTATGTTGCAGGGTATCCAGCAGGCCGCTTTTATCCACCCAGCGGTTCAGCAAATTGTACGAAGGTTGATGAATTAACAGCGGAATTTTCCACTCGCGCAGCAACTCGACCATTTTTTGCGTCCGCTCTGGCGAGTAAGAGGAGATCCCGACATAAAGCGCCTTACCGCTTTGTACCGCATGAGCCAGCGCAGAGGCGGTTTCTTCCATCGGCGTATTTTCATCGACGCGATGAGAGTAAAAGATATCGACATACTCAAGCCCCATCCGCTTCAGGCTTTGGTCGAGGCTGGCGAGCAGGTATTTACGTGAGCCGCCAGAGCCGTACGGGCCGGGCCACATATCGTATCCGGCTTTGGTAGAGATAATCAGTTCATCGCGATAAGCGGCAAAATCCTCCCGCAGCAGGCGACCAAAGTTCTCTTCTGCGCTTCCTGGAGGCGGCCCGTAATTGTTGGCTAAATCAAAGTGCGTAATGCCCAAATCAAACGCTTTGCGCAGGATCGCACGCTGTGATTCCAGTGCGTTAACGTGACCGAAATTGTGCCATAAACCGAGCGATAACGCGGGCAGGCGTAAACCGCTTTTTCCGCAATAGCGGTATTGCATCTGCCCGTAACGTTCGGGATTCGCTAACCAGACCATGACCTCTCCTTTCCACCATTCAATTTCGAAACAATGTTTCCAGTTTAGCGATTTACCAGGGGGGATCCCGTAGCATCGCTCACAGTGTGACGAAAAACTGGGCAAAAACACGTGCTTATGCTTTGCTTAAAAAAACACCAATTGAGGAGTGCAATGATGCCGCGTCTGACCGCTAAAGATTTCCCACAAGAGTTGCTGGATTACTACGACTATTACGCTCACGGGAAAATTTCGAAACGTGAGTTCCTCAACCTTGCGGCGAAGTATGCGGTGGGCGGGATGACGGCATTAGCGTTGTTTGATTTGCTCAAGCCAAATTATGCGCTGGCGACTCAGGTAGAGTTTACCGACCCGGAAATTGTTGCTGAGTACATCACGTATTCTTCGCCAAATGGTCACGGCGAGGTACGGGGTTATCTGGTGAAGCCCGCAAAGATGAGCGGCAAAACGCCAGCCGTGGTGGTGGTGCATGAGAATCGTGGACTGAATCCGTATATCGAAGATGTGGCACGGCGAGTAGCGAAGGCGGGGTATATCGCCCTGGCACCTGACGGCTTAAGTTCCGTTGGAGGTTATCCGGGTAATGATGATAAAGGTCGTGAGCTGCAACAGCAGGTTGATCCAACCAAACTGATGAATGATTTCTTTGCCGCAATTGAGTTTATGCAACGCTATCCGCAAGCGACAGGCAAAGTGGGTATTACCGGATTTTGCTATGGCGGTGGTGTATCGAACGCGGCGGCTGTCGCGTATCCGGAAATGGCCTGCGCGGTGCCGTTTTATGGTCGTCAGGCACCCACTGCCGATGTGGCGAAGATTGAAGCGCCTTTACTGCTCCACTACGCGGAACTGGATACCCGAATCAACGAGGGCTGGCCCGCTTACGAGGCGGCGTTGAAAGCCAATAATAAGGTCTATGAGGCGTATATCTATCCGGGGGTTAATCACGGATTCCATAATGATTCCACGCCCCGTTATGACAAATCTGCCGCCGATCTTGCCTGGCAAAGGACGCTGAAATGGTTCGATAAATATCTCTCCTGATAGGTTTATCTCTTACGGGATTACGTCTTAAACAAGCATGAAAAAATAGCGTGCGCAAAAGTCGTTCTTTGCCTAAAATATCGCTATATATGACAATATATAGCGAATGAGGTGAACGATGAATAACCATTTTGGTAAAGGCTTAATGGCGGGATTAAAAGCAACGCATGCCGACAGTGCGGTTAATGTGACAAAATACTGTGCCGATTATAAACGCGGTTTTGTATTAGGCTACTCACACCGGATGTACGAAAAGACCGGAGATCGCCAGCTTAGCGCCTGGGAAGCGGGGATTCTGACGCGCCGCTATGGACTGGATAAAGAGATGGTAATGGATTTCTTTCGTGAGAATAATTCCTGTTCTACGTTGCGCTTTTTTATGGCCGGTTATCGCCTCGAAAATTGATCAAACATACGTATTATCTTGCTTTAATTAATTACACTAATGCTTATTCCCTTCGTTTTAGTGCCCCGCCGCAGTATCATGATATCGATAACCATAATAAATGTGTGGTAAATGGCGCATCGATCGCATTATTGATTTTGCGATTGAGGCAAAATATATGCCAGATCTTCGCAACGGAATAACTATAAATGACTGGAGATAACACCCTCATCCATTCTCACGGCATTAACCGTCGTGATTTCATGAAGCTTTGTGCAGCATTAGCCGCCACCATGGGGTTAAGTAGCAAAGCCGCTGCAGAAATGGCCGAATCGGTTACTAACCCGCAGCGTCCGCCAGTTATCTGGATTGGCGCGCAGGAGTGCACCGGTTGTACGGAATCTCTGCTTCGTGCAACGCATCCAACGGTAGAAAACCTCGTGCTGGAGACTATCTCTCTCGAGTATCACGAAGTGCTTTCCGCCGCCTTCGGTCATCAGGTCGAAGAGAACAAACATAACGCTCTCGAGAAGTACAAAGGGCAGTATGTGTTAGTGGTGGATGGTTCCATCCCATTAAAAGATAACGGTATTTATTGCATGGTTGCCGGTGAGCCGATTGTGGATCACATCCGCAAAGCGGCGGAAGGCGCAGCAGCCATTATCGCTATCGGTTCCTGCTCTGCGTGGGGCGGTGTTGCCGCAGCTGGAGTTAACCCAACTGGCGCTGTCAGCCTGCAAGAAGTTCTGCCGGGCAAAACCGTTATCAACATTCCGGGCTGCCCACCGAACCCGCACAACTTCCTCGCGACCGTTGCGCACATCATCACTTACGGCAAACCGCCGAAACTGGATGACAAAAACCGTCCGACTTTCGCCTATGGCCGTCTGATTCACGAACACTGCGAACGCCGCCCGCACTTCGATGCTGGTCGTTTTGCCAAAGAGTTCGGTGATGAAGGCCACCGCGAAGGCTGGTGCCTGTACCACCTCGGCTGTAAAGGGCCAGAAACTTACGGCAACTGCTCAACGCTGCAATTCTGCGATGTTGGTGGTGTGTGGCCGGTGGCGATTGGTCACCCGTGCTATGGCTGTAACGAAGAAGGTATCGGCTTCCATAAAGGCATCCATCAGCTTGCCAACGTCGAAAACCAGACTCCGCGTTCGCAGAAACCGGATGTTAACGCTAAAGAGGGCGGCAACGTCTCTGCGGGCGCTATCGGTTTGCTCGGCGGTGTGGTTGGGCTGGTTGCCGGTGTCAGCGTGATGGCGGTGCGTGAACTGGGTCGTCAGCAAAAGAAAGATAACGCTGACTCACGGGGAGAATAACCGTGAACAGACGTAATTTTATTAAAGCAGCCTCCTGCGGGGCATTGCTGACGGGCGCGTTGCCGTCTGTCAGTCATGCGGCTGCTGAAAACCGCCCGCCAATTCCGGGATCGCTGGGGATGTTGTACGACTCGACGCTGTGCGTAGGCTGCCAGGCTTGCGTCACTAAGTGTCAGGATATCAACTTCCCTGAACGTAACCCACAAGGGGAACAGACCTGGTCGAACAACGACAAACTGTCGCCGTACACCAATAACATCATTCAGGTGTGGACCAGCGGCACGGGAGTCAACAAAGACCAGGAAGAGAACGGCTATGCGTACATTAAGAAACAGTGTATGCACTGCGTCGATCCGAACTGTGTCTCAGTGTGCCCGGTTTCTGCGCTGAAAAAAGATCCGAAAACCGGCATTGTCCATTACGACAAAGATGTGTGCACCGGCTGCCGTTACTGCATGGTTGCCTGTCCGTACAACGTGCCGAAGTACGACTACAACAACCCGTTTGGTGCGCTGCATAAGTGTGAGCTTTGCAACCAGAAAGGTGTGGAACGTCTCGATAAAGGCGGTCTGCCTGGCTGCGTAGAAGTGTGCCCGGCGGGCGCGGTGATTTTTGGTACGCGTGAAGAGCTGATGGCGGAGGCGAAAAAACGTCTGGCGCTGAAGCCTGGCAGCGAATACCACTATCCGCGTCAGACGCTGAAATCTGGCGACACTTACCTGCATACGGTGCCGAAATATTATCCGCATCTGTACGGCGAGAAAGAGGGCGGCGGTACTCAGGTACTGGTACTGACGGGTGTGCCTTATGAAAATCTCGACCTGCCGAAACTGGACGATCTTTCTACTGGTGCGCGTTCCGAACATGTTCAACACACCCTGTATAAAGGCATGATGCTACCACTGGCTGTGCTGGCGGGCTTAACCGTGCTGGTTCGTCGCAACACCAAAAACGACCATCACGACGGAGGAGACGATCATGAGTCATGATCCACAACCGCTGGGCGGCAAAATCATCAGTAAACCGGTCATGATTTTTGGACCGTTAATCGTCATCTGTATGCTCCTGATTGTGAAGCGTCTGGTGTTCGGTCTGGGCTCTGTCTCTGACCTGAACGGCGGCTTCCCGTGGGGCGTGTGGATCGCGTTTGACCTGTTGATCGGCACCGGCTTTGCCTGTGGCGGCTGGGCGCTGGCGTGGGCGGTATACGTCTTTAATCGTGGGCAATACCATCCGCTGGTGCGTCCGGCACTGTTGGCAAGTCTGTTTGGTTACTCACTGGGTGGCTTGTCGATCACTATCGACGTTGGTCGCTACTGGAACCTGCCGTACTTCTACATTCCGGGTCACTTCAACGTGAACTCGGTACTGTTCGAGACGGCGGTCTGTATGACCATCTACATCGGCGTGATGGCACTGGAGTTTGCTCCGGCACTGTTTGAACGTCTGGGCTGGAAAGTGTCGCTACAGCGTCTGAACAAGGTGATGTTCTTCATCATCGCGCTCGGTGCGCTGCTGCCAACTATGCACCAGTCTTCAATGGGGTCGCTGATGATCTCGGCGGGCTACAAGGTGCATCCACTGTGGCAAAGCTATGAAATGTTGCCGCTGTTCTCGCTGCTGACGGCGTTCATCATGGGCTTCTCGATTGTCATCTTTGAAGGTTCGCTGGTGCAGGCGGGTCTGCGTGGCAACGGTCCGGATGAAAAGAGCCTGTTCGTCAAGCTGACCAACACTATCAGCGTGCTGCTGGCGATTTTTATCGTGCTGCGCTTTGGCGAGCTGATCTATCGCGACAAGCTGTCGTTAGCGTTTGCCGGTGACTTCTACTCCGTGATGTTCTGGATTGAAGTCCTGCTGATGCTCTTCCCGCTGGTTGTTCTGCGTGTGGCGAAGCTGCGTAATGATTCCCGCATGCTGTTCCTGTCAGCACTGAGCGCACTGTTAGGTTGTGCAACCTGGCGTCTGACCTATTCGCTGGTGGCATTCAACCCGGGCGGCGGTTACGCCTACTTCCCGACCTGGGAAGAACTGTTGATTTCTATTGGTTTTGTGGCTATTGAGATTTGCGCTTACATCGTACTCATTCGTCTACTGCCGATACTTCCTCCTTTAAAACAAAACGATCATAATCGTCATGAGGCGAGCAAAGCATGAGCCAGAGAATTACTATTGATCCGGTAACCCGAATTGAAGGGCATTTACGCATCGATTGCGAAATCGAAAATGGCGTCGTTTCGAAAGCATGGGCTTCCGGTACCATGTGGCGCGGCATGGAAGAGATCGTGAAAAACCGCGATCCGCGCGATGCATGGATGATTGTGCAACGTATCTGTGGCGTATGCACCACCACTCACGCGCTCTCTTCCGTTCGTGCGGCAGAGAGTGCGCTGAATGTCGACGTTCCGGTTAACGCGCAATACATCCGTAACATCATTCTGGCTGCGCACACCACGCATGACCATATCGTTCATTTCTATCAGCTTTCGGCGCTGGACTGGGTGGACATCACTTCTGCACTGCAAGCTGATCCAACCAAAGCCTCCGAAATGCTGAAAGGCGTTTCGACCTGGCATCTGAACAGCCCGGAAGAGTTCACCAAAGTTCAGAACAAGATCAAAGATCTGGTTGCCAGCGGTCAGTTGGGTATTTTCGCCAATGGCTACTGGGGTCACCCGGCAATGAAACTGCCGCCGGAAGTGAACCTGATTGCGGTAGCGCACTACCTGCAAGCGCTGGAGTGCCAGCGTGACGCTAACCGCGTCGTGGCGCTGCTGGGCGGTAAAACGCCGCACATTCAGAACCTGGCGGTAGGTGGTGTCGCGAACCCAATCAACCTCGACGGTTTGGGCGTGCTGAACCTTGAGCGCCTGATGTACATCAAGTCTTTCATCGACAAACTGAGCGACTTTGTTGAGCAGGTTTACAAGGTTGATACCGCGGTTATCGCCGCGTTCTATCCGGAATGGCTGGAGCGTGGTAAAGGTGCGGTGAACTACCTGAGCGTGCCGGAATTCCCGACCGACAGCAAAAACGGTAGCTTCCTGTTCCCGGGCGGCTACATTGAGAATGCGGATCTGTCCTCGTATCGTCCGATCACTTCCCATTCCGATGAATATCTGATCAAAGGGATTCAGGAAAGTGCGAAGCACTCCTGGTATAAAGACGAAGCGCCGCAGGCACCGTGGGAAGGTACCACCATTCCGGCTTACGACGGTTGGTCTGACGACGGCAAATATTCCTGGGTGAAATCACCGACTTTCTACGGCAAAACGGTAGAAGTGGGTCCGCTGGCTAACATGCTGGTGAAACTGGCGTCAGGACGCGAGTCTACCCAGAACAAACTGAATGAAATCGTTGCGATTTATCAGAAACTGACTGGCAACACGCTGGAAGTGGCGCAGCTGCACTCCACGCTGGGCCGTATCATTGGTCGTACCGTTCACTGCTGCGAATTGCAGGATATCCTGCAAAACCAATACAGTGCGCTGATCACCAATATCGGCAAAGGCGATCACACCACCTTTGTGAAACCGAACATTCCGGCAACGGGTGAGTTCAAAGGTGTTGGCTTCCTTGAAGCACCGCGCGGTATGCTCTCTCACTGGATGGTGATTAAAGACGGTATCATCAGCAACTATCAGGCAGTTGTTCCATCAACCTGGAACTCTGGCCCGCGTAACTTCAATGATGACGTTGGTCCTTACGAGCAGTCGCTGGTGGGTACACCGGTTGCCGATCCGAATAAACCGCTGGAAGTGGTGCGTACCATTCACTCCTTCGACCCGTGCATGGCCTGTGCGGTACACGTAGTGGATGCCGACGGCAACGAAGTGGTTTCAGTGAAGGTTCTGTAATGCGTATTTTAGTCTTAGGGGTTGGCAATATTTTGCTGACCGATGAAGCCATCGGTGTGCGGATTGTCGAAGCATTAGAGCAACGATACATTCTGCCGGATTATGTTGAGATCCTCGATGGCGGCACGGCGGGAATGGAGCTGCTTGGCGACATGGCAAATCGCGATCATCTGATTATCGCCGATGCCATTGTGTCGAAAAAGAACGCGCCGGGAACGATGATGATCCTGCGGGATGAAGAAGTTCCGGCGTTGTTTACCAACAAAATCTCTCCGCATCAGCTTGGCCTGGCCGACGTATTGTCGGCCCTGCGCTTCACCGGCGAGTTTCCGAAAAAGCTGACCCTGGTCGGCGTGATCCCGGAATCGCTGGAGCCGCACATCGGCTTGACACCAACGGTTGAAGCGATGATTGAACCTGCGCTTGAGCAGGTTCTGGTTGCGCTGCGCGAATCAGGCGTGGAAGCCATCCCACGGGAGGCGACTCATGAATGAAGAGATAGCAGGTTTTCAGACCTCCCCGAAGGCGCAAGTACAGGCAGCGTTTGAAGAAATTGCCCGGCGTTCGATGCACGATCTCTCTTTTCTGCATCCTTCAATGCCGGTGTACGTTTCCGACTTTACGTTGTTCGAAGGTCAGTGGACGGGGTGTGTAATCACCCCATGGATGCTGAGTGCAGTTATCTTCCCCGGCCCGGATCAACTCTGGCCGCTGCGCAAAGTGAGTGAAAAAATTGGTCTGCAACTGCCGTATGGCACTATGACCTTTACTGTTGGTGAACTGGACGGTGTTTCGCAATACCTCTCCTGCTCGCTGATGTCGCCGCTTTCGCATAGCATGTCGATTGAAGAGGGCCAACGGCTGACGGATGACTGCGCGCGGATGATCCTTTCGCTGCCGGTCACCAATCCGGATGTACCACACGCAGGGCGTCGCGCCCTGCTGTTTGGCCGCAGGAGTGGCGAAAATGCATGAGTTGTCGCTTTGCCAGAGCGCCGTTGAAATTATCCAACGGCAGGCGGAGCAGCATGATGTTAAGCGCGTCACCGCCGTGTGGCTGGAAATTGGCGCGCTCTCCTGCGTTGAGGAGAGCGCCGTCCGTTTTAGTTTTGAAATTGTCTGCCACGGAACGGTGGCGCAAGGGTGCGATTTACATATCGTCTATAAACCCGCCCAGGCCTGGTGCTGGGATTGCAGCCAGGTGGTGGAGATTCATCAGCACGATGCGCAATGCCCGCTCTGTCATGGCGAGCGGTTGCGTGTCGATACCGGCGATTCGCTGATCGTCAAAAGTATTGAAGTTGAATAACCGGAGTTAACAATGTGTATTGGCGTTCCAGGCCAGGTGCTGGCTGTCGGTGAAGATATTCACCAGCTTGCGCAGGTTGAAGTATGTGGTATCAAGCGCGACGTGAATATCGCCCTGATTTGCGAAGGTAACCCTGCCGATCTGCTGGGCCAGTGGGTGCTGGTGCACGTCGGATTTGCCATGAGCATCATCGACGAAGATGAAGCCAAAGCCACATTAGACGCGCTGCGCCAGATGGATTACGACATTACCAGCGCGTGATGATTAGCTTTTGTAGGCCTGATAAGACGCGGCAGCGTCGCATCAGGCATTGTGCTCGATTGCCGGATGCGGCGTAAACGCCTTATCCGGCCTGGATCGGCCTGGATGGCTTGCTGCGACGAACACCAACCCTTACCCCTGACGCTTATCTTCCGTATTCGTCTCGAAATCACTGGCGTCATGGCGCTCATGCAACTGCTCATTCAGCGGTCCGTTGGTGCGGTTAACAATACGCCCACGCTTCACCGCCGGACGTTCGCCTACTTCTTTCGCCCAGCGTTGTACATGCTTATAACTGCCCGCATCAAGAAACTCTGCGGCATCATACACACCACCTAACACCACGTTGCCAAACCACGGCCAAATCGCCATATCTGCAATGGTGTACTCATCGCCCGCAACAAACTTATGCTGCGCCAGTTGCTTATCCAGCACGTCGAGCAGGCGCTTGGCTTCCATGGTAAAGCGGTTGATGGCGTATTCAATTTTCACCGGCGCGTAATGGTAAAAGTGACCAAAACCACCGCCGAGGAACGGCGCGGCACCCTGTAACCAGAACAGCCAGTTCATTGCTTCAGTACGTTTCGCCAGATCCTGCGGCAGGAAGTAGCCAAATTTCTCCGCCAGATAAAGCAGAATCGATCCAGACTCAAACACGCGGATCGGCGGAGTATGGGTATGATCGCGCAGCGCCGGGATCTTCGAGTTTGGGTTCACTTCGACAAAGCCGCTGGAGAATTGATCGCCATCGCCAATACGAATCAGCCAGGCGTCGTACTCTGCACCAGTAACGCCCAGCGCCAGCAGCTCCTCAAGCATAATCGTTACTTTCTGTCCGTTTGGCGTTCCCAGCGAATAGAGTTGCAGCGGATGTTTGCCCACCGGCAGCGTTTTTTCATGCGTCGGACCAGAAACCGGGCGATTGATATTGGCGAACGCGCCGCCAGCGGATTTATCCCACGTCCAGACTTTCGCGGGCTGATAAGTATTGTCTGTCATAGTGAGTTGCCTTCTGAGTGGTAGTGTTGAAGCAGTGTAGCAGGTCACTTGCTGTACAGAATGTGAATTTTTTAACCCTTTGCGCCAGCCGCTGCGATGAGGTGTATGATTAGTCTGACCTCTGTCCGGTTAATGTCGCTGAGCAGGTAATCAGAGCACAACAATTACGCCAACTGCTTAGGTTGTATTGTTAAAGGTAAAGTGATGAGCAAAGGAACGACCAGCCAGGATGCCCCGTTCGGGACATTATTGGGCTACGCCCCAGGTGGGGTAGCAATCTACTCTTCAGATTACAGTTCTCTCGATCCGCAGGAATACGAAGATGACGCCGTATTCCGTAGCTATATCGACGACGAATATATGGGCCACAAATGGCAATGCGTTGAATTTGCTCGCCGTTTTCTCTTTCTGAATTACGGTGTGGTCTTCACTGACGTGGGTATGGCGTGGGAGATTTTCTCGCTGCGCTTCCTGCGTGAAGTGGTTAATGACAACATCCTGCCATTGCAGGCATTTCCTAACGGCTCGCCGCGTGCGCCGGTCGCGGGTGCGCTTCTTATCTGGGATAAAGGCGGTGAATTTAAAGACACTGGCCATGTCGCCATCATTACCCAATTGCATGGCAACAAAGTCCGTATTGCGGAACAGAACGTGATTCATTCCCCGTTACCGCAAGGGCAACAGTGGACACGCGAGCTGGAGATGGTGGTCGAAAACGGCTGCTATACCCTTAAAGACACGTTTGATGACACCACCATTCTGGGCTGGATGATCCAGACGGAAGATACCGACTACAGCTTACCGCAGCCGGAAATTGCAGGCGAGCTGCTGAAAATCAGCGGAGCGCGTCTGGAAAACAAAGGCCAATTTGATGGTAAATGGCTGGATGAAAAAGATCCGCTGCAAAACGCCTACGTGCAGGCGAACGGTCAAGTGATCAATCAGGATCCGTATCATTTTTACACCATTACCGAGAGTGCCGAACAGGAGCTGATTAAAGCCACCAACGAGCTGCACTTGATGTATCTTCACGCTACCGACAAGGTGCTAAAAGATGACAATCTGCTGGCGCTGTTCGACATTCCGAAAATCCTCTGGCCGCGTTTGCGCCTCTCCTGGCAGCGTCGCCGTCACCATATGATCACCGGTCGTATGGATTTCTGCATGGACGAACGTGGCCTGAAGGTCTACGAATACAACGCCGATTCCGCCTCCTGTCATACCGAAGCGGGCTTGATCCTCGAACGTTGGGCGGAGCAGGGCTATAAAGGCAACGGCTTCAATCCTGCGGAAGGGCTGATTAACGAACTGGCTGGTGCCTGGAAACACAGTCGTGCACGTCCGTTTGTCCATATCATGCAGGACAAAGATATCGAGGAAAACTATCACGCGCAGTTTATGGAGCAGGCGCTGCACCAGGCGGGCTTTGAAACGCGTATCTTGCGTGGGTTGGATGAACTGGGCTGGGATGCTGCCGGGCAACTGATTGATGGGGAAGGGCGACTGGTTAACTGCGTGTGGAAAACCTGGGCGTGGGAAACCGCGTTTGATCAGATTCGTGAAGTTAGCGACCGTGAGTTTGCTGCGGTGCCGATCCGTACCGGTCATCCGCAAAATGAAGTGCGTTTAATTGACGTATTGCTGCGCCCGGAAGTGCTGGTCTTTGAGCCGCTGTGGACGGTGATCCCCGGCAACAAAGCGATTCTGCCGATCCTCTGGTCGCTGTTCCCGCACCATCGTTACCTACTGGATACCGATTTCACTGTTAATGATGAACTGGTAAAAACAGGTTACGCAGTGAAACCGATCGCCGGTCGCTGTGGCAGTAACATCGACCTCGTCAGCCATCATGAAGAGGTGCTGGACAAAACCAGCGGTAAATTTGCCGAGCAGAAAAACATTTACCAGCAACTGTGGTGCTTGCCGAAAGTGGACGGTAAATACATCCAGGTATGTACTTTCACCGTTGGCGGCAACTACGGTGGGACGTGTTTGCGCGGTGATGAATCACTGGTCATCAAAAAAGAGAGTGATATTGAACCGTTAATTGTCGTGAAAGAGTAATAGATGTTGTAGCAACCCCGTACTGATTATGAAGAATAATCAGTGCGGGGATTAATCAAAATATTCAATATTTATATATTTCAATGTCTATTCATTTTATATGTGAATATATTAACCAGCAGAATACCTGTGTTCTAATTATTTTTAAATATTTTGAATGAATGCTTATTGTTTGATACCCAAGAAATAACTCTCTTTTTATCGTTAAAAGATGATATTTCACTTTGCCCGCGCCGTGAAAGTCACTGATAATGCGTTCGTTCGTAAATTCAAAATGGCGTAATCTAATATATGCTAAATTTATTTGTTGGCCTTGATATATACACAGGGCTTTTGTTATTACTTGCTCTGGCATTTGTGTTGTTCTACGAAGCAATCAATGGTTTTCATGACACGGCGAATGCGGTGGCAACCGTTATTTATACTCGTGCCATGCAGCCACAGCTTGCCGTGGTGATGGCGGCATTTTTTAACTTTTTTGGCGTATTGCTAGGCGGACTTAGCGTTGCCTATGCCATTGTCCATATGTTGCCAACCGATTTGTTGCTGAATATGGGGTCAACTCACGGCCTGGCGATGGTCTTTTCCATGCTGCTGGCGGCGATTATCTGGAACCTGGGAACGTGGTTCTTTGGTTTACCGGCCTCCAGTTCGCATACCTTGATTGGTGCGATTATCGGCATCGGTTTAACCAACGCGCTTTTAACCGGCTCATCGGTGATGGATGCGTTAAACCTGCGTGAAGTGACCAAAATTTTCTCCTCGCTGATTGTTTCCCCTATCGTCGGCCTGGTCATTGCGGGAGGCCTGATATTCCTGCTGCGCCGCTACTGGAGCGGGACGAAAAAGCGTGACCGTATTCACCGCATTCCGGAAGATCGCAAAAAGAAAAAAGGCAAACGTAAGCCACCATTCTGGACGCGTATTGCGCTGATTGTTTCCGCTGCGGGCGTGGCGTTTTCGCACGGCGCGAACGACGGACAGAAAGGGATCGGCTTGGTGATGCTGGTACTGGTGGGGATTGCTCCTGCTGGTTTCGTCGTCAATATGAATGCGTCCGGCTATGAAATTACCCGTACCCGCGATGCCGTCACCAACTTTGAACACTATCTGCAACAGCATCCTGAACTGCCGCAGAAGTTGATTGCGATGGAACCTCCATTGCCTGCGGCATCGACTGATGGCACGCAAGTAACGGAGTTTCATTGTCATCCGGCAAATACCTTTGATGCGATTGCGCGCGTTAAAACGATGTTGCCAGGTAATATGGAAAGCTACGAACCGTTAAGCGTGAGTCAGCGCAGCCAGCTGCGCCGCATTATGCTGTGCATCTCTGATACCTCTGCGAAGCTGGCGAAACTGCCAGGCGTCAGTAAAGAAGATCAGAACCTGTTGAAAAAACTGCGCAGTGATATGTTAAGCACCATTGAGTACGCTCCGGTGTGGATCATCATGGCGGTAGCACTGGCGCTCGGCATTGGCACCATGATTGGCTGGCGTCGTGTAGCGATGACCATCGGTGAGAAGATTGGTAAGCGCGGCATGACGTATGCGCAAGGCATGGCGGCACAAATGACGGCGGCAGTGTCTATCGGCCTTGCCAGTTATATTGGGATGCCCGTCTCCACAACGCACGTACTCTCATCTGCGGTAGCAGGGACGATGGTGGTGGACGGCGGTGGGTTACAGCGTAAAACGGTAACCAGCATCCTGATGGCGTGGGTGTTTACTTTACCGGCGGCGATTTTTCTGTCCGGTGGGTTGTACTGGATAGCATTGCAGTTGATTTAACCTTCCTGAAAATGCCCGGTCCTGACGATCGGGCATTTCCATTTTTGACTAGTGATAACCACACGCGGTCATAAAATCCGTAATCGCTTTTTCTGCATCAACCAGCACCTTTTCCAGTGGCTGATTGGCGTCGATATCAACCAGTTGTGCACCACCAAAGGTTAACTGTGGCGTTATGGCAATCTTTCTCGCCAGCGATTCCCGTTTATGGTCGGGTTTACGCGCGCAGGCAACTTCAAGGTCAACATTGAGTTTGATAACCAGATCAGGCTTATGGCTCGCCATCCAGTGAAATGCTTTACGTTCCTGGCTTGCCAGCCATGAGACAAACCGGCCGCCTTCAACGTTAGGTGGGAACACCGTACCATCGTAAGCGCCAGGAATTTGGTCCTGAGGATAACGATCGGTTAAGACAATCAGCCCGCGACGACGGCAGGCGAGCATATGACGAAAGCGTAACAGTCGGCGGGCGACGAAAGCGGTGATCACCAGGGCCGGAACCGGACCCGGCAATTTTTTTGCCGTTTTCACTTCATTTTTTTCAATAGTCTTGTGCAGAGACTTTCCCATCAACGGTAATTTTGTCACTGCACGACCGACATTTCCGGCCTGTTTTCCTAAATGAACTCTTTCGGCAGCACCATATTTTTCGACAACGGTAATAAGATGTTCACACACCGTTGACTTGCCTGAACCATCGCTACCAATAACGGCAATTAATGGAGGTGTTATTGACTGCATGAATATATCCTTAAATTTAAATATCCATCCAAAATATTTATTTGGTTAATATGTTTTTATGAAAGCGTAATTCAGGTCAATGTCACAATTAACCATTGTCACAATAAGGTTGAACGGATATTCTGAGCACGGACCACGTAATATTCAATACATTATTTGCTGCCGGGTTTTTCGTGAATCAACGTAATATGTCAATAATTAATTCCACGCCAGTGCGTGTTATTGCCATTGTAGGATGTGATGGTTCAGGTAAATCGACCCTCACGGCAAGCCTGGTAAATGAACTGGCAGCAACAATGCCAACAGAACACATTTATCTCGGGCAATCGTCCGGGCGAATTGGCGAATGGATTTCACAGCTCCCTGTTATTGGCGCACCTTTTGGGCGTTATCTGCGAAGTAAAGCGGCACATGTGCACGAAAAGCCCTCCACACCGCCTGGCAATATTACTGCGCTGGTTATTTATCTGCTTTCCTGCTGGCGGGCGTATAAGTTTCGCAAAATGTTGTGTAAAAGCCAGCAAGGCTATCTGCTCATCACCGACCGCTACCCGCAGGTTGAAGTGCCGGGTTTTCGCTTTGATGGCCCGCAACTGGCAAAAAACACGGGCGGTAACGGCTGGATAAAAATGTTAAGACAGCGCGAGCTCAAACTTTACCAATGGATGGCGTCTTATTTGCCCGTATTGTTGATTCGTCTTGGCATTGATGAACAAACCGCGTTTGCGCGTAAACCTGACCACCAACTGGCGGCGTTACAGGAAAAAATCGCTGTTACGCCGCAACTGACATTCAATGGCGCAAAGATCCTTGAACTGGATGGTCGGCAACCAGCCGATGAAATTCTGCAAGCGTCACTACGCGCAATTCACGCCGCGCTTTCCTGATCACCAAATGGATAGGGGATGATTTAACGAATGGATGCACTACAAACACAAACTGTTAATAGTACAACCGCGCCGCAGCCCAACTACATTCCGGGGCTGATTGCGGTGGTCGGGTGTGATGGCACCGGTAAATCCACACTGACCACTGACCTGGTGAAATCGCTGCAACAACACTGGCAAACCGAGCGCCGCTATCTGGGGCTGCTCTCCGGCGAAGACGGCGACAAAATCAAACGGTTGCCGCTCGTTGGCGTCTGGCTGGAACGGCGACTGGCGGCCAAATCCTCGAAAACCCAAAGCATGAAAACCAAATCTCCGGCGCTATGGGCGGCGGTGATTATGTACTGCTTCTCGCTGCGAAGAATGGCGAATCTACGCAAGGTTCAGCGACTGGCGCAAAGTGGCGTTCTGGTGGTCAGCGATCGCTTCCCGCAGGCTGAAATTTCGGGCTTTTATTATGACGGACCGGGGATTGGCGTCGAGCGTGCGACCGGGAAAATCAGCATGTTTCTGGCACAGCGCGAACGGCGTTTATACCAAAAAATGGCGCAATACCGTCCTGAATTAATTATTCGTTTGGGGATTGATATTGATACTGCCATCTCCCGCAAGCCTGACCATGACTATGCCGAGCTGCAGGACAAAATCGGTGT
Source organism: Escherichia sp. MOD1-EC6300 (assembly GCF_002965045.1). NCBI lineage: Bacteria > Pseudomonadati > Pseudomonadota > Gammaproteobacteria > Enterobacterales > Enterobacteriaceae > Escherichia > Escherichia sp. MOD1-EC6300. The sequence continues at coordinate 236,137 of NZ_PTRH01000001.1, read as the reverse complement.
CATGTCGACGATTGGCTATAACGGCACAAAAATTCTTGAGATTGATTCCAGAGCGCCCTACAGCGAAGTGCTGGAACAGGCACAGAAGGCGGTTTCTCTGGTTGCAATCGTTTCTGACCGCCGAAGTTTAACTTAAGGTTGGCGGGATACTTTTTACTATCAACGATAAGGTCAGGCTGAATTGGCGGGGTTTAACATCAAACATTGGTTTGCAGATGGCGCGTTTCGCACCATTATTCGCAATAGCGCCTGGTTAGGCTCCAGTAATGTCGTGAGCGCTTTGCTGGGTCTGTTGGCGCTCTCGTGTGCCGGTAAAGGGATGACGCCCGCCATGTTTGGCGTACTGGTGATTGTGCAATCGTACGCCAAGTCGATCAGCGATTTTATTAAGTTTCAGACATGGCAGCTGGTGGTTCAGTACGGAACGCCAGCCTTGACCAATAATAATCCGCAGCAATTTCGCAATGTCGTCTCATTTTCCTTCTCGTTGGATATCGTCAGCGGCGCGGTGGCGATTGTCGGCGGCATTGCCTTACTCCCTTTTCTTTCCCATTCATTAGGTCTGGATGACCAAAGCTTTTGGCTGGCAGCGCTGTATTGCACGCTCATTCCTTCAATGGCTTCCTCCACACCGACCGGCATTCTGCGTGCGGTAGATCGCTTCGATTTGATTGCTGTACAGCAGGCGACGAAACCTTTTCTGCGCGCAGCGGGGAGCGTCGTAGCCTGGTATTTTGATTTTGATTTTGATTTTGGTTTTGCGGGTTTTGTTATTGCCTGGTACGCATCGAATCTGGTTGGCGGCACCATGTACTGGTGGTTTGCCGCGCGCGAATTACGCCGCAGAAATATCCATAACGCCTTCAAATTGAATTTGTTTGAGTCTGCCCGACACATTAAAGGCGCGTGGAGTTTTGTCTGGTCAACCAACATTGCCCACTCCATCTGGTCGGCACGTAACTCGTGCAGCACAGTGTTGGTGGGGATCGTGTTAGGACCCGCTGCCGCCGGGTTATTTAAAATCGCCATGACATTCTTCGATGCCGCCGGAACGCCAGCGGGTTTACTGGGCAAAAGTTTTTACCCAGAGGTGATGCGTTTAGATCCGCGCACCACCAGACCGTGGTTGTTAGGCGTGAAGTCCGGTTTACTGGCGGGCGGAATCGGTATTCTGGTGGCGCTCGCGGTGTTGATCGTCGGCAAGCCGCTCATTTCGCTGGTGTTTGGCGTTAAGTATCTCGAAGCGTATGACCTGATTCAGGTGATGCTTGGCGCAATTGTGATTTCGATGCTGGGCTTCCCACAGGAGTCATTGCTATTGATGGCGGGAAAACAGCGCGCTTTTCTCGTGGCGCAAACCATCGCCTCAATCGGCTACATCGTATTGCTGTTCATGTTCTGTCATCTGTTTGGCGTGCTGGGGGCTGCATTTGCTTACTTCGGTGGGCAATGTCTGGATGTGGTGCTCTCGTTAATTCCAACCTTAAAGGCATTTTTTCAGCGCCATTCCTTGCTTTATAACGCAGCCGGAGAGAAATCCTGATGATGAGAAAATATTTCCCGCTTGAGGCGAGCGAGCGTCTATTTATTGCAGTTGAAGAAGATGATGTCGTTGATGCGCAGGTCAGTTTACCGCCGACTATCGCAACAGGTTGTACCACCGAAATCATTCATGATAATTACGCGTTATGCCTGCAATTCTGGCTGAATGGCGTTGATCGTCAGGAATTACTGCGTTTAATCCACAAACAAGCCAAAGGCGAGGGGCTTACGGCTGACGAGCGTAAACAGTTTAAATATATGCGGGCGCGTTATAAGCATCTACGTTTTGCCCAACGGTTGTATTTAAAAAAGCATCAGGCCGGATTTTTATTTGGCAAAACGACCGTTTTTCTTGGACGTTTTCAGGACGGCTTTCGTAACGGTAAGAAAAATATTGTGTCGTTTTACGGCAACCTTTTACGGATTTATTTAAGCTCTCCGGTCTGGTTGTTGGTGAACTATTCATTACGCCATAGCCAGTTAGAAAGCGTAAGCGGTTTTATTGCCTATCGGCAAAAGCAAATGCACCTCCTGAAAGAGATTATTGCCAAACCACGGCTAACTGGCAGGGAATTTCATGATGTACGAAAAATAATCAGCCAGCAGGTTTCTTATTACGACACCCTAAGATCGCTTGATCCTGAAAATAAAGAAGCGTTACAGATTTCCCGCTTCCTCGCCGCCATTAATGGCCTGATGGGGGATAAACACGACGACATGGTGGCGGATGATATGGAAAACCGCCAGTCGTATGATGCACCGATGGCGCTGGATAGCGATATTCGTCAGCGCTTAGAACTGCTGATTTCGCGTTTTCCGCTATAACCGGAGCAATGATGTCATCTCGTTTGATTATTGCGCTGATTATCATGCTCTTAGCCCCGGGTGTGCAGGCGCACAATTTCGTCACTGGTAAAACGGTTACCCCTGTTTATATCCAGGAAGGCGGCGAGCTGCTTCTGAATAGCGACGACGAAATTCACTACCAAAAGTGGAACAGCACACAGCTGGCGGGAAAAGTCCGCATTATTCAGTATATCGCCGGGCGTAAGTCGGCGAAGAAAAAGAACTCACTGTTAATTAAAGCGGTTGAAGCGGCAAACTTTCCGCAGGATCGTTTTCAGCCCACCACCATTGTGAACACCGATGATGCCATCTTTGGTACTGGCTATTTTGTCGTTGGCAAAATCGAAAAAAATAAACGCCGCTATCCGTGGGCGCAATTCGTTATTGACGGCAATGGACAGGGACGCGTTGTCTGGCGGTTGCCGGAGCAGAGTTCAACCATTCTGGTGCTGAATAAAGCCGGGCAAATTCAGTGGGCAAAGGACGGCAGCCTGACGCCGGAAGAGGTAGATCATGTCATTGCGCTGGCGCAGAAGCTGATCAATGAATAAAAATTCAAAGGATTGAGGGCGTTAGTGAGATGAAGCTGGTTGAACACTACATCATGCGTGGTACGCGCCGTCTGGTGCTGATTATCGTCGGTTTTCTGATCTTTATTTTCGCCAGCTACTCCGCACAGCGTTATCTGACCGAAGCGGCAAATGGGACATTAGCTCTTGATGTTGTGCTGGATATTGTTTTCTACAAGGTGCTGATTGCACTGGAGATGTTGTTACCTGTTGGACTGTATGTGTCAGTTGGCGTGACGCTAGGGCAGATGTATACCGACTCGGAAATTACCGCTATTTCTGCGGCGGGGGGGAGTCCGGGACGCTTGTACAAAGCCGTTCTTTATCTGGCGATACCGCTAAGTATTTTTGTCACCCTTCTGTCGATGTATGGTCGTCCGTGGGCTTATGCGCAGATTTATCAACTGGAGCAACAGTCGCAGTCGGAGCTGGATGTTCGCCAGTTGCGGGCAAAGAAATTTAACACTAACGATAACGGACGAATGATCCTTTCGCAGACGGTTGATCAGGATAATAATCGCCTGACTGACGTGCTGATTTATACTTCTACTGCCAATCGAACCCGTATTTTCCGCGCCCGTTCGGTTGATGTAGTTGACCCATCACCCGAGAAACCGACCGTTATGTTGCATAACGGGACCGCCTATCTTCTCGATCATCAGGGGCGTGACGACAACGAACAGATCTACCGTAATCTGCAATTGCATCTGAATCCGCTGGATCAAAGCCCTAACGTCAAACGCAAAGCAAAATCGGTCACGGAGCTGGCGCGCTCCGCCTTTCCTGCCGATCATGCCGAACTGCAATGGCGACAAAGCCGTGGCCTGACAGCATTGTTGATGGCGCTGCTGGCCATTTCATTAAGTCGGGTAAAACCGCGGCAAGGGCGATTTTCAACGTTATTGCCACTGACGTTGCTGTTTGTTGCCATTTTTTATGGCGGCGACGTCTGCCGTACGCTGGTGGCTAACGGCGCGATTCCCCTCATTCCTGGTTTGTGGTTAGTACCCGGACTCATGCTAATGGGCCTGCTGATGCTGGTAGCACGCGACTTCTCTTTGCTGCAGAAATTTTCCCGATGAATGTTTTCAGTCGCTATTTAATCCGTCATCTCTTTCTCGGTTTTGCCGCCGCCGCAGGGCTATTGCTGCCGCTCTTTACCACCTTCAACCTGATTAACGAACTGGATGATGTCAGCCCGGGTGGTTATCGCTGGACTCAGGCGGTGCTGGTGGTGCTGATGACCTTACCGCGCACACTGGTCGAACTTTCGCCGTTTATCGCCTTATTGGGAGGGATTGTCGGCCTGGGGCAGTTATCGAAAAACAGTGAGCTTACCGCCATTCGCAGCACGGGGTTTTCTATCTTCCGTATTGCACTGGTGGCGCTGGTTGCCGGGATATTGTGGACTGTTTCATTAGGCACGATAGATGAGTGGGTGGCGTCGCCATTGCAGCAACAGGCGCTGCAAATCAAATCGACTGCCACTGCGTTGGGGGAGGACGATGACATTACCGGCAATATGCTGTGGGCCAGGCGTGGTAATGAATTTGTGACGGTGAAATCGCTGAACGAGCAGGGCCAGCCGGTGGGCGTGGAGATATTTCATTACCGCGACGATCTCTCGCTCGAATCCTACATTTATGCACGCAGTGCCACCATTGAAGACGACAAAACGTGGATCCTGCATGGTGTGAATCATAAAAAATGGCTGAATGGCAAAGAAACGCTGGAAACATCTGATAATCTTGCCTGGCAATCGGCCTTCACCAGTATGAATCTTGAAGAGTTATCGATGCCGGGAAATACTTTTTCTGTCCGTCAACTTAATCATTACATCCATTATTTGCAGGAAACCGGGCAACCCAGCAGCGAATACCGCCTTGCACTGTGGGAAAAACTGGGACAACCCATCTTGACCCTGGCGATGATTTTGCTGGCTGTGCCGTTTACCTTTAGTGCCCCGCGTTCGCCTGGGATGGGTAGCCGTCTCGCTGTAGGCGTCATCGTGGGCTTACTCACCTGGATCAGCTATCAAATCATGGTCAATCTGGGATTGCTATTTGCGTTGAGCGCACCTGTTACCGCGCTCGGTTTACCGATAGCGTTTATGCTGGTGGCGTTGAGCCTGGTGTATTGGTATGACAGTCAACATTAAACCCGCCGTGGCGCAGCACCACAGCGGGCTCACATTACTGCTTCAGAGTAGCAAATGCCTGAATGATGGCATCGATTTGCTCACGAGTGTGGGCAGCGTTTACGCTACAGCGCAGCAGCGTGATGCCTGCAGGCGCGGCAGGTGGCAGGATAAGATTCACATAAACGCCCAGCGAAATAAGCTCGCGCCAGATGCGTAAACCTTCCTCTTTCGAACCGATTATTACTGGCACTACCGGGCTAATATGTGAACTTAACTCGTAACCCAGTTTTTGCAGACCGTCATACAGATGGTTGGCGTTATCCATCAGCTTTTGCCGCAACTCTGGTTGTGAGGCAATGGTTCTTAACGACGAGCGCACGGTCGCAATGCAGGACGGAGAAGGAGAGGCGGTAAAAATATACGGGCGGCTGCCGTAGCGCAGCACTTCCATCGCTTCCGAACCGACAGCAAAACCGCCAATCGAGGCCAGACTTTTACTGAAAGTACCAACGATAATATCCACATCATCTTCAACGCCAACGGCTTCAACCAGTCCGCGCCCCGTTGCGCCTAACACGCCAAACGAATGTGCTTCATCGACAATCAAATAACCACCAAGACGACGTTTGATATCAACAATTTCTGCCAGCGGCGCAACGTCACCGAGCATACTGTAGATGCCTTCAACGATGATAATCGCCTCTTTTGCCCGTTCACCGAGGCGAACCATGCGCCGTTCCAGATCTTTAGCATCGTTATGGCGGAAACGAATAATTTCCGCTCCACCGAGAGAACAGGCGTCATAAATACTGGCGTGGCTGTCGGCATCCAGTAACACTACGGCGTTATGGTCGGCAAGCGCGCTGATGACGCCTAAATTCGCGGTATAACCGGTTGAAAAAACGATAGCGGAAGGGCGCTTGAAAAACTCGGCAATCTCTTTCTCTAACGCCAGATGCGGCGCATAACTGCCGTTTGCCATACGAGAACCGGTGGTGCCGGTGCCTTGGGCCGCTAACGCTGCCTGACCTTCGGCGATGGCATCATGATTGAAGGTTAAACCGAGATAATTATTGGTCCCGGCCAGGATCACGTTTTTATCGCCGAGCCGGCCTTCGGTGGCGGAATACACTTCATCAATACAGGTACCAAACGGCGTTAACCCGTTGTCACTAAATTGCAGTCGCTCGCCAGCAAGGCGAGCATATTTATCGTATAGCCCCATTATTTATTCTCCAGCCATGGAAGTAGAGTTTCCATTAATTGCGCAGGGGTTTTGACATCCAGCAGAATATTAATAGGAATGGAAATATCGAATCTGTCTTCCAGCATCATTAAGAGATCCATCACTTTGATCGACTCCAGGCCAAGATCGTTGACGAGATCGCTGTCGGGCTTAATTTCCACACCGTTTTCGACCAAATCCTGTAAACAGGAAAGGATGTAATCCATTACTATTTCACGATTTACCATAGAAACGTTAACACACCTTTAAACAAGACAATCAAAATAGCCCGTTGCGTAATGCGTGTTCCAGGCTAATCCCGGGAAACCAATTAATATCTTCAGAAATACGGTTATTACTTGCCGACCAGTCGGCGTGGGTTAATTCACGGATTTTCGAGCGGGTCAGCATAGGTTCTTTACCTGCCAGGCGACTCAACGCGGTACTGATATCCGCAAGGCAGGTGAGTACCGACAGAGGAATACCAACCATTCGAACGGAACCGCAACGGGCGTCGGCGGCAAGTTGCTGTACGCGTTGCCAGTCATAGCCGCCGGCGACGCCATCGCATAATTCATAGGTTTGCGTCTGTACAGTTTCGGCGCTTAACCACTGCCCCACGGCTTGCGCGAAATCGGTGACGTGCAGGAAAGAGAGCTGTGTATCTGGCGCACCAAGTCGTGGCAGCAGGCCGCGCAGCATCCAGTCAAACAGCGGTTTTAACTCTTTATCGCCGGGACCATACACGGCTGTCGGGCGAAAAATGCCCAGCGTAATTTCGTCAGCCATTGCGGTCAGTCGTTGTTCGGCGACGTGTTTGGAATTTGCGTACCAGGAGAGTTCGGGATGGCGCGCCGCCAGCGAAGAGATAAACAGAAAACGTTGGCAAAAGCCGCTCTCTTTTGCCGCTTGCATCAGGCGCAGGCTGCCGTCAACGTTACATCGGGTAAAAATCTCTTCTTTGTGTCCGCGCACTTGCCCGGCGCAATGGACCACCGCGCTGGCTCCGGCAACCAGTTCCCTAAGTGAATGTGTATCTTCCAGCGAACCGCGCACCCAGATGAGATTATCATTGACGTGAGCGCGGGCAGTACGCGTCAATGCGCGAACGTGAAAGCCGCGGGCGAGCAGGTTATCGATAATATATTTACCGATAAACCCGGTAGCGCCCGTCACCGCGACAGTTTGATTCATGCCATGGATTCCTGCACATGAAGGCTTGCAGCATAACGTTTTTTCGCTTCCGCACGGGCAGGCTTGCCGGAGGACGTTCGGGGAATACTGTGGGGCGGCAACAGATCGATAGCCGCTGTTACGCCAAATTCGCTTTGGATCCGTGCTGCCAGTGCGTGGATAAGCTGCCCACGACGTTCTTCGTCGCTGATCCTACACTGGATCTGCAAAATGATTTTTTCCTGGGCGGTAACAAAAGCAATCGCATCGCCAGAATGAATTTCCGGTTCCTGTTCCGCAATATATTCAATATCCTGCGGCCAGATATTACGGCCACGAATAATAATCAGATCTTTAATGCGCCCGGTGACATACAGATAACCGTCCAGCAGATAACCGAGGTCGCCGGTATCTAACCAGCCCGTCGCGGCAATCTCGTCTTGCGAAACCTGGTCGCCAAAGTAACCGCTCATCAGGCTGGGGCCGGAGATGCAAATATGGCCTACCACACGTTCCGCGACCGGCATACCTGCTTCATTGCGGATTTCAATGCCATGTTCCGGCAACGCTTTACCGCAGTTGACGAAAGTCGATACGGCGCGTGTTTCAGCACCCGGCGCGACGGCTTTGCCCTGATATTCAAGGATGTCGCGATCCACTTCGTTAACCACAACCCCGGAGGCTTCATCAGAGAAGCTGACAGCCAGCGCATTTTCTGCCAGTCCGTAGCACGGCATGAAAGTTTTATCGTCAAAGTTAACCTGACGGAAACATTCAGCGAATTGATGGAGTTGTTCTGCGGAGATCGGCTCAGCACCAATACCAGCAACGCGCCAGCAGGAAAGATCCAGTTCAGCGAGATCTTTTTCATTCACGCGGCGCTGGCACAATTCATAGCCAAACGGCGGCGCAACAGAAACGGTGCCGCGATTTTTACTGATCAATTTAAGCCATTGCAGAGGACGCATGGCAAAATCCTGAGTGCGCAAATAATCTACTGAGAGCTGCGTGGCGACGGGGGTCAGGAGAAAGCCGACCAGTCCCATATCATGGTAGAAAGGCAGCCAGGAGACGCAGCGGTCGCCAGGGCGTAATTTAATGCCATCGTGGCTTATAGCACGTAGATTAGCCATCACTTCGCGATGGGTGATAATGACGCCACGGGGAAAACGGGTGCTGCCGGAGGTGTACTGGAGGTAGGCGATATCGTTCGGAACTGGACGCTGGAGTACAACATCGGCTTCCGGTAATGCCTTAAACCAGGCGTGGCTTAAAACATGTAATTCGGGGTTGTTATGCGTAGCAGCATTGACCAGTGGCAACCACTCATCACCAGTGATAATGGCTGCGGGCTGGCAACTTGCCAGTAAACCCTGCAGTTTGGCGCTCCAGGAATCCCGCTGACCGACGCCCATTGGAATTGCCAACGGGACGGCGACTAAGCCGGCATACTGGCAGGCAAAAAAAGCCTCTACAAACCCGCTACTCGTTTCGGCAATCAGCGCCACGCGATCGCCTTTTTTCAGATTCAGTGATAACAACCGCTTCGCACCAGCTTCGGCACGCGCTTTTAACGTCTGATATTCCAGTTGATCTTCAAGTTGGCAACGTCTGTCATAAAAATTCATTCCGGCGCTACTCAGAGCGGCGTAGTCCAAAGCATCAACCAGCGTTGGAAAATCGGCATAGCGCATAGGTAGGGAATGCGTAAAGATGTTATTAGACATATACACCACGAAAAAAATTGGATATCAGAAATAAAATGACAATAATGCGGTGGATTATATAGGCATAAAAGATAAATGAGATAGTATTTTCATCGGTGCGATATTGAACATTGATTTAAATAATAGGTTTGGCTTTGTTGTTTTTATTGTGAATGATATTTAATTTATGAATATATTAAGAAGAAGCCTTGTTTGGTTGCCTTAAATCGACAAAAGGCATTGAGGCGCTTCTGTGTAGTCTCTGACCTTATCTTAATTATTAATAAATACTATTTATTCTTTGTTTGTATTCATTGGGTTGATTATTAAGATGCCGTTCGTTGCTGTTGCAATCTGTTTGTCACCGTTAATTATTTGTTATCCACAGAGATATGGAATGCGATCTGCTGATGATTAAAATTGAAAAAGTAATTAATAAAAATGACCTTAAGGCATTTATCGCTTTTCCGTCATCACTTTATCCCGATGATCCAAACTGGATACCCCCTTTGTTCATTGAACGCAGCGAGCATTTGTCGGCGAAGAATCCGGGGACGGACCATATTATCTGGCAGGCGTGGGTAGCAAAAAAAGCGGGGCAGATAGTCGGGCGGATTACCGCGCAAATCGATACCTTGCACCGCGAGCGTTACGGTGACGATACCGGTCATTTTGGCATGATTGACGCCATTGATGATCCGCAGGTTTTTGCCGCGTTGTTTGGCGCAGCGGAAGCATGGTTGAAGTTACAAGGCGCAAGTAAGATCAGCGGGCCTTTCAGCCTGAATATCAATCAGGAAAGCGGATTACTGATTGAAGGTTTCGACACTCCGCCCTGTGCGATGATGCCGCACGGTAAACCGTGGTATGCCGCGCATATTGAACAATTGGGTTATCACAAAGGTATTGATTTACTGGCGTGGTGGATGCAACGAACCGATCTCACGTTCTCTCCGGCGCTAAAAAAACTGATGGATCAGGTGCGCAAAAAGGTGACCATTCGCTGCATCAAGCGCCAGCGGTTTGCCGAAGAGATGCTGATCCTGCGTGAGATTTTCAACTCTGGCTGGCAGCACAACTGGGGATTTGTGCCGTTTACCGAACATGAATTTGCGACCATGGGCGATCAACTTAAATATCTGGTGCCGGACGATATGATCTACATCGCTGAGATTGGTTCTGCACCCTGCGCGTTTATAGTCGGCTTGCCGAACATCAACGAGGCGATTGCCGATCTGAACGGATCGCTCTTTCCCTTCGGCTGGGCAAAATTGCTGTGGCGCTTAAAAGTCAGCGGTGTGCGAACTGCGCGAGTGCCGCTGATGGGCGTGCGTGACGAGTATCAGTTCAGCCGCATCGGCCCGGTGATTGCGCTGTTATTGATTGAAGCCTTACGCGATCCGTTTGCTCGCCGGAAGATCGATGCGCTGGAGATGTCATGGATCCTCGAAACCAATACAGGCATGAATAACATGCTGGAACGCATTGGAGCGGAGCCGTACAAGCGTTACCGATTGTATGAAAAGCAGATTTGATGGCAGTCACCCCTGCTTCATCTCCAGCGGCACCGCCGAGCGAATCAAATGGTGGCCTTCCAGTTCGATATCGTGGAGATTCTTTTTCACGGTCCGCACATGATCACGTGCGGCGCGCTGGGCGACGTGCGGCAGTCGCTGCAACACCGCGTTGTAGATCCGCGCATGTTGGCGATCGATCTGCTTTTTTTGCTGTGGTCGATGGTAGAGATTATTTACGCTGGCAAACACTGAATTAAACATCAGATCGGTCAATGATTGCAGCGTAAAAACTAGCACCTGATTGTGGGAAGCCTGACAAATGGCAAGATGGAAAGCATGATCCAGCTGCGCGTGTTCGATCAGCGAAATTTCTTTGTTGTTTTCACTGGCGGCGAGCATTTTTTCATAACAGCGGGTTATCAAAACAAAATCCGCCTGGGTTCCCAGCGTAGCTGCCAACCTTGCCGATTCGCCTTCCAGCAATGCGCGAACGTCGAGTAGATCGTATAGCGTTCGCGGCTGTGTACTGAACAGATGGATCAGCGGGCTGGTGTCCTGCACGCGATTAAGGCGTGCTACACGAGAATCGCGCCCCTGTGCTGTTTCAATAATCCCGCGTCCGCGCAGCACGGTCAGCCCTTCACGCAGTGCGGAACGCGAGAAGCCGAGCTTTTCACACAGTCGACGTTCCGAGGGAAGCGGCTGACCGACCTTCAGCACGCCGTCGATAATTAACCGTTCGATACTCTCTGCAACCACTTCGCAAATAGGGCGACGTTCATCTTTCATTCCCGGACCTCGTGCACAGGTAGGACCAATTTTTCTGTTCTTGATTCGCAAAACACGCACATCACGTAAGTGATTATGTTACATCAATTTAACATTAAGTTAACCAAGGCAAGGTCACAGAGCTGGAAAAAAAATGGTCTGACCGGTAGCTAAAGAGATAGACGAAAACGAAAAGCCCGCTTAATAACTGTTCACAGAAGCAGCGCGCAAAAATCAGCTGCCACACAACACAACAAAGCGAACCCTACTCATGAGCATCTTGTACGAAGAGCGTCTTGATGGCGCTTTACCCGATGTCGACCGTACATCGGTACTGATGGCACTGCGTGAGCATGTCCCTGGACTGGAGATCCTGCATACCGATGAGGAGATCATTCCTTACGAGTGTGACGGGTTGAGCGCGTATCGTACGCGTCCATTACTGGTTGTTCTGCCTAAGCAGATGGAACAGGTGACGGCGATTCTCGCTGTCTGCCACCGTTTGCATGTACCGGTAGTGACCCGTGGCGCAGGCACCGGACTTTCTGGCGGTGCGCTGCCGCTGGAAAAAGGTGTGTTGTTGGTGATGGCGCGCTTTAAAGAAATCCTCGACATTAACCCCGTTGGTCGCCGTGCGCGTGTGCAGCCGGGCGTGCGTAACCTGGCGATCTCCCAGGCTGTTGCGTCGCATAATCTCTATTACGCGCCGGATCCTTCCTCACAAATCGCCTGTTCCATTGGCGGCAACGTGGCGGAAAACGCCGGGGGCGTCCACTGTCTGAAATATGGTCTGACCGTACATAACCTGCTGAAAATTGAAGTGCAAACGCTGGATGGCGAGACACTAACGCTGGGATCGGACGCGCTGGATTCGCCCGGTTTTGACCTGCTGGCGCTGTTCACCGGATCGGAAGGCATGCTCGGCGTGACCACCGAAGTGACGGTAAAACTGCTGCCGAAGCCCCCTGTGGCACGAGTTCTGTTAGCCAGCTTTGACTCGGTAGAAAAAGCCGGACTTGCGGTTGGCGACATCATCGCTAATGGCATTATCCCCGGCGGGCTGGAGATGATGGATAACCTGTCGATCCGCGCGGCGGAAGATTTTATTCATGCCGGTTATCCCGTCGACGCCGAAGCGATTTTGTTATGCGAGCTGGACGGCGTGGAGTCTGACGTACAGGAAGACTGCGAGCGGGTTAACGACATCTTGTTGAAAGCGGGCGCGACTGACGTCCGTCTGGCGCAGGATGAAGCGGAGCGCGTGCGTTTCTGGGCCGGTCGTAAAAATGCTTTTCCGGCGGTAGGACGTATCTCCCCGGATTACTACTGCATGGACGGCACCATCCCGCGCCGCGCGTTGCCTGGCGTACTGGAAGGCATTGCCCGTTTATCGCAGCAATATGATTTACGCGTTGCCAACGTCTTTCATGCCGGAGACGGCAATATGCACCCGTTAATCCTTTTCGATGCCAACGAACCCGGTGAATTCGCCCGTGCGGAAGAATTGGGTGGGAAGATCCTTGAACTCTGTGTTGAAGTAGGCGGCAGTATCAGTGGGGAACATGGCATCGGGCGCGAAAAAATCAATCAGATGTGCGCCCAGTTCAACAGTGATGAAATTACTACCTTTCATGCAGTCAAGGCGGCGTTTGATCCTGATGGTTTGCTGAACCCTGGGAAAAACATCCCCACACTGCACCGCTGCGCTGAATTTGGTGCCATGCACGTGCATCACGGTCATTTACCTTTCCCTGAACTGGAGCGTTTCTGATGCTACGCGAGTGTGATTACAGCCAGGTACTGCTGGAGCAGGTGAATCAGGCGATTAGCGATAAAACGCCGCTAGTGATTCAGGGCAGCAATAGCAAAGCCTTTTTAGGTCGTCCTGTCATCGGGCAAACGCTGGATGTGCGTTGCCATCGCGGCATTGTTAATTACGACCCGACCGAGCTGGTGATTACCGCGCGTGCCGGAACACCGCTGGTGGCGATTGAAGCGGCGCTGGAGAGCGCGGGGCAAATGCTCCCCTGCGAGCCGCCGCATTATGGTGAAGAAGCCACCTGGGGCGGGATGGTCGCCTGCGGGCTGGCGGGGCCGCGTCGCCCGTGGAGCGGTTCGGTCCGCGATTTTGTCCTCGGTACGCGCATTATTACCGGCACTGGAAAACATCTGCGCTTTGGTGGCGAAGTGATGAAAAACGTTGCCGGATACGATCTCTCGCGGTTAATGGCCGGAAGCTACGGCTGTCTTGGCGTGCTCACTGAAATCTCGATGAAAGTGTTGCCGCGACCGCGCGCCACACTGAGCTTGCGTCGGGAAATAAGCCTGCAAGAAGCCATGAGTGAAATCGCCCAGTGGCAACTCCAGCCATTACCCATTAGTGGCTTATGTTACTTCGACAATGCGTTGTGGATCCGCCTTGAAGGCGGTGAAGGATCGGTAAAAGCAGCACGTGAACTGCTGGGTGGCGAAGAGGTTGCGGGTCAGTTCTGGCAGCAATTGCGTGAACAACAACTGCCGTTCTTCTCATTACCGGGCACTTTATGGCGTATTTCCTTACCCACCGATGCGCCGATGATGGATTTACCCGGCGAGCAACTGATCGACTGGGGCGGCGCGTTACGTTGGCTGAAATCGACAGCCGATGACAATCAAATCCATCGCATTGCCCGCAACGCAGGCGGTCATGCGACCCGCTTTAGTGCCGGAGATGGTGGCTTTGCCCCGCTACCGGCTCCTTTATTCCGCTATCACCAGCAGCTTAAACAGCAGCTCGACCCTTGCGGCGTGTTTAACCCCGGTCGCATGTACGCGGAACTTTAAGGAGCAGGCTATGCAAACCCGGTTAACTGAAGAGATGCTTCAGAACGCGCGTGCGCTGGAAGCCGACAGCATCCTGCGCGCCTGTGTTCACTGTGGATTTTGTACCGCAACCTGCCCAACTTATCAGCTTTTAGGCGATGAACTGGACGGGCCGCGCGGGCGCATCTATCTGATTAAACAGGTGCTGGAGGGCAACGAAGTCACGCTTAAAACGCAGGAGCATCTCGATCGCTGTCTCACTTGTCGCAATTGTGAAACCACCTGTCCTTCTGGTGTGCGCTATCACAATTTGCTGGACATCGGGCGTGATATCGTCGAGCAGAAAGTGAAACGCCCACTGCCGGAGCGAATACTGCGCGAAGGGCTGCGTCAGGTGGTGCCGCGTCCGGCGGTTTTTCGCGCATTGACGCAGGTAGGGCTGGTGCTGCGCCCACTGCTGCCGGAACAGATAAAAGCAAAACTGCCCGCCGAAACGGTGAAAGCTAAACCGCGTCCACCGCTGCGACATAAGCGTCGGGTTTTAATGCTGGAAGGCTGCGCCCAGCCTACGCTTTCGCCCAATACCAACGCGGCAACTGCGCGAGTGCTGGATCGTCTGGGGATCAGCGTGACGCCAGCTAATGAAGCAGGCTGTTGTGGCGCGGTGGACTATCATCTTAATGCGCAAGAGAAAGGGCTGGCGCGGGCGCGCAATAATATTGATGCCTGGTGGCCCGCGATTGAAGCAGGTGCCGAGGCAATTTTACAAACCGCCAGCGGTTGCGGCGCGTTCGTGAAAGAGTATGGGCAGATGCTGAAAAGTGATGCGTTGTACGCCGATAAAGCGCGTCGGGTCAGTGAACTGGCGGTCGATTTAGTCGAACTTCTGCGCAAGGAACCGCTGGAAAAACTGGCAATTCGCGGCGATAAAAAACTGGCCTTCCACTGCCCGTGTACCCTACAACATGCGCAAAAGCTGAACGGCGAAGTGGAAAAAGTGTTACTTCGTCTTGGGTTTACCTTAACCGACGTTCCCGACAGCCATCTGTGCTGCGGGTCGGCGGGAACGTATGCGTTAACGCATCCCGATCTGGCGCGCCAGCTGCGGGATAACAAAATGAATGCGCTGGAAAGCGGCAAACCGGAAATGATCGTCACCGCCAACATTGGTTGCCAGACGCATCTGGCGAGTGCCGGTCGTACCTCTGTGCGTCACTGGATTGAAATTGTAGAACAAGCCCTTGAAAAGGAATAACAAAATGAAAACTAAAGTCATTCTTAGCCAGCAAATGGCGAGTGCAATTATTGCCGCAGGTCAGGAAGAGGCGCAGAAAAATAACTGGTCTGTTTCCATTGCTGTTGCCGATGACGGCGGTCATCTGCTGGCGTTAAGTCGCATGGACGATTGCGCGCCGATTGCGGCTTACATCTCCCAGGAGAAAGCGCGTACCGCCGCGCTGGGGCGTCGTGAAACTAAGGGCTATGAAGAGATGGTGAACAACGGACGTACCGCGTTCGTGACTGCGCCGTTACTGACGTCGCTGGAAGGTGGCGTACCGGTTGTTGTGGATGGGCAAATTATTGGTGCCGTGGGCGTTTCTGGTTTAACCGGAGCACAGGATGCGCAGGTCGCGAAAGCGGCAGCAGCGGTGTTGGCGAAATAAGCGAAAACGAGGAGAGAAACAATGAGTCAAACCATAACCCAGGGCCGTTTACGCATTGACGCCGACTTTAAACGTTTTGTGGATGAAGAAGTTTTGCCTGGCGTGGAACTGGATGCTGCCGCGTTCTGGCGCAATGTTGATGAGATTGTTCACGATCTGGCACCAGAAAATCGTCAGTTGCTGGCAGACCGCGATCGCATTCAGGCGGCGCTTGATGAGTGGCATCGCAGCAATCCGGGGCCGGTAAAAGACAAAGCGGCTTATAAATCTTTCCTGCGTGAACTGGGCTACCTGGTGCCACAGCCTGACCACGTTACGGTGGAAACCACGGGCATCGACAGCGAAATCACCAGTCAGGCGGGGCCACAGCTGGTGGTTCCGGCAATGAATGCTCGCTACGCGCTGAACGCGGCGAACGCTCGCTGGGGCTCACTGTACGATGCGTTATACGGCAGCGACATCATCCCGCAGGAAGGGGCGATGGTCAGCGGCTACGATCCGCAGCGTGGTGAGCAGGTTATCGCCTGGGTTCGGCGTTTCCTCGATGAATCACTACCGCTGGAAAATGGCAGCTATCAGGATGTGGTGGCGTTTAAGGTGGTCGATAAACAATTACGCATCCAGTTGAAAAATGGTCAAGAAAGCACGTTACGTACTCCAGCACAGTTTGTCGGTTACCGTGGCGATACTGCTGCGCCGACCTGCATTTTGCTGAAAAATAACGGCCTGCATATTGAGCTACAAATCGATGCCAACGGGCGGATTGGCAAAGACGATCCGGCGCACATCAACGATGTTATCGTCGAAGCGGCCATCAGTACCATTCTCGACTGTGAAGATTCGGTCGCGGCGGTTGATGCGGAAGATAAAATCCTACTGTACCGCAACCTGCTGGGCCTGATGCAGGGGACTCTGCAAGAGAAAATGGAGAAAAACGGTCGGCAAATCGTGCGTAAACTGAATGACGATCGTCAGTACACCGCCGCCGATGGCTCTGAAATTTCTCTGCACGGACGTTCGCTGCTGTTTATCCGCAACGTAGGTCATTTGATGACCATTCCTGTGATTTGGGACAGCGAAGGTAATGAAATTCCGGAAGGTATTCTTGATGGCGTCATGACTGGTGCGATTGCCCTCTACGACTTAAAAGTGCAGAAAAACTCGCGTACCGGCAGCGTTTATATTGTGAAACCGAAAATGCACGGTCCACAGGAAGTGGCTTTTGCCAACAAACTGTTTACCCGCATTGAGACAATGCTTGGTATGAAACCGAATACCCTGAAAATGGGCATTATGGATGAAGAACGCCGGACCTCGCTGAACTTGCGTAGTTGTATCGCTCAGGCGAGCAACCGCGTGGCGTTTATCAATACCGGTTTCCTTGACCGTACTGGCGATGAGATGCATTCGGTGATGGAAGCGGGTCCAATGTTGCGTAAAAACCAGATGAAATCGACGCCGTGGATCAAAGCCTACGAGCGCAACAACGTGCTTTCCGGCCTGTTCTGCGGGCTGCGCGGTAAAGCGCAAATCGGTAAAGGGATGTGGGCAATGCCGGACCTGATGGCAGACATGTACAGCCAGAAGGGCGATCAGTTACGTGCCGGGGCGAACACGGCCTGGGTTCCGTCGCCAACTGCCGCTACACTCCATGCGCTGCACTACCATCAAACCAACGTACAGAGTGTGCAAGCCAATATTGCCCAGTCCGAGTTCAATGCTGAATTTGAACCGCTGCTGGACGATCTGCTGACCATTCCGGTTGCTGAAAATGCTAACTGGTCGGCGCAAGAGATCCAACAAGAGCTGGATAACAACGTGCAGGGAATTCTGGGCTACGTGGTGCGTTGGGTGGAGCAGGGGATTGGTTGTTCAAAAGTGCCGGATATTCACAACGTGGCGCTGATGGAAGACCGCGCAACGCTGCGTATCTCCAGCCAGCATATCGCCAACTGGTTACGTCACGGTATTCTGACCAAAGATCAGGTGCATGCGTCGCTGGAGAACATGGCGAAAGTGGTGGATCAGCAAAATGCTGGCGATCCGGCATATCGTCCGATGGTCGGGAATTTCGCTAACTCGTGTGCCTTTAAAGCTGCCAGCGATTTGATCTTCCTCGGCGTGAAACAGCCAAACGGTTATACCGAACCGTTATTACACGCCTGGCGTTTACGTGAAAAAGAAAGTCATTAATAGCATCAAAAAAGCCCCGGCAAGTTTTATTGTCGGGGCTATGATAGTAACTGCGGTAGTATATTTATCCCGGAAATAACCGGAGCGATTATCAGGGTTTAACAATATTAAATACCCGTAGCGCATCACTAGCGGGACTAAAACAACATTATGGACATCTTTACGATACTCTGCGCCTGTGTGTGCGGAACAGAAACCCTTACCCGATATACTTGTTATGCCAGAGGTAGCAATTGCGTTAGCGGCGTGCTGTTGCTGTAAAGTATAACGCCTATATTTTACAGTTCAGTCCTCTTTTGCTTATTACAAACCTTAAATATATCAAGTATATAAAGATAATAAGAGACTGAACAATATGGTTACCTGGACCCAAATGTATATGCCGATGGGAGGACTGGGGCTATCCGCTCTGGTCGCCCTGATCCCGATAATATTCTTCTTCGTTGCACTCGCGGTATTACGTCTGAAAGGACATGTCGCTGGAGCAATAACTCTTATATTATCTATCCTGATTGCAATATTCGCCTTTAAAATGCCGATTGATATGGCATTTGCTGCTGCGGGCTATGGCTTTATTTATGGATTATGGCCTATTGCGTGGATTATTGTCGCGGCGGTATTCCTGTATAAATTAACCGTTGCCAGCGGCCAGTTTGATATTATCCGCAGTTCGGTTATCTCCATCACCGACGATCAGCGTTTGCAGGTGTTACTGATTGGTTTCTCCTTTGGCGCACTGCTGGAAGGAGCGGCTGGCTTTGGCGCGCCGGTGGCGATTACAGGCGCTCTGCTGGTGGGGCTGGGCTTCAAACCGTTATATGCGGCGGGGTTGTGTCTGATTGCCAACACTGCGCCGGTGGCGTTTGGTGCGTTGGGCGTGCCGATTCTGGTCGCTGGTCAGGTAACGGGAATCGATCCGTTTGATATTGGCGCAATGGCGGGACGTCAGTTACCGTTCCTGTCGGTTCTTGTGCCATTCTGGCTGGTGGCAATGATGGACGGTTGGAAAGGGGTGAAAGAGACCTGGCCAGCGGCGCTGGTTGCAGGGGGAAGCTTCGCTGTCACGCAGTTCTTTACCTCTAACTACATTGGTCCGGAACTGCCGGATATTACTTCGGCGCTGGTGAGTATTGTCTCACTCGCTTTATTCCTTAAAGTCTGGCGGCCGAAGAATACCGAAACGGCAATCAGCATGGGGCAATCCGCAGGTGCGATGGTGGTAAATAAGCCATCTTCTGGCGGTCCCGTGCCTTCAGAATATAGTCTGGGGCAAATCATTCGTGCATGGTCACCGTTTTTAATCTTAACGGTACTGGTTACCATCTGGACGATGAAACCATTTAAAGCGTTATTTGCTCCGGGCGGTGCGTTTTATTCGCTGGTGATTAATTTCCAGATCCCTCATTTGCATCAACAAGTCTTGAAAGCGGCACCCATTGTCGCTCAGCCAACGCCAATGGATGCGGTGTTTAAATTCGACCCTCTCTCTGCTGGCGGCACCGCTATTTTTATTGCGGCGATTATCTCGATCTTCATCCTCGGCGTGGGGATCAAGAAAGGTATTGGTGTCTTTGCCGAAACGCTAATTAGTCTGAAGTGGCCGATACTGTCGATTGGCATGGTGCTGGCATTTGCTTTTGTCACCAACTATTCCGGCATGTCCACCACGCTGGCGCTGGTGCTGGCGGGCACAGGCGTGATGTTCCCGTTCTTCTCACCGTTCCTTGGCTGGTTGGGTGTATTTCTCACGGGTTCGGATACGTCTTCTAACGCCCTGTTTGGTTCACTGCAATCAACGACGGCGCAGCAAATCAACGTCTCTGACACCCTGCTGGTGGCAGCAAACACCAGCGGTGGCGTGACCGGCAAGATGATCTCCCCGCAATCTATCGCCGTGGCCTGTGCCGCGACAGGTATGGTGGGCCGAGAATCTGAACTGTTCCGCTACACCGTGAAGCACAGTCTGATTTTTGCCAGCGTTATCGGCATTATCACCCTGCTGCAGGCGTATGTGTTTACCGGGATGTTAGTTTCGTAAATCAATAAAGCCGGATGATCGTTAATATCATCCGGCTTCATTTACATTATTCTGTCTTATTAATTTAAAATCATTTCCTGCTTTATTATCTATACAGTAATAATGTATTGCATTCAGATAACATACTAAATAATTAAGGGTGTGAGAACATCTGTTTTTTTATCACGCAAAACAAGTCTGTATTAATTATGTTCGCTTGATGAGCAAACACCGTTCTATCTGTTGCTTTTGCAATCTAAATCGTTAAAACTATCAACGAATTTATATGGTTACGCTGTGAAAAGTTGTTGATTTTTTGTTTGTTGAAATTTCGTAAAAATAACCTGACAGATATCGTATAGGGGATATTCTTATAGATTTCACCTGTTTTTCTATAAATGATGCCGTTTTCTTAAGAATGGAGGAAGTTATTAGAGAAAATAAAGCATAAAACTATTTTCCCAGTTACAAATTCTTTAATTTTATTTTGTCACTTGCGTTATTAATGAATAAGAAATTTAAATATAAAAAATCGCTTTTAGCGGCTATTTTAAGCGCAACCTTATTAACCGGTTGTGATGGCGGTGGTTCAGGATCGTCCTCCGATACGCCGTCTGTAGATTCTGGAGCAGGGACTTTGCCGGAAGTGAAACCCGATCCAATACCAACCCCGGAACCGACACCTGAGCCGACGCCGGACCCAGAACCTACGCCGGAACCGACACCCGATCCAGAGCCGACACCAGAACCGGAGCCAGAACCTGTTCCTACGAAAACGGGGTATCTGACCCTGGGCGGAAGCCAGCGGGTAACTGGTGCTACCTGTAATGGTGAATCCAGCGACGGCTTTACCTTTACGCCAGGCAATACCGTGAGTTGTGTGGTGGGCAGTACGACCATTGCAACATTCAACACCCAGTCAGAGACTGCGCGTAGCCTGCGTGCGGTTGACAAAGTGTCGTTTAGCCTTGAGGACGCGCAGGAGCTGGCGGATTCTGCAAATAAGAAAACCAACGCCATCTCTCTGGTGACGTCCAGCGACAGTTGCCCCGCAGATGCAGAACAGCTTTGTCTTACTTTCTCGTCAGTGGTTGATCGCGCGCGTTTTGAAAAACTGTATAAGCAAATTGATCTGGCAACAAACGATTTCAGCAAGCTGGTCAATGAAGAGGTGGAAAACAATGCTGCGACTGATAAAGCGCCGTCCACCCATACCTCAACGGTAGTGCCAGTCACGACAGAGGGAACAAAACCGGATCTGAACGCGTCCTTCGTGTCGGCTAACGCGGAACAGTTTTATCAGTATCAACCCACTGAAATCATTCTTTCCGAAGGCCGACTGGTGGATAGCATGGGCAATGGTGTGGTTGGCGTAAATTACTACACCAGCTCAGGCCGTGGCGTAACTGGCGAAAACGGCAAATTCAACTTCAGCTGGGGCGAAACCATCTCCTTTGGTATCGATACCTTTGAACTGGGCTCAGTACGCGGCAATAAGTCGACTATTGCGCTGACTGAATTGGGTGATGAAGTTCACGGCGCGAATGTTGATCAGCTTATCCATCGTTACTCCCAGGCCGGAAAAAATGATGAGCGTGAAGTGCCGGACGTAGTGCGCAAGGTCTTTGCCGAGTATCCCAACGTAATCAACGAGATTATCAATCTCTCGTTATCCAATGGCGAGGCGTTGAGCGAAGGCGATCAAACCTTTGAGCGGACAAACGAATTTCTTGAGCAGTTTGAATCCGGGCAGGCTAAAGAGATTGATACGGCGATTTGTGACTCCCTTGGGGGCTGCAACTCTCAGCGTTGGTTCTCGTTGACAGCACGCAATGTTAACGAAGGTCAGATTCAGGGCGTTATCAACAAGCTGTGGGGTGTGGATAAAGATTACAAATCAGTGACGAAATTCCACGTCTTCCATGACTCTACCAACTTCTATGGCAGTACCGGTAATGCGCGCGGTCAGGCAGTGGTGAATATCTCCAACGCGGCCTTCCCGATTCTGATGGCGCGTAATGATAAAAACTACTGGCTGGCCTTCGGCGAAAAACGCGCCTGGGATAAAAACGAGCTGGCGTACATTACGGAAGCGCCTTCTCTCGTTGAGCCGGAAAACGTTACGCGCGATACCGCCACCTTTAACCTGCCGTTTATTTCGCTGGGGCAAGTCGGTGAGGGCAAACTGATGGTTATCGGTAACCCGCACTACAACAGCATTTTGCGTTGTCCGAACGGTTACAGCTGGGAAGGCGGTGTTGATAAAAACGGTCAGTGTACGCGTAACAGTGATTCTAATGATATGAAGCACTTTATGCAGAACGTGTTGCGCTATCTGTCCGACGATAAATGGACGCCGGACGCGAAAGCCAGCATGACCGTAGGTACCAACCTGGATACTGTCTATTTCAAACGTCATGGTCAGGTTACAGGAAACAGCGCTGAGTTCGGCTTTCATCCGGATTTTGCGGGTATCTCTGTTGAGCATTTAAGTAGCTATGGCGATCTCGACCCGCAGGAAATGCCGCTGCTGATCCTCAACGGCTTTGAGTATGTGACTCAGGTTGGTAACGATCCTTATGCAATCCCGCTGCGAGCAGATACCAGCAAACCGAAGCTGACTCAGCAGGATGTGACCGATCTGATCGCCTATCTGAACAAAGGTGGATCGGTGCTGATCATGGAAAACGTGATGAGCAATCTTAAGGAAGAGAGCGCATCTGGCTTTGTACGTCTGCTTGATGCCGCAGGTCTGTCGATGGCACTGAACAAGTCGGTAGTAAATAACGATCCGCAAGGGTATCCGAACCGCGTTCGTCAGCAGCGCGCAACGGGCATTTGGGTCTATGAACGTTATCCTGCCGTAGATGGTGCGCTGCCGTACACCATCGATAGTAAGACAGGGGACGTTAAGTGGAAATATCAGGTAGAAAACAAACCTGATGACAAACCGAAGCTGGAAGTTGCCAGCTGGCTGGAAGATGTAGATGGCAAACAGGAAACGCGTTATGCCTTTATTGATGAGGCCGATCATAAAACAGAGGATTCTCTGAAGGCTGCGAAGGCAAAAATCTTTGAGAAGTTTCCTGGATTAAAGGAGTGTAAGGACCCAACTTACCACTACGAGGTCAACTGTCTGGAATATCGTCCTGGCACGGGGGTTCCGGTTACTGGTGGCATGTATGTTCCACAGTATACGCAACTAAGCCTTAACGCCGACACGGCAAAAGCGATGGTGCAGGCTGCGGATTTAGGCACCAACATTCAGCGTCTGTATCAGCATGAGCTCTACTTCCGGACCAATGGTCGCAAAGGTGAGCGTCTGAGCAGCGTCGATCTGGAACGTCTGTACCAGAACATGTCGGTCTGGCTGTGGAATAAAATTGAATATCGCTATGAAAACGACAAGGATGACGAGCTGGGCTTTAAAACGTTCACCGAGTTCCTGAACTGCTACGCCAACGATGCCTATACTGGCGGCACGCAGTGTTCTGATGAGCTGAAAAAATCGCTGGTCGATAACAACATGATCTACGGCGAGAAGAGCGTTAATAAAGCGGGCATGATGAACCCGAGCTATCCACTCAACTATATGGAAAAACCGCTGACGCGCCTGATGCTGGGCCGTTCCTGGTGGGATCTGAACATTAAGGTTGATGTGGAGAAGTATCCGGGAGCGGTATCTGTAGGGGGAGAAGAGGTTACTGAAACCATCAGCCTGTACTCGAATCCGACCAAATGGTTTGCAGGTAACATGCAGTCAACTGGCCTGTGGGCACCGGCTCAGAAAGAGGTCACCATTAAGTCCAATGCGAACGTTCCTGTGACCGTCACCGTGGCGCTGGCTGACGACCTGACCGGACGTGAGAAGCATGAAGTTGCGCTGAACCGTCCGCCAAGAGTGACTAAAACGTACTCTCTGGACGCTAGCGGTACGGTGAAGTTCAAGGTGCCTTACGGTGGCCTGATTTATATCAAGGGCAACAGCCCACAGAATGAGTCAGCCGAATTCACCTTTACTGGTGTGGTGAAAGCGCCGTTCTATAAAGATGGTGCATGGAAAAACGCTCTGAACTCCCCTGCGCCGTTGGGCGAGCTGGAGTCAGACGCTTTCGTCTACACCACGCCGAAGAAGAACCTTGAGGCCAGCAATTTCACTGGTGGCGTAGCAGAATTCGCTAAAGATCTGGATACCTTTGCCAGCTCGATGAATGACTTCTACGGTCGTAATGATGAAGACGGTAAGCACCGGATGTTTACCTATAAAAACTTGACGGGCCACAAGCATCGTTTCACCAACGATGTGCAGATCTCCATTGGTGACGCGCACTCTGGTTATCCGGTGATGAACAGCAGCTTCTCGCCGAACAGCACCACGCTGCCGACGACGCCGCTGAACGACTGGCTGATCTGGCATGAAGTAGGGCATAACGCCGCAGAAACGCCGCTGACTGTTCCAGGCGCGACCGAAGTGGCGAACAACGTGCTGGCGCTGTACATGCAGGATCGCTATCTCGGCAAGATGAACCGTGTTGCTGACGATATTACCGTTGCGCCGGAATATCTGGAGGAGAGCAACGGTCAGGCATGGGCGCGCGGCGGTGCGGGTGATCGTCTGCTGATGTACGCGCAGCTGAAGGAATGGGCTGAGAAAAACTTTGATATCACTAAGTGGTATCCAGAAGGTAACCTGCCTAAGTTCTACAGCGATCGTGAAGGGATGAAGGGCTGGAACCTGTTCCAGTTGATGCATCGTAAAGCGCGCGGTGATGAGGTTGGCGACAAAACCTTTGGCGGCAAGAATTACTGTGCTGAATCCAACGGTAACGCAGCGGACACGCTGATGCTGTGTGCCTCCTGGGTCGCCCAGACGGATCTTTCCGCATTCTTTAAGAAATGGAATCCGGGCGCGAATGCTTACCAGCTGCCGGGGGCGAGCGAGATGAACTTCGAGGGCGGTGTGAGCCCGTCGGCTTACGAGACGCTCGCGGCGCTTGGTCTGCCGAAACCGCAGCAAGGGCCGGAAACCATTAATCAGGTTACCGAGCATAAGATGTCAGCCGAGTAAGCCCGTAGGCCGGATAAGGCGCTTGCGCCGCATCCGGCATGAAATAAGGCGCACCGGGTCAACACATTTGCCCGATGCGCCAGCTTATCGGGCCTACAGACAGGGAAAGCCGTGATTATTTTCGCTGGCAGACACCCGTAGGCCGGATAAGGCGCTCGCGCCGCATCCGGCATGAAATAAGGCGCATTGGGTTAACACATTTGCCCGATGCGCAAGCTTATCGGGCCTGGAGGAAAGCCGTATGGCATACACCTGCAGGCCCGCATCCGGCAAGTTACAACAAATAACCTTTAACCATGCTTTTTGATGTTTTTCAGCAATACCCTGCGGCGATGCCCATACTGGCAACCGTCGGAGGATTGATCATCGGCAGTTTTTTGAATGTGGTGATTTGGCGTTATCCCATCATGATTCGCCAACAAATGGCGGAGTTTCACGGTGAAATGCCGAGTGCGCAGTCAAAAATAAGCCTGGCGCTGCCGCGTTCGCACTGTCCGCATTGTCAGCAGACCATCCGCGTTCGTGACAATATTCCGCTGCTCTCCTGGTTGATGCTCAAAGGGCGCTGCCGTGATTGTCAGGCGAAAATCAGCAAGCGTTATCCGCTGGTCGAGTTATTGACAGCACTCGCTTTTTTGCTGGCGAGTCTGGTCTGGCCGGAAAGTGGATGGGGGCTGGCGGTGATGATATTATCCGCCTGGCTTATTGCCGCGAGCATCATCGACCTTGATAACCAATGGCTGCCCGATGTTTTTACTCAGGGCGTATTGTGGACAGGACTGATTGCGGCATGGACGCAACAGAGTCCGTTAACGCTACAAGACTCAGTTACCGGCGTCCTGGTGGGATTTATCACTTTTTACTCCCTGCGCTGGATAGCCGGAATAGTTCTGCGTAAAGAAGCATTAGGCATGGGCGATGTATTACTCTTTGCCGCGTTAGGTGGCTGGGTGGGCGCGTTGTCGCTGCCCAATGTGGCTTTAATCGCCTCATGCTGCGGCCTGATATATGCCGTTATTACAAAAAGAGGATCAACCACACTGCCTTTTGGACCGTGTTTAAGTCTGGGCGGTATAGCAACACTTTATCTACAGGCATTGTTTTAATGATAACCCCGTCATTATCAAAGTGACATTTTAACTCTTATTAATAACCTTAGAGATTATTTACCATGTCGATAAAACAGATGCCAGGGAGGGTATTAATATCGCTATTGTTGAGCGTTACAGGATTATTAAGTGGCTGTGCCAGCCATAATGAAAATGCCAGTTTACTGGCGAAAAAACAGGCGCAAAATATCAGCCAAAACCTGCCGATTAAATCTGCGGGTTATACCTTAGTGCTGGCGCAAAGCAGCGGCACGACGGTAAAAATGACCATCATCAGCGAAGCGGGTGCTCAGACCACGCAGACGCCTGACGCCTTTTTAACCAGCTACCAACGACAAATGTGTGCAGACCCAACGGTGAAATTAATGATCACCGAGGGAATTAATTACAGCATAACGATTAATGATACACGTACAGGTAACCAGTATCAGCGGAAACTGGATCGCACTACTTGTGGAATAGTCAAAGCATAACGTCGGGTATATAAATTGGCGCGGGTTGTTTTTCGTGACGCACGAATTTATCTCATTCAATGGCTGACTAAAATTCGTCACACTCTTAACCAGAGACAATCTCTTAATACAAACAAAGAGCATCTTCGCAAAATTGTATGCGCGATGTTCTGGCTGATGCTGCTTATTATTTCTGCAAAAATGGCATATTCACTCTGGCGCTATTTCTCCTTTTCTACGGAATATACGGCGGTTTCTCAATCGGTGAATAAACCGCCCCGTGCGGATGTAAAAACGTTCGATAAAAAAGATGTGCAATTAATCAGCCAGCAAAACTGGTTTGGTAAATATCAGCGCGTCGCCACACCGGTAAAGCAACCTGAACCTGTAGCAGAAACGCGTCTTAATGTGGTGCTGCGCGGGATCGCCTTTGGTGCCAGACCCGGCGCGGTTATTGAAGAAGGTGGCAAACAGCAGGTCTATTTGCAGGGTGAACGGCTTGGCTCTCACAACGCGGTGATTGAGGAAATCAATCGCGACCATGTGATGCTGCGCTATCAGGGAAAAATGGAGCGGCTCAGTCTGGCTGAAGAGGCACGTTCCACCGTAGCCGTGACCAACAAAAAAGCCGCCAGTGACGAAGCAAAGCAAGCTGTTGCTGAACCTGCTGTCAGTGCGCCAGTTGAGATTCCGACTGCCGTGCGTCAGGCACTGGCGAAAGATCCGCAGAAAATTTTTAACTATATCCAGCTTACGCCTGTGCGTAAGGAGGGGATTGTCGGTTATGCAGTGAAGCCGGGGGCAGATCGTTCTCTGTTCGATGCCAGCGGTTTTAAGGAAGGCGATATCGCCATTGCGCTCAATCAGCAGGATTTCACTGATCAACGAGCAATGATTGCTCTGATGCGGCAGTTACCTTCAATGGATTCCATTCAACTTACGGTTTTACGCAAGGGTGCGCGCCACGACATTTCCATCGCGCTGCGCTAACCGCATTTAATCCAGGAGAATCATTCATCGTGTTTTGGCGTGATATTACGTTGTCGGTCTGGCGTAAGAAGACAACTGGCCTCAAAACAAAAAAGCGTTTACTGCCGCTGGTGTTGGCAGCGGCATTATGCAGTTCACCGGTCTGGGCGGAAGAAGCCACTTTCACCGCTAATTTTAAAGATACCGACCTGAAATCGTTCATCGAAACCGTCGGCGCTAACCTTAATAAAACCATCATTATGGGGCCGGGCGTTCAGGGGAAAGTGAGTATTCGCACTATGACTCCGCTCAATGAACGCCAGTATTACCAGTTATTCCTTAACCTGCTGGAAGCACAGGGGTATGCGGTCGTACCGATGGAAAACGACGTTCTGAAGGTGGTGAAATCCAGCGCCGCGAAAGTCGAGCCGCTGCCGCTGGTCGGTGAAGGCAGCGACAACTACGCGGGCGATGAAATGGTCACCAAAGTAGTGCCGGTACGTAATGTTTCGGTACGCGAGCTGGCGCCGATCCTGCGCCAGATGATCGATAGCGCAGGCTCAGGCAACGTTGTTAATTACGATCCCTCCAACGTAATTATGCTTACCGGACGCGCCTCCGTCGTGGAGCGCCTGACGGAAGTGATCCAGCGCGTGGATCATGCGGGAAACCGCACCGAAGAGGTGATCCCGCTGGATAACGCCTCGGCCTCGGAAATTGCCCGCGTGCTGGAAAGCCTGACTAAAAACAGCGGCGAGAACCAGCCTGCAACGCTGAAATCACAGATTGTCGCCGACGAACGCACCAACAGTGTGATTGTCAGTGGTGACCCGGCCACGCGGGACAAAATGCGCCGCCTGATCCGTCGTCTGGACTCAGAAATGGAGCGCAGCGGCAACAGCCAGGTGTTCTATCTCAAATACAGCAAAGCCGAAGATCTGGTCGATGTGTTGAAACAGGTCAGCGGCACGCTCACAGCGGCTAAAGAAGAGGCGGAAGGCACGGTTGGTAGCGGGCGTGAGGTTGTCTCCATCGCCGCCAGCAAACACAGTAATGCCCTGATTGTCACCGCGCCGCAGGACATCATGCAGTCGCTGCAAAGCGTGATTGAACAACTGGATATTCGCCGTGCTCAGGTGCACGTCGAGGCGTTGATCGTGGAAGTTGCCGAAGGTAGCAATATCAATTTCGGCGTGCAGTGGGCGTCGAAAGATGCCGGATTAATGCAGTTTGCTAACGGTACGCAGATCCCTATCGGTACGCTGGGCGCAGCCATTTCTCAGGCGAAACCGCAGAAAGGCTCCACGGTGATCAGCGAAAACGGTGCCACCACCATTAACCCGGATACTAACGGCGATCTCTCCACGCTCGCCCAGCTTCTTTCTGGCTTTAGCGGTACGGCGGTTGGCGTGGTGAAAGGCGACTGGATGGCGCTGGTACAGGCGGTTAAAAACGACTCCAGCTCGAACGTGCTCTCCACGCCGAGCATCACCACGCTGGACAACCAGGAAGCCTTCTTCATGGTGGGCCAGGACGTTCCGGTATTAACTGGATCTACCGTTGGCTCCAATAACAGCAATCCTTTCAACACGGTAGAGAGGAAAAAAGTCGGCATCATGCTGAAAGTCACGCCGCAGATTAACGAAGGTAACGCGGTACAGATGGTGATTGAGCAGGAAGTGTCGAAGGTGGAAGGACAGACCAGCCTCGACGTGGTGTTTGGTGAGCGCAAACTGAAAACCACCGTGCTGGCTAACGATGGTGAGCTAATTGTGCTTGGCGGTCTGATGGACGACCAGGCGGGAGAAAGCGTGGCGAAAGTGCCGCTGCTTGGCGATATCCCATTGATTGGTAACCTGTTTAAATCGACGGCGGATAAAAAAGAAAAACGTAACCTGATGGTGTTTATCCGTCCGACCATTCTGCGTGACGGTATGGCGGCAGACGGCGTGTCGCAGCGCAAATATAACTACATGCGCGCTGAGCAGATCTATCGCGATGAGCAAGGCTTAAGCCTGATGCCGCACACCGCGCAGCCGGTACTGCCAGCGCAAAATCAGGCCTTACCGCCGGAAGTTCGCGCGTTCCTTAATGCCGGGAGAACGCGTTAATGGTGCCTGTAGCACAGGAAACCACCGCTAACACCGTGCGTCTGCCCTACAGTTTCAGCCGTCGGTTTAGCCTGGTGGCATGGTGCGAAGCGTCGCTGGAGATCCTCCACGTTCATCCGTTGTCGCTCTCTGTTTTGCAGGAGCTGCAGCGGGGGCTGAACGCGTCTTTTACGCTGAGGCAAATCGACGAGGCCGAATTTGAACAGCGGCTGAATGCGGTCTGGCAGCGGGACTCTTCCGAAGCTCGCCAGCTGATGGAAGATCTCGGTTCCGCCGAGGACTTTTTTACCCTCGCTGAAGAACTGCCGGAAACGGAAGATCTGCTGGAAAGTGACGACGATGCGCCAATCATCAAACTGATCAACGCCATGTTGGCAGAGGCGATTAAAGAAGGCGCTTCGGATATCCACATCGAGACATTTGAAAAGAGTCTGGTGATCCGTTTTCGTGTTGACGGCACATTACATGAAATGCTGCGCCCGGGGCGCAAACTGGCCTCGCTGCTGGTATCACGTATTAAGGTGATGGCGCGGCTGGATATCGCCGAAAAGCGCGTACCGCAGGATGGCCGTATTGCGCTGCTGCTGGGTGGTCGGGCGATTGACGTGCGTGTCTCCACTATGCCTTCCGCCTGGGGCGAGCGCGTGGTGCTGCGACTGCTGGACAAAAACCAGGCCCGCCTGACGCTGGAGCGTCTGGGGTTGAGCCATGAACTGACCGCGCAGTTGCGCCAGCTACTGCACAAACCGCACGGCATCTTTCTGGTGACGGGGCCGACAGGTTCCGGCAAAAGCACCACGCTGTACGCCGGATTGCAGGAGCTGAACAACCACTCGCGCAACATTCTCACGGTTGAAGACCCCATCGAATACATGATTGAAGGGATCGGTCAGACACAGGTTAACACCCGCGTCGGCATGACCTTCGCCCGTGGCCTGCGCGCGATTTTGCGTCAGGACCCGGATGTGGTGATGGTCGGTGAAATCCGCGATACCGAAACCGCAGAAATCGCCGTCCAGGCGTCATTGACCGGACACCTGGTACTTTCCACGCTGCATACCAACACGGCGGTGGGGGCGATCACGCGTTTGCAGGATATGGGCGTTGAGCCTTTCCTGCTCTCTTCCAGCCTGACGGGCGTGATGGCGCAGCGACTTGTTCGCACACTGTGCACCGACTGCCGCCAGCCCGCGCCTGTCACTGATGAAGAAAAACGCCTGCTGGGGATTACCGACGTGCGTACCGTCACGCTGTACCATCCGCAGGGCTGCTCCGCCTGTAATCACAAAGGTTTTCGCGGGCGTACTGCCATCCATGAGCTGATCGTGGTAGACGCCACATTGCGTGATTTGATCCACCGTCAGGCCGGGGAACTGGAGCTGGAACGTTATGTCCGGCAACACTCTGCGGGTATCCGCAGCAACGGCATTGAGAAAGTGCTTGCCGGAGAAACCTCTCTCGATGAAGTGCTGCGGGTAACGATGGAGGCGTAATGGCACTGTTTTACTATCAGGCGTTACAGCGTAATGGTCGCAAAACCAAAGGCATGATTGAGGCGGATTCCGCGCGTCATGCCCGTCAATTGTTACGCGGTAAAGACCTCATTCCCGTGCACATTGAAGCCCGGATGAATGCATCGGCAGGGGGAATGTTGCAGCGTCGGCGGCACGCACATCGTCGCGTGGCGGCGGCAGATCTGGCGCTGTTCACTCGCCAACTGGCAACGCTGGTGCAGGCAGCAATGCCGCTGGAAACCTGCTTACAGGCGGTCAGTGAGCAAAGTGAAAAACTGCATGTAAAAAGCCTCGGAATGGCGCTACGCAGCCGGATTCAGGAAGGTTACACCCTGTCGGACAGCCTGCGCGAACATCCCCGCGTCTTTGACTCCCTGTTTTGTTCGATGGTGGCTGCCGGAGAAAAATCCGGGCATCTCGACGTGGTACTCAATCGCCTGGCGGATTACACCGAACAGCGACAGCGCCTGAAATCACGCCTGCTGCAGGCCATGCTCTATCCGCTGGTACTGCTGGTGGTGGCAACGGGCGTGGTCACTATTTTGCTGACTGCGGTGGTGCCGAAAATTATCGAACAGTTTGATCATCTCGGACACGCGCTGCCTGCCTCCACCCGCGCTCTTATCGCCATGAGCGACGCGTTGCAGACCAGCGGCGTTTACTGGCTGGCGGGTCTTCTGGGATTTCTGGTGCTGGTACAACGGCTACTCAAAAATCCTGCTATGCGCCTGCGCTGGGATAAAACCTTGCTGCGCCTGCCCGTGACGGGGCGTGTTGCGCGCGGGCTGAATACGGCGCGTTTTTCCCGCACGTTAAGCATCCTCACCGCCAGCAGTGTTCCGCTACTGGAAGGCATTCAGACCGCTGCCGCCGTGTCGGCAAATCGCTATGTCGAACAACAACTGCTGCTGGCGGCAGATCGCGTCCGCGAAGGGAGCAGCCTGCGCGCTGCGTTGGCGGAATTGCGCCTGTTCCCACCGATGATGCTGTACATGATCGCCTCCGGCGAACAGAGCGGCGAACTGGAAACCATGCTTGAACAGGCCGCAGTCAACCAGGAACGGGAATTTGATACCCAGGTGGGGCTGGCGTTGGGGCTGTTTGAGCCTGCTCT
Source organism: Escherichia sp. MOD1-EC6300 (assembly GCF_002965045.1). Classification (NCBI taxonomy): domain Bacteria; kingdom Pseudomonadati; phylum Pseudomonadota; class Gammaproteobacteria; order Enterobacterales; family Enterobacteriaceae; genus Escherichia; species Escherichia sp. MOD1-EC6300. The sequence goes on along the minus strand of NZ_PTRH01000001.1, from coordinate 203,638 downwards.
GGTGGTGATGATGGCGGGTGTGGTGCTGTTTATCGTCATCGCCATCCTCGAGCCGATGCTGCAACTGAACAATATGGTTGGAATGTAATTTACGGAGTTATCACATGAATTCGTTATCCCGCACACAAAGACCACGGGCAGGTTTTACCCTGCTGGAAGTGATGGTGGTGATTGTTATTCTTGGCGTCCTGGCAAGTCTGGTGGTGCCTAATCTTTTGGGCAACAAAGAGAAAGCCGATCGGCAAAAAGCCATCAGCGATATCGTGGCGCTGGAGAACGCGCTGGATATGTATCGACTGGATAACGGGCGTTATCCGACCACCGAACAGGGGCTTGAGGCGCTGATCCAGCAACCGGCCAATATGGCGGACTCCCGCAACTACCGTCCTGGTGGATACATCAAACGGCTGCCAAAGGATCCGTGGGGCAATGATTATCAGTATCTCAGCCCGGGTGAAAAAGGACTGTTTGATGTTTACACCTTAGGGGCGGATGGTCAGGAAAACGGGGAAGGTGCTGGCGCAGATATCGGTAACTGGAATTTGCAGGAGTTTCAGTAATCAGTGCCCAAACGCGGATTCACACTTCTGGAAATCATGCTGGTGATTTTCCTTATCGGCCTTGCCAGTGCGGGCGTGGTACAGACTTTTGCGAGCCGTTCTGAATCGCCCGCGAAAAAAGCGGCGCAGGATTTTCTGACTCGCTTTGCGCAGTTTAAGGACAGGGCAGTGATCGAAGGGCAAACACTCGGTGTGCTAATCGACCCGCCTGGTTATCAGTTTATGCGGCGTCGTCACGGGCAGTGGTTGCCCGTTTCCGCGACCCGCTTATCGGCACAGGTTACGGTGGCGAAACAGGTGCAAATGCTGCTACAACCCGGCAGTGATATCTGGCAGAAGGAATATGCGCTGGAGCTGCAACGCCGTCGCCTGACGCTGCACGATATTGAACTGGAGCTGCAAAAAGAGGCGAAAAAGAAGACGCCGCAGATCCGTTTTTCGCCTTTTGAACCCGCCGCGCCGTTTACGCTGCGCTTCTACTCGGCGGCGCAAAACGCGTGTTGGGCGGTAAAGCTGGCGCACGATGGCGCGTTATCCCTCAATCAATGTGATGAGAGGATGCCATGAAGCGCGGATTTACCTTGCTGGAAGTGATGCTCGCGCTGGCGATTTTTGCGCTGGCTGCCACGGCGGTGTTACAGATTGCCAGCGGTGCGCTGAGTAATCAGCAAATCCTTGAGGAAAAAACGGTAGCGGGCTGGGTAGCTGAAAACCAGACCGCACTGCTCTACCTGATGACCCGCGAACAACGGGCGCTCAGGCACCAGGGCGAGAGCGATATGGCAGGAAGCCGCTGGTTCTGGCGAACCACACCGCTGAGTACAGGCAACGCGCTGCTCCAGGCGGTGGATATTGAAGTCAGCCGTCACGAAGATTTTTCGTCGGTGATTCAGTCACGACGCGCCTGGTTTAGCGCCGTGGGAGGCCAGCAATGAAAAAGATTAGCGCAGGTTTCACATTACTGGAAATGCTGGTGGCAATTGCCATTTTTGCCTCACTGGCACTGATGGCACAGCAGGTGACAAACGGCGTCACACGCGTGAATAGCTCCGTCGCCGGATACGATCAAAAACTGAACCTCATGCAGCAAACGATGAGTTTTCTGACCCACGATCTGACACAAATGATGCCGCGTCCGGTAAGAGGCGATCAGGGCCAGCGTGAACCAGCGTTACTGGCGGGCGCTGGCGTGCTGGCGTCTGAGAGTGAAGGGATGCGCTTTGTGCGTGGCGGTGTGGTTAATCCATTGATGCGTCTGCCGCGCAGTAATCTGCTCACCGTCGGTTACCGCATTCATGACGGTTATCTCGAACGGTTAGCCTGGCCGCTGACCGATGCCGCAGGCAGCGTGAAGCCAACAACGCAAAAGTTGATTCCGGCGGATTCACTTCGTTTGCAGTTTTACGACGGCACTCGCTGGCAGGAAACCTGGTCATCAGTGCAGGCGATCCCTGTGGCAGTGCGCATGACTCTGCATTCGCCGCAATGGGGCGAGATTGAACGCATCTGGTTGTTACGCGGGCCGCAATTATCATGATCACCTCACCACCAAAACGCGGAATGGCACTGGTCGTAGTGCTGGTATTGCTGGCGGTCATGATGCTGGTAACCATCACGCTTTCCGGGCGGATGCAGCAACAACTTGGGCGAACGCGCAGCCAGCAGGAGTACCAGCAGGCGCTGTGGTATAGCGCCAGTGCAGAAAGCCTCGCGCTGAGCGCACTCAGTCTGAGCCTGAAAAATGAAAAGCGCGTGCATCTGGCGCAGCCGTGGGCTTCCGGCCCTCGTTTGTTGCCACTGCCGCAGGGGCAAATTGCCGTCACTCTGCGTGACGCTCAGGCCTGCTTTAACCTGAATGCCCTTGCTCAACCAACAACGGCGTCGCGTCCGCTCGCGGTACAACAACTGATTGCCCTGATCTCGCGCCTGGATGTGCCTGCTTATCGGGCCGAACTGATAGCCGAAAGCCTGTGGGAATTTATTGACGAAGACCGCAGCGTGCAGACGCGTCTGGGCCGTGAAGACAGCGAGTATCTCGCCCGTTCGGTACCGTTCTACGCCGCCAATCAACCGCTGACCGATATCAGCGAAATGCGCGTGGTACAGGGAATGGACGCCGGCCTTTATCAAAAACTCAAACCGCTGGTCTGTGCGCTGCCGATGACCCACCAGCAAATCAACATCAACACCCTGGACGTCACGCAAAGTGTGATTCTTGAGGCGCTGTTTGACCCGTGGTTAAGCCCTGTTCAGGCGCGGGCGTTATTACAACAACGTCCGGCGAAGGGCTGGGAAGATGTCGATCAGTTTCTTGCACAGCCGCTACTTGCTGACGTCGATGAACGTACTAAAAAACAGCTAAAAACCGTCCTGAGCGTGGACAGCAATTACTTCTGGCTGCGTTCAGATATCACCGTGAATGAGATTGAACTGACGATGAATTCGTTAATTGTCCGCATGGGCCCACAACACTTTTCTGTTCTCAGGCATCAGACAGGAGAAAGTGAGTGAGTTCCATGCTTGAGATTTTTTTCCCGCTTTGCGCCGCTGATTCCATCCGTTGGCAGCGTCGTACCGCCGACGTGGAGTGCGGCATCTGGCCTGACGTTGCTGACGAACGTCTCCAGCAATGGCTGCAAACTGATGCGATTCGACTCTACATTCCCGGCGAATGGATCAGCGTCTGGCAGGTTGAACTGCCTGATGTCCCCCGCAAGCAGATACCAACTATTCTGCCCGCCTTACTGGAAGAAGAGCTGAACCAGGATATCGACGAACTGCATTTTGCCGCGTTGAAAATCGACCAGCAACAGGCAACCGTGGCAGTGATTCACCAGCAGCATATGCGCAACATTGCGCAGTGGTTGCAGACAAACGGCATTACCCGCGCCACCGTTGCACCGGACTGGATGTCCATTCCTTGTGGCTATATGGCTGGCGATGCGCAACGGGTTATCTGCCGCATCAATGAGTGCCGGGGATGGAGCGCCGGGCGGGCGCTGACTCCGGTCATGTTCCGCGCACAGTGCAATGAGCAGGATTTACCGCTTTCGCTAACCGTGGTCGGCATTGCTCCGGAAGAACTGTCTGCATGGGCTGGTGCGGACGCCGAACGCCTGACCGTTACGGCTCTGCCCGCCATTACCATTTATGGCGAACCGGAAGGGAATCTGCTAACAGGGCCGTGGCAGCCTCGGGTCAGCTACCGAAAACAGTGGGCGCGCTGGCGGGTGATGATTCTGCCGATATTGCTGATTCTGGTTGCGCTGGCAGTGGAACGGGGCGTGACGTTATGGAGCATCAGCGAACAGGTGGCGCAAAGCCGCACCCAGGCGGAAAAAAAGTTCTTAACACTGTTCCCGGAGCAGAAGCGGATTGTGAATTTGCGTTCCCAGGTGACGATGGCGCTGAAAAAATATCGCCCGCAGGCCGATGATACCCGGCTGCTCGCCGAGTTGTCAGCGATAGCCAGCACCCTGAAATCAGCATCACTTTCCGACATCGAAATGCGTGGTTTCACCTTTGATCAAAAACGCCAGACGCTCCACCTTCAGTTGCGGGCCGCGAACTTTGCCAGTTTCGACAAACTGCGTAGCGCACTGGCGGCAGATTATGTTGTGCAACAGGACGCGTTACAGAAAGAGGGTGATGCGGTTTCCGGCGGCGTAACGTTGCGGAGGAAATAACATGTTACGCGATAAATTTATTCACTATTTTCAGCAATGGCGTGAACGCCAGTTAAGCCGTGGCGAACACTGGCTGGCACAACACCTAGCGGGGCGTTCTCCGCGCGAAAAGGGCATGTTACTGGCTGCGGTAGTGTTCCTGTTTAGTGCCGGATATTACGTCCTCATCTGGCAACCGCTGAGCGAACGGATTGAGCAACAGGAGACGATGTTGCAGCAACTGGAGGCAATGAACACCCGACTGAAGCGCGCCGCGCCGGATATTATTGCAGCGCGAAACTCCGCCACAACAACGCCTGCGCAGGTATCGCGGGTCATCAGTGATAGTGCTTCCGCGCACTCGGTGGTCATCAAACGGATAGCCGAGCGTGGGGAGAATATTCAAGTCTGGATAGAACCTGTGGTGTTTAATGACCTGCTGAATTGGTTAAACGCGCTGGATGAAAAGTATGCGCTGCGGGTGACACAAATTGATGTCAGCGCTGGTGAGAAGACTGGGATGGTGAATGTGCAGCGGCTGGAGTTTGGACGGGGATAAAGTATCAGGAGATTAATATCAATAAAATTACTCTCGTTAACGTGGCGAGAGTAATTCCCCCAGCCCTTATAAGCTAAGTTTTTTCGTGAAGGTTATTGTCAGATCCAAAAGCAAAAACCCGCCTTGTGGGCGGGTTCTTTAGAATAGTGGTGCCCGGACTCGGAATCGAACCAAGGACACGGGGATTTTCAATCCCCTGCTCTACCGACTGAGCTATCCGGGCAACGGGGCGCATTAAACCTGATTCGCCTCGTCTCGTCAATCAAATTTCTTCAATTTACTGCAGACTGCACAATCTATCATCACTTTGCCGCTATTGCACGCATTGTCAGGCAAACCAGGCGGTCCAGGCGGCGGAAAGCGGCATTGCCAGAAGCAATGCTGGAAGCATGTTGACCACCGGGAACATTTTAATGCCACAAATGCGTAATCCGGTTGCCAGCAGCAATAAACCGCCTACAGCGCTGAAGTCTGCCATCATCGACGGTGTGGTCAGCGGTAATATCAGCGCGGCAGCCCACGCCAGCGTTAACTGGATGATCAGTAATGGGATACTAATTACCGACACCGCAATACCCAACGAGCAGGCGAAGATCATCGCCGTAAAGAAATCGAGAAATGACTTGGCGATTAAAATACTCGGATCGCCGGTCATCCCTTCGTTCATCGCCCCGAAGATCCCGGTGCCGCTGGCGCAAAACAGGACAATAATCGCGACATAATTCTGAATAAAAGATTCATGCGCTGGCTTCTTACGTGAGTGGCGAAACAGATTTTGCGCTTTGGCGACCACTGTATTGACGCCTTTTTCCAGCAGACAAATTTCGCCAATTAGAGCGCCAAGTAGCGTAGCTAAAACCATCGCTGGAAGGTTGGCGCATTTCACCACCAGTAAAATACCAATCCCCAGCGATGCCAGACCAAAAATAGATGTCATGGAAACGCGGATACGTTCCGGTAAACGTTGGCTGAGCAGAGCGCCGATAACGCCACCCAGTAAGACTGCACTCGCGTTGATAAAAGGGCCGATGACCACAAGAGTTCCTGTTAACTGTATTGTTTGATTTTCTTATTATGAACTTTTTGCCTTGTTGATGGCTTGTTTGGTCGCAAAGTCCTGGCTTGCACGCTTTAGCGAAAGGTGCCATGATTGCGCGAATTTTCTCCTCTCTGTACGGAGTTTGCCCGATGCACGCCACCTCCTTACATTCTCTCGCTTATCGCCGTTTCGCGCGAAACTCCTCCCTTTTTCTGCTCATGCGGTGAAGTTAACGCACGCTCACTGCAGGACAACAGTAAAATCAGAGCGTTTCTGCTTTTACTGATGTCTGGCGGTCGGAGCTGGTGACCAGTTTGACCCATATCTCGTGGGGCAGGGTTTTTCACCTTGTCCGGTATTCTTACTTCCCCGAAACGGGTTTTGCGCTTATGAAATCAATGAATATTGCCGCCAGTAGTGAACTGGTATCCCGACTTTCTACTCATCGCCGCGTGGTGGCGTTGGGAGATACTGATTTTACGGACGTCGCGGCAGTCGTCATTACCGCTGCGGATAGTCGCAGTGGCATTCTTACGTTGCTTAAGCGCACCGGTTTTCATCTACCGGTGTTTTTGTATTCCGAACATGCTGTTGAATTACCTGCGGGCGTTACGGCGGTAATCAACGGCAACGAGCAGCAGTGGCTGGAGCTGGAATCCGCAGCCTGTCAGTATGAAGAGAATTTGCTGCCACCGTTTTATGACACGCTGACGCAGTACGTTGAGATGGGCAATAGCACCTTTGCTTGCCCTGGGCATCAACATGGTGCTTTCTTTAAAAAGCATCCTGCCGGACGCCATTTTTACGATTTCTTTGGCGAGAACATCTTTCGCGCCGATATGTGTAACGCTGACGTAAAATTGGGCGATCTGCTTATTCATGAAGGATCGGCGAAAGATGCGCAGAAATTCGCAGCCAAAGTCTTTCATGCCGATAAAACCTATTTTGTACTGAACGGCACATCGGCAGCGAATAAAGTGGTGACGAATGCGCTATTAACGCGTGGCGATCTGGTGCTCTTCGACCGTAACAACCATAAGTCGAATCATCATGGCGCGTTGATTCAGGCGGGGGCGACGCCGGTCTATCTGGAAGCTTCACGCAACCCGTTTGGTTTCATTGGTGGTATTGATGCGCACTGCTTTAATGAAGAGTATCTGCGCCAGCAAATTCGCGACGTTGCGCCAGAAAAAGCCGACCTGCCGCGTCCGTTTCGTCTGGCGATTATTCAGCTGGGAACCTATGACGGCACTGTCTATAACGCCCGACAGGTGGTCGATACCATTGGGCATCTGTGTGATTACATTCTGTTTGATTCCGCGTGGGTCGGTTACGAACAGTTTATCCCGATGATGGCAGATAGCTCGCCGCTGCTGTTAGAGCTTAACGAAAACGATCCGGGGATCTTTGTGACGCAGTCGGTGCATAAACAGCAGGCGGGCTTCTCGCAGACATCGCAGATCCATAAAAAAGATAACCATATTCGCGGGCAGGCGCGTTTTTGCCCGCATAAGCGGTTAAATAATGCCTTTATGCTCCATGCTTCTACCAGCCCGTTCTATCCGCTGTTTGCCGCGCTGGACGTTAACGCCAAAATTCATGAAGGGGAGAGTGGGCGTCGGCTGTGGGCGGAGTGCGTTGCGTTGGGGATTGAAGCCCGGAAGGCGATTCTTGCGCGCTGTAAGCTGTTCCGCCCGTTTATTCCACCCGTTGTTGATGGCAAATTGTGGCAGGATTATCCGACGTCAGTGTTAGCCAGCGACCGTCGTTTTTTCAGTTTTGAGCCGGGGGCGAAGTGGCACGGCTTTGAAGGATATGCCGCGGAGCAGTATTTTGTCGATCCGTGTAAGCTGTTACTGACCACACCAGGTATTGATGCTGAAACCGGTGAATATAGCGACTTTGGCGTTCCGGCGACGATTCTGGCGCATTATCTGCGTGAGAACGGTATTGTGCCGGAGAAGTGCGATCTCAACTCCATTCTGTTCTTATTAACGCCGGCGGAAAGCCACGAGAAGCTGGCACAACTGGTGGCGATGCTGGCGCAGTTTGAACAGCATATTGAGGATGACTCACCGCTGGCTGAGGTGTTGCCGAGCGTTTATAACAAATATCCGGTGCGCTATCGCGACTACACTTTGCGCCAGTTGTGTCAGGAGATGCACGATCTGTATGTCAGTTTCGACGTTAAAGATCTCCAAAAAGCGATGTTCCGCCAGCAGAGTTTCCCGTCAGTGGTGATGAACCCCCAGGACGCGCATAGCGCTTATATTCGCGGTGAAGTGGAGTTGGTGCGGATTCGTGATGCCGAAGGGCGAATTGCGGCAGAAGGGGCGTTGCCTTATCCACCAGGCGTGCTTTGCGTGGTACCCGGGGAGGTCTGGGGCGGGGCGGTCCAGCGTTATTTCCTTGCGCTGGAAGAAGGGGTGAATTTGCTGCCAGGTTTTTCACCGGAGCTGCAAGGTGTCTATAGCGAAACCGATGCGGATGGTATGAAACGGTTGTACGGGTATGTGTTGAAGTAAGAATAAAAAAACGGGTCACCTTCTGGCGACCCGTTTTTCTTTGCGTAATTAGTGGCTAACCGTCTGTGTGCCTGTCGGGACACGAACGTGTTTATATTTGAACATCGCCATGAACGCGAAGGCCAGAACCACGGAGTAACCTGCGAAAATCAGCCATACGGTCTGCCAGTCGGTAATGCCGTTTTGGGTGTACATCTCAACCACTTTACCGCTCACGATGCCGCCGAGGATACAGCCGAAGCCGTTAGTCATCATCAGGAACATCCCCTGCGCACTGGCGCGAATTGCCGGGCTAACTTCTTTTTCGACAAACACCGAACCAGAGATGTTGAAGAAGTCGAATGCGCAACCGTAAACGATCATCGACAGTACCAGCAGCACGGTACCGAACGGAGTCGGGTCGCCGTAAGCAAACAGCGCAAAACGCAGGATCCACGCCACGATACTGATCATCATTACGTTCTTAATACCGTAGCGGCTTAAGAAGAACGGGATGGTCAGAATGAACAGGGTTTCAGAGATCTGCGAAATCGACATGATGATTGACGCATGCTGCACGATGAAGCTGCTGGCAAACATCGGATCTTTGTCGAAGCTGTGCAGGAAGGTGTTACCGAACATGTTGGTAATCTGCAGTTCCGCGCCCAGCAGCATTGAGAAGATGAAGAAGATTGCCATACGCTTGTTTTTAAACAGCGCGAATGCATCGAGGCCCAGCAGGGTTGTCCAGCTCTGATTCGCTTGTTGTTTAGCAACCGGAATATGCGGCAGAGTCAGGGTAAACAGAACCAGAACGGCGGAAAGAGCTGCGCCAATATACAGCTGCATGTGGCTTAATTCGAAGCCAGACAGGCTCACCACCCACATTGCCATGATAAAGCCGATGGTGCCCCAGATACGGATTGGCGGGAAGTCAGTAACGATATCCATCCCGGCATTTTGCAGGCGATAGTATGAGATGGTGTTGATTAACCCAAGCGTTGGCATATAAGCAAACGAGTTAATCAATATCACAAGGAACATCGCCTCCGGCGTCGTGACCTGTGCTGCCATGAACAGCGTGATAGCGCCAATGGTGTGGCAAATGGCATATACCCATTTCGCACTTAACCATTTGTCGGCCACAATCCCCAGCAGCGCAGGCATAAAGACCGCGGCGATACCCAGTGAGCTATAAACTGCGCCAATAGAAGCACCGTCAAACTTCAGGGTAACAAACATATAGGAACCGAGGGTCGTCAGCCAACTTCCCCACAGACAGAACTGCAGAAAAGAGAGGATTTTCAGCTGCAGCTTAAGATTCATGTTAATTTCCTCACATCGTGATGCGGATGAGTGTTTGAAAAAGCACATTTGACCGTGCGAGATGATGCGATTCTATCAACTTCGCAGACTGGTTTTTTGTTACCTGTGGCAAATAATTGCAAACATTCCCAATTTGCAAAACGAAATTGTGATGTGGATAACATTTTTGCCCCTGAGCATCGTCAGGGGCGGTTAGTGGAATTATCGGCGGCGGTAGGATTTTTGCGCGGTGTTCACTTTATAAAGATAACGGCGAGATTCCGCAGAGGGATGGCGGGTCGTCAGAGTCTGATAAACATCGCCCGGTGTCATGGTGTTAATAATATTGGCAGCCTGAATCTTGTCATTCGAAAAGACTCGCAGCACGCTGCCTGCGCCGCCGTTATAGGCGGTGATGACGGCGTAACGCCGCGATGTCGGGTTATCAATTCCGCCAAGATAAACATTATTCAGCATCGCCAGATACGCGGTGCCGGTATCAATATTGCTGGCAGGATCAAACAAGAAACTGCGGCTCGGCGTGCCGGATTTCCCCTGCGAGCGGAACACATCTTTCCCGGCAGTATGTTGTACCACCTGCATTAATCCCAGCGCGTCGGAACGGCTAACCGCATACGGGTTAAAGGAAGATTCGGTCTGCATAATTGCGAGAATCAGCGACTCATCAACGCCATATTTCCGTGATGCCTGGCGGACCATACCGAGATATTTGTGCGCACGTTTATCAAGGTGGTTCGGCACCATGTTAATGGTGACGCTGTAGATGATACGCAGCCCGTTGCTGCGGCTCTTCAGACGGTTTTTCAGCAGATAATCCGCGAAGTTGCTCGCGCGACCTTCCCAGCGAATCGGCTGCCCGGTGTTGTCCACCACCTGACCGTAAAGGAAAGGTTCTTTCGAAATCGTAATATCATCAACGTCGGAATAGAGATCGACCGAACTTGGATCGTCACCCATCAGCAACGTTTTGATTATTGCCCGGCGCAAGTGTGCGGCAGGTTCTGTCCCGGCGATGGTTTCGATAGTGATCGTACCGTCATCGAAGTTGATGTGGCTGCGGGTCTGATATTGATCGGTGTATTTCACATAGTCCTTAGGACCGGCGATCACCACCTCTTTGAATCCCCAGATGTTCTCAATATTGTGGGCAAATTGCCCCATCAGAATATCAAAACCGTTGGTATCTTTGACCCAGGCTTCGTTATAGGTATCGCCTTTTTTGGTCGTCGAACAGGAGATGAGCAACGGCGCAATCAAAGCCAGCGCGAGATATTTTTTCATCATTCCGGGTGCGTGTTGTGTTTGTTTTTATGCAAGTTGCCGGAGACGTGCTCCGGCACTGTTTTTATTTTTTATCTTCCGGCGTATAGCCCTCGATATGTACCTCTTTACCCTCGAACAGGAAGTTGACCATCTCCTGCTCCAGCAGCTTGCGGTGCTCAGCATTCATCATGTTGAGTTTCTTTTCATTAATCAGCATGGTTTGTTTGTGCTGCCACTGCGCCCAGGCTTCTTTGGAGATCTCGTTATAAATGCGTTTTCCCAGTTCGCCGGGGTACAGCTGAAAATCCTGACCTTCTGCTTCACGTTGCAGGAAAGTACAAAAAATCGTTCTGCTCATAAATCATCCTCTTTATCGACTCACGCGCTAAACCGGCGCGCCAGTGCGTAACTGCTGTAACAAACGCTCCACGGGAGCCGCCAGGCCAACTGACGGCGGTTGCGCTAAGTTATACCAGAGCGCATTGCCTTCATCCATGCAGCCGGTGAATGACGACACGGGAAGCCACATAGGCACAATATCTAAGTGGAAATGGCTGAAGGTATGCCGAAACGCGGTCAGTTGCGTCAGGTTATCGGCAGAAATCTGCCGTTGCGCCAGCCACTGCCGCAAACTTTCTTCATCGGCAAACTGCGGGAAACAGTATAAACCGCCCCACAATCCGCTCGGCGGACGCTGCGCCAGCAATACTTCATCTTCGTGCTGTAACAGCAAAAAGTAGCCGGTGCGCTCCGGTAGCGTCTGTTTCGGTTTTTTGCCCGGATAAAGCGACCAGCTATTGTTGGCGGCGGCAATACATCCGTTTTGTAGCGGACAGAGCGAACATTTCGGCTTAGAGCGCGTACAAATCATCGCGCCCAAATCCATCATCGCCTGGTTAAACCGTTCCACGCCAACCGCGGGCGTCACCTGCTCGCTCAAACTCCATAGTTTATTCTCGACCTCTTTTTTCCCAGGCCAGCCGCTTACAGCATAGCAGCGCGCCAGCACGCGTTTGACGTTACCGTCGAGAATCGGAAAGTGCTTACCCAGAGAAAGCGAGAGAATCGCGCCTGCGGTGGAACGCCCGACGCCCGGTAACGCGGCAACCTCATCAAAGGTTTCCGGGAATTTACCGCCGTGTAAGGTGGCAACTTGCTGTGCCGCTTTATGTAGATTGCGCGCGCGGGCGTAATAGCCCAGTCCGGTCCACAAGTGGAGAACTTCGTCCAGCGGCGCATTGGCGAGATCGGTCACCGTCGGGAAGCGCGCCATAAAGCGTTCAAAATAGGGGATAACGGTCGCAACCTGAGTTTGTTGCAACATCACTTCTGAGAGCCATACTTTGTAGGGCGTCTTGTCAATTTGCCAGGGCAGAGTTTTTCGCCCGTATTTATCGTACCAGTCCAGAACCTGAGCTGAAAATTGCGACGCTTGCATGGTCACCGAATTAACTGTTGTTGGGGGCAAGATTGCAGCACAGCGACGGCAGGGTGTAAACCGGAACTTTCCGCAGCCACGGCCTTATCATGCTTGCATCCGGCAACTAACTTTGGATAATGCCCGTTTTCAGAACACTTTCACAAGCGACTAAATCTTTATGAAAAACGACGTCATCTCACCGGAATTTGATGAAAACGGCCGCCCACTGCGCCGTATCCGTAGTTTTGTGCGCCGCCAGGGGCGACTGACCAAAGGCCAGGAACATGCGCTGGAAAACTACTGGCCGGTGATGGGCGTTGAGTTCAGCGAAGATATGCTGGATTTCCCTGCGCTTTTTGGCCGTGAAGCGCCAGTGACGCTTGAGATTGGTTTCGGCATGGGGGCGTCGCTGGTGGCAATGGCTAAAGATCGCCCTGAGCAGGACTTCCTCGGCATTGAAGTGCATTCACCAGGCGTTGGTGCGTGCCTGGCTTCTGCGCATGAAGAGGGCTTAAGCAACCTGCGCGTGATGTGTCACGATGCGGTTGAAGTGCTACACAAAATGATTCCTGACAATTCATTGCGCATGGTACAGCTCTTTTTCCCTGACCCGTGGCACAAAGCGCGCCATAATAAACGCCGTATCGTTCAGGTGCCGTTTGCCGAACTGGTAAAAAGCAAACTGCAACTGGGGGGCGTATTCCATATGGCGACCGACTGGGAACCTTATGCGGAACATATGCTTGAAGTGATGTCTTCGATTGACGGTTATAAAAACCTGTCAGAGAGCAATGATTACGTACCGCGTCCGGCATCACGTCCGGTGACGAAATTTGAACAACGTGGTCATCGTCTTGGTCACGGAGTATGGGACTTAATGTTCGAGAGGGTGAAATAATGGCAAAGAACCGTAGCCGTCGTCTGCGTAAAAAAATGCACATCGACGAATTCCAGGAATTAGGATTTTCGGTGGCATGGCGATTCCCGGAAGGTACATCGGAAGAACAGATTGATAAAACCGTTGATGACTTTATTAACGAGGTTATCGAACCGAACAAACTGGCCTTTGACGGCAGCGGATATCTGGCCTGGGAAGGTCTGATCTGCATGCAGGAAATCGGCAAATGCACCGAAGAACATCAGGCGATTGTGCGTAAGTGGCTGGAAGAACGCAAACTGGAAGAGGTACGCACCAGCGAACTTTTCGACGTTTGGTGGGACTAAGAAAGCATACGGGCGATGACAAATGCAAAACCGCCTGATGCGCTACGCTTATCTGGCCTGGAAAGATGCACAATCGAGTAGGCCGGATAAGGCGTTTACGCCGCATCCGGCATGGATGACATGTACTTTGTTATCAATCTGGGGCCAGCAAATGCTGGCCTGATTTGTTCTTGAGGGAAGACTATGATGCGCAAAATGCTGCTGGCGGCAGCACTTTCAGTGACGGCAATGACCGCTCACGCCGACTACCAGTGCAGCGTCACGCCGCGTGATGATGTGATTGTCAGCCCGCAAACCGTGCAGGTGAAGGGCGAAAACGGCAATCTGGTGATCACGCCAGACGGCAACGTGATGTATAACGGTAAGCAATATTCCCTGAACGCCGCCCAGCGCGAGCAGGCGAAGGATTATCAGGCTGAACTGCGTAGCACGCTGCCGTGGATTGATGAAGGCGCGAAAAGCCGCGTCGAGAAAGCCCGTATCGCGCTGGATAAAATCATCGTTCAGGAGATGGGCGAAAACAGCAAAATGCGCAGCCGTCTGACCAAACTTGATGCGCAACTGAAAGAGCAGATGAACCGCATTATCGAAACGCGCAGCGATGGCCTGACGTTCCACTATAAAGCCATTGATCAGGTTCGCGCCGAAGGCCAGCAATTAGTGAATCAGGCAATGGGCGGAATTTTACAGGACAGCATTAATGAAATGGGCGCGAAAGCGGTGCTGAAAAGCGGCGGTAACCCATTACAGAACGTGCTGGGAAGCCTGGGGGGGCTGCAATCCTCAATCCAAACCGAATGGAAAAAGCAGGAAAAAGATTTCCAACAGTTTGGCAAAGATGTTTGTAGCCGCGTTGTGACTCTGGAAGATAGTCGCAAAGCCCTGGTCGGGAATTTAAAATAATCCTCTATTTTAAGACGGCATAATACTTTTTTATGCCGTTTAATTCTTCGTTTTGTTACCTGCCTCTAACTTTGTAGATCTCCAAAATATATTCACGTTGTAAATTGTTTAACGTCAAATTTCCCATACAAAGCTAAGGGATAATGCGTAGCGTTCACGTAACTGGAGGAATGAAATGGAGTTTTTCAAAAAGACGGCACTTGCCGCACTGGTTATGGGTTTTAGTGGTGCAGCATTGGCATTACCCAATATCACCATTTTAGCAACCGGCGGGACCATTGCCGGTGGTGGTGACTCCGCAACCAAATCTAACTACACAGCGGGTAAAGTTGGCGTAGAAAATCTGGTTAATGCGGTGCCGCAACTGAAGGACATTGCGAACGTTAAAGGCGAGCAGGTAGTGAATATCGGCTCCCAGGACATGAACGATAATGTCTGGCTGACACTGGCGAAAAAAATTAACACCGACTGCGATAAAACCGACGGCTTCGTCATTACTCACGGTACCGACACGATGGAAGAAACCGCTTACTTCCTCGACCTGACGGTGAAATGCGACAAACCGGTGGTGATGGTCGGCGCAATGCGCCCGTCCACGTCCATGAGCGCAGACGGTCCATTCAACCTGTATAACGCGGTAGTGACCGCAGCTGATAAAGCCTCCGCTAATCGTGGCGTGCTGGTGGTGATGAACGACACCGTACTGGACGGTCGCGATGTCACCAAAACCAACACCACCGACGTAGCGACTTTCAAGTCTGTTAACTACGGTCCTCTGGGTTACATTCACAACGGTAAGATTGACTACCAACGTACCCCGGCACGTAAGCATACCAGCGACACGCCGTTCGATGTCTCTAAGCTGAATGAACTGCCGAAAGTCGGCATCGTTTATAACTACGCTAACGCATCCGATCTTCCGGCTAAAGCACTGGTAGATGCGGGCTATGATGGCATCGTCAGCGCTGGTGTGGGTAACGGTAACCTGTATAAATCCGTGTTCGACACTCTGGCGACCGCCGCGAAAAACGGCACTGCAGTAGTGCGTTCTTCCCGCGTACCGACGGGCGCTACCACTCAGGATGCCGAAGTGGATGATGCGAAATATGGCTTCGTGGCCTCTGGCACGCTGAACCCGCAAAAAGCGCGCGTTCTGCTGCAACTGGCTCTGACGCAAACCAAAGATCCGCAGCAGATCCAGCAGCTCTTCAATCAGTACTAATCACCTCGCCCCGGTATCGTGCCGGGGCTTTTCACTTCAGACTCACGTCCATTGCCAATTTTTATCACCCTAATGATAATCACCGGAATAAATTATTCCGCGCGAGGGTTTTCGGGTGAAAAAGCAATGGATTGTAGGCACGGCGCTGCTTATGTTGATGACTGGTAATGCCTGGGCAGATGGCGAACCGCCAACTGAAAATATCTTAAAAGATCAATTCAAAAAGCAGTATCACGGCATTCTCAAGCTTGATGCCATCAGCTTAAAAAATCTTGATGCTAAGGGTAATCAGGCCACCTGGTCAGCGGAAGGCGATGTCTCTTCCAGTGACGATCTCTATACCTGGGTCGGTCAGTTGGCAGATTACGAACTGCTCGAACAGACCTGGACGAAAGATAAACCGGTAAAATTCTCGGCGATGTTAACCAGTAAAGGAACGCCCGCGTCTGGCTGGTCGGTGAACTTTTACTCTTTTCAGGCGGCAGCCAGCGATCGTGGGCGGGTGGTCGACGATATCAAAACGAATAATAAATATCTGATCGTGAATAGCGAAGATTTCAATTATCGCTTTAGTCAGCTTGAATCAGCGTTGAATACCCAGAAGAACTCGATTCCTGCGCTGGAAAAGGAAGTGAAAGCGCTTGATAAGCAAATGGTGGCGGCGCAGAAAGCAGCGGATGCATATTGGGGAAAAGATGCAAACGGTAAGCAAATGACCCGCGAAGACGCCTTTAAAAAAATTCACCAACAGCGTGATGAGTTTAATAAACAGAACGATAGCGAGGCGTTCGCGGTTAAATATGACAAAGAGGTTTATCAACCGGCGATTGCGGCATGTCATAAACAGAGTGCAGAGTGTTATGAAGTGCCGATTCAGCAGAAGCGAGATTTCGATATCAACGAACAACGGCGACAGACTTTTCTGCAATCACAAAAACTTAGTCGTAAATTGCAGGATGACTGGATAACGCTCGAAAAAGGGCAATATCCGTTAACGATGAAAGTTTCAGAAATAAACAGTAAAAAAGTCGCGATTTTGATGAAAATTGATGATATCAACCAGGCTAATGAACGCTGGAAAAAAGATACCGAACAATTGCGGCGCAATGGGGTGATTAAGTAATTTTTGCGATGACGCAAGAGTTGTAGCCGGATGTTGCGTACACGCCGCATCCGGCAATACAAATTTACTCAGCCAGAAAAAGCTCCAGCAGCGAATTTAAAAACAACTTCCCATGTTCCGTTATCTGCCAGTAATCCGCACATTCTGTGAGATAACCCTGAGCAATAGCCTCGTCTAACTGAGGGCGAATAACCTCTTCTGAAAGGCCAGTATACTGGCTAAACTCCACGCGCGGCGCGGCTTCCAGCAGACGGAAGCGATTCATAAAGAACTCAAACGGCTTATCTGCGGCTTCGACATCACGCTGGCTTTCCAGATACCGCCCCTGCATAAAACCACGCGGATGACGCGTTTTGGTGGTACGCAGAATGCGCCCATCCGGGAAGGTGACTTTGCCGTGCGCGCCGCAGCCAATACCGATGTAGTCACCAAATCGCCAGTAGTTGAGATTGTGCTGGCACTGATAACCTGGTTTGGCGTAAGCGGATGTTTCATATTGCTGATAACCCGCAGCCGTTAATAACTGATGCCCTTGCTCGAAGATATCCCACAATGCATCGTCGTCCGGCAGTACAGGAGGGCGTGAGCCAAACAACGTATTAGGTTCGATGGTCAGTTGATACCAGGAAAGGTGCGGCGGATTCAGTTCAATGGCCTGGCGTAGATCGCCAAGCGCCTCTTCCAGTGATTGATCAGGCAACCCATGCATCAAATCGAGGTTAAAACTACGCAGCCCCAGCCCGCTTGCCAGATTTGCCGCCCGTTTCGCTTCTTGCGGGCCATGAATACGTCCAAGTCGTTTTAGCTTTTCTTCGCTAAAACTCTGCACACCAATAGAGATGCGGTTTACACCAGCACGCTGATAATCAACAAAGCGATCGGCTTCTACCGTGCCTGGGTTCGCTTCCATGGTGATTTCTGCATCCGCTGCCAGCGGCAAACGCGCACGCACGCCGTCCAGCAGCGTTTGCATCGCCGGGCCAGAAAGCAGGCTCGGCGTACCGCCGCCAATAAAGATTGTCTGCACTTCACGGCCCTGAGCGTAAGCCACATCGTTGTCCAGATCGTTAAGCAGATGCTGAACATAATCGTCGTGCGGCACTTCTCCTTTCAACGCGTGAGAGTTGAAATCGCAGTACGGGCATTTCTGCACGCACCACGGGATGTGAATGTAGAGACTCAGCGGCGGTAATTTAACCATTTCGTAAAGCGTCCAACAGCAGTTTCAATGCCTGACCACGGTGGGAAATGGCGCTCTTTTCTTCGCGGGTCAGTTCGGCAGCGGTTTTACCTTCGGAAGGCACGAAGAAGATTGGATCATAACCAAAGCCGCCAGTACCCGCCGGTTCACGAGTAATCACGCCAGACCAGCTACCGTGGCACACCAGCGGAGTCGGATCTTCCGCGTGGCGCAGATATACCAGCACGCAGTGGAAACGCGCTTGACGTTGGTCGTCCGGTACGTCTTTCAGAGTTTCCAGCAGTTTTTGCAGATTCTTTTGATCGGTCGCGTCTTCACCGGAATAACGTGCGGAGTAAATCCCAGGCGCGCCGCCAAGCACATCTACCGCCAGACCAGAGTCGTCGGCAATTGCTGGTAAACCGGTCACTTTTGCCGCGTGTCGTGCTTTCAGAATCGCGTTTTCGATAAAGGTCAGGCCGGTTTCTTCGGCAGAATCTACGCCGAGGTCTGTTTGGGCCACGATATCAAGACCGAAGTCGCTAAGCAGCGACGCCAGCTCACGAACTTTACCGGCATTGCCGGTTGCGAGGACAACTTTTTGCATAGGATACCTAATTAATTAACGCCGCGATTTCTGGCGGGATTTGTTGCGGATTAATGATTTTAATTTGTTTGTGGCGGCCAAGTTCGCCTTTCTCAATTACCACCTGGCTTTTGGCTACCCGGAATTGCTTGCCGAGAAACTTCACCAGATGGCTGTTGGCCTGGCCGTCAACCGGCGGCGCGGTAATGGCGACTTTTACTTCGTCGCCATGTAAACCGACAATAGAATCACGGCTGGCTTTCGGCTGAATATAAAGCCGTAAAACCAGACCGTCATCGTTAACTGTTACGGCACTCATAACGCCATCCACAGCCCCGGTAGCAGCATGTCTCCGGTCGCCTGCAGTACTTCTGCGACACCCATATTAATGACATACAGCAGCAGAACGAGGATCATCGGCGAGAAATCAATCCCACCCATTGCTGGCAGCAGGCGGCGAATCGGGCGCAGCAGTGGATCGGCCAGCTGGATCAGGACGTATTCAATCGGGCTACGACCCTGGCTTACCCAGCTCATAATCGCCATCACCAGCAGGACCCAGAAAATCAACAGGCCGATGGTTTTCAGCAAAATCAGTAAACCAGCAATCCAGATGATCGGCAGGAAAGTCACGACTTTAAACAGCACGATGGCTTTGATAAAACTGAGAATATAGGCAACCAGCAGCGAGGCGCTGTCAATCGGTCCCATTGCCGGAATAACGCGGCGCAGTGGTCCGATAATCGGCTGCGTCACCTTCACCACAAACTGTGAGAAGGGGTTGTAAAAATCACAATGAGCCCACTGCATCCAGATGCGTAATAACAGCACCATGGTATACAGCTCAATGACCGTTGAAAGCAGGAAAGTCAACGTATTCATGGCGTTCCTTTAATTCCTTATTTTTTAGAGTAATCACGCGCACCAAAAATTGCAGTGCCGATACGAACCATCGTGCTACCTGCCGCAATGGCGGCTTCCATATCGTCCGACATTCCCAGAGAGAGCGTGTCGATATGCGGGTAGCGCGTTTTCAGTCCGGCAAATGCTACAGCCATTTGGCGTGCAACTTCAAACTGCCTTACATATTCTGACTCAGGCGCAGGGATCGCCATCAGCCCGCGCAGACGTAAACGCGGTAGTTCAGCGACCGCAGCTGCCAGCTCGTCCAGTTCAGCCAGTTGAATCCCGGACTTACTGTTTTCATCACTAATATTAATTTGAATCAGTACGTTAAGAGGGGGAAGTTCTGCCGGGCGCTGGTCGTTCAGACGGGTAGCGATGCGCAAACGGTCGATGGTATGACACCAGTCGAAATGCTCTGCCACCAGGCGGCTTTTATTAGACTGCAACGGGCCAATAAAATGCCATTCTAATCCTGTGACGCCCAGTTCCTGAAAGTGGCGAATTTTATCTACCCCTTCCTGAACATAGTTTTCACCAAATTGACGCTGCCCGGCATCAATGGCTTCTGCGATGGCGCTCGCAGGTTTTGTTTTACTGACTGCAAGCAGCGTAATTTCTTCTGGAGAACGACCGCAACGCGTTGCAGCCGCTGAGATTTTGTCCCGGACCTGTGCCAGGTTATGCGCAATATCGTTCATTTTCCGAGGATCTTAGTATGAATATGGAAGAAATTGTGGCCCTTAGTGTAAAGCATAACGTCTCGGATCTACACCTGTGCAGCGCCTGGCCCGCACGATGGCGTATTCGCGGAAGAATGGAAGCTGCGCCGTTTGATGCGCCGGACGTGGAAGAGCTATTGCGGGAGTGGCTGGATGACGATCAGCGGGCAATATTGCTGGAGAATGGTCAGCTGGATTTTGCTGTGTCGCTGGCGGAAAACCAGAGATTGCGCGGCAGTGCGTTCGCACAACGGCAAGGCATTTCTCTGGCATTACGGCTGTTGCCTTCGCACTGCCCGCAGCTCGAACAGCTTGGCGCACCACCGGTATTGCCGGAATTACTCAAGAGCCAGAATGGCCTGATTCTGGTGACGGGGGCGACGGGGAGTGGCAAATCTACCACGCTGGCGGCGATGGTTGGCTATCTCAATCAACATGCCGATGCGCATATTCTGACGCTGGAAGATCCTGTGGAATATCTCTATGCCAGCCAGCGATGTTTGATCCAGCAGCGGGAGATTGGTTTGCACTGTATGACGTTCGCATCGGGGTTGCGGGCTGCATTGCGGGAAGATCCCGATGTGATATTGCTCGGAGAGCTGCGTGACAGCGAGACAATCCGTCTGGCGCTGACGGCGGCAGAAACCGGGCATCTGGTGCTGGCAACATTACATACGCGTGGTGCCGCGCAGGCAGTTGAGCGACTGGTGGATTCATTTCCGGCGCAGGAAAAAGATCCCGTGCGTAATCAACTGGCCGGGAGCTTGCGGGCAGTGTTGTCACAAAAGCTGGAAGTGGATAAACAGGAAGGAAGAGTAGCGCTGTTTGAATTGCTGGTTAACACACCCGCGGTGGGGAATTTGATTCGCGAAGGGAAAACCCACCAGTTACCGCATGTTATTCAAACTGGGCAACAAGTGGGGATGTTAACGTTTCAGCAGAGTTATCAGCAGCGGGTGAAAGAAGGGCGCTTGTGACGTTGCTGTGTCTGATACGAATTGTAAACATGCCCGATGCGCAAGCTTATCGGGCCAACAAGGGAAGCGTAACTTTGAATTCGCACTCACCGTAGGTTGGATAAGGCGTTTACGCCGCATCCAACATGAAACAACGAGCACATTGTCAGAAATCTGTGCGCTAGTAAATCGCCTTAATATCCCTGCTCGAAATAACTTTCGAGAATAATAACCGCAGAGGCAGAGTCAACTTTACCTTTGTTGAGCGCCCGATAGCCGCCCTGTTCGAACAGACCGGAGCGCGCTTCCACGGTGCTAAGCCGTTCATCATGGAGCTTAACTTCAACACCAAAACGGCCATGAATACGATTGGCGAATTTACGCGCCCGGGCAGTCAACGGTTGCTCGGTACCGTCCATATTCAGCGGCAAACCGACGATAATTTCGTCAGGTTGCCACTCTTTCAGTAAACGTTCGATAAGGTTCCAGTCCGGCGTACCGTCCTGCGCTTTAATTGCGGGCAGTGGGCGAGCGGTGCCGGTAATGCGTTGGCCGACCGCTACGCCAATGCTTTTGGTGCCGAAGTCGAAGGCGAGTAAGGTTCCACTCATCAGGCATGCCCTGCCACACCAGGCATGGTGAGAATATCCACACCAATCAGTTTTGCCGCATCGCGCCAGCGGTCGGCAATCGGTGTTTTGAACAGAATATTCAGATCTGCCGGGGCGGTTAGCCACGCGTTATCGAGAATTTCTTGTTCCAGTTGACCTTTCTCCCAGGAGGCATAGCCCAGAGCCACCAATACGTTAGACGGTTGTTTATCGGTGCCGAGCGTTTCCAGCACATCGCGGGAAGTGGTCATCACCGTGTTGTCTGAAATGCGAATGCTGGAAGCAAAATTGGAGGGCGGAGTATGCAAAATAAACCCGCGATCTTCAGCCAGTGGGCCGCCGAGCATAACCGGTTTATCCAGACGGATTGATTCATCACGCGGCTCCGGCGTGATCTTCAGCTTTTCCAGAATCCCTTCAATTTTGAGATTTTCCAGTGGCTTGTTGACGATGATACCCATTGCACCATTGGCATTATGTTCGCAAATGTAGACCACGGAACGACGGAAAATCGGATCCTGGAGAGCAGGCATGGCAATAAGAAAGTGATGCTGTAAATTCATTGTCAGAGGTTCTGTTTCCTGGTTCAAAAAAGCAACAGCGCCCAGTATGCGTGGAAAGAAGGGCGCTGTCACTCAGAGTCTCAACGAGATCCTTCTCGCTAAGGTGGGTTACTGCTGCTGTAAACGTGCTTCGATGGCATCCATTAACATTCCGGTGATCGACACCGGAAACTCTGCTTCAATCTCACGAATACAGGTTGGGCTGGTGACGTTAATTTCAGTCAGACGGTCGCCGATGATATCCAGACCAACAAAAATCAGCCCTTTTTCTTTCAGCGTCGGTCCGATCTGACGGGCGATTTTCCAGTCACTCTCCGTTAGCGGACGAGGTTCACCGCGACCACCGGCAGCCAGATTGCCACGGGTTTCGCCCCCCTGCGGAATACGCGCCAGGCAGTACGGCACCGGTTCGCCATCCACCACCAACACGCGTTTGTCGCCATCTTTAATGGCTGGCAGGTAATTTTGCGCCATGCAGTAGCGAGTTCCGTGTTCAGTCAGGGTTTCGGCAATCACGCCGAGGTTCGGATCGCCTTCTTTCACGCGAAAAATAGACGCGCCGCCCATACCGTCAAGCGGCTTAAGAATGATGTCGCTGTGTTTCTCCCAGAACGCTTTCAGCTGTGCTTTATTGCGCGTAACCAGCGTTTCTGGCGTTAAGTCAGAGAACCAGGCGGTAAACAGTTTCTCGTTACAGTCGCGCAGGCTTTGCGGCTTGTTAACGATCAGCGTCCCTTTCTCTTCGGCACGTTCCAGAATATAGGTCGCGTAGATAAACTCGGTATCAAACGGCGGGTCTTTACGCATCAGGATCACATCGAGATCGGCCAGCGGCAGATCCTGTTCACCGACGAACGAAAACCACTCTTCGTAGTTCTGCTTCACGTTCAGCGTGCGGGTATGGGCGCGGGCTTCGCCATTGATCAGATACAGATCGCCCATCTCCATATAGTGAAGTTCGTAACCACGACGCTGTGCTTCCAGCAACATAGCGAAACTGGAATCTTTCTTGATGTTGATGTTTGCGATGGGGTCCATCACGATGCCGAGCTTGATCATTATTCTTCTCCGTTAGCCCAAATCGCCAAAACGCACCTGTAGTGCGGTGATGGCGGTGAGCGCAGTTGTCTCTGTACGCAAAACGCGAGGTCCCAACAGGATATCAGTAAATTGATAGCGGGCAGTCATGGCAATTTCATCTGCCGATAAACCGCCTTCCGGGCCAATTAGCAGGCGGACGCGTTCAACCGGTAACGGCAACGTATTGATGCTGTTACTGGCGCGCGGGTGAAGATTCAGTTTCAGTCCTTCATCCTGCTCTGCACACCAGGCTTCCAGATCCATCGCTGGACGGATTTCCGGCACCCGGTTACGACCACACTGCTCACAGGCAGCAATTGCAATCTTCTGCCACTGCTGGAGCTTCTTGTTCAGACGTTCACTATCCAGTTTAACGCCGCAACGCTCAGAAAAAAGTGGCGTAATGAGGCTTACACCGAGTTCGATCGATTTCTGGATCGTAAATTCCATTTTTTCGCCACGCGACATCACCTGACCGAGGTGAATATGCAGCGGAGATTCACGATCGTCGAGTTGGCCTTCCAGCACTTTCACTTCCACGCTTTTTTTGCTGGCGCTGGTAATTTCGGCGTCAAAGACCTGGTTGCTACCGTCAAACAATTGCAACGCCTGTCCTGGCCCCATGCGCAGTACGCGCCCGATATGGTTGGCGGCATCTTCGCAAAGCGCGATGTGAGAATGGCTGGTCAGTGGTTCAGGATGATAAATGCGGGGGATACGCATAGTTAAAAATCCGCGTCGTCTCCCCACGCGGTTGTACGCGTGGGGTAGGGGTTAACAAAAAGAATCCCGCTAGTGTAGGTTAGCTCTTTCGCGCCTGGCAAGCGCGTTGCACATACGGGTTATGATTGCCCTGCACCTTCGCGATGCGTTCATCGCGCTCGCACTCCCAGTCGGTAACCGGATACATCTTGTCCCATGCGTTGAACAGCTGCGTTTGCTGGCGAGAGAGTGTCAGGTTGTATTGGTCACGCATATAGAAGTAGGTGCGCGCAATGGCACCGCGTGCACGTGCTGGTGGCTCGGCGGCTTTTTCTTTGAAATCGACCTTCATAGCGCATTGACCGTACTGGCCTTCGCCGCCATTCCACTGGCTGTACATAAAGTTGCCGCGATCGCCATTCACCTCACCGACTGACGGTTGCAGGTTATGCATATCGCTTTCCATCTTGCGATAAACCGGATCTTTGGCACAGTTTTTACGTCCACCGTCCTGCCAGCACTGGCGCTGGTGACCGAACTGCCAGGCGGGAACAACGTGTTCCCACTCTACGCGGCTGGCGCGGTTTTCATTTTTGCGCACCTGATAGCCGCACGATTGCAGATCGACAACGCCTTTTTTGCCCTGCCAGTCAATTTTACATCCGCAGTAAAACGTACCCGGCGCGTCAGCGTGGATTTTTACCGCCGCGGCTTTCGCCTGAGAAAAACTATTGATACCTTCGGCCAACGTCGGGCCGGAAAATGCTGCGCTCAGTACCACCGCAGCAATAGACAAATAACGGTACATCACTTACTCCGTGTTAAAACGAGCCAGCAACGTAGCGAAAGTTGTTTTGGTATGCAATCAGCCAGATCAGGAAAGTTCCTGATAGTTCAGGTGGTTATTTTGCAATCAGCTGTTCACCGCAATGAACACAGCGATAGACGGCCTCGCCACGAACTACGCGATTATGGCGGCGTACGGTAAGCTGATGTTCCTGGCACTTGCAGCGGTAGGGGAAGGTGTTGCGACGCACGGATTGCAGTTCGAACTGATGCGTACGACGGGCGGGAACGCCCAGCACGTTTTCCATCATCCACTTCCACTCTTTGCCATGTGGCGCTACGCGGCCGAAATGTTTCCATACCAGCAAATGTGCCAGTTCGTGCGGCACCACTTCTTCAATAAAAGCTTCACTGTTTTCCAACAGCAAAACGGGATTGAGGCGAATTTCATAGCTTTCCAGCCAGGCTGTTCCGGCAGAGGTTCCGCGCTGGGTGTAAGAGAGTTTTGGCTCCGGGTAGTTACGCCCCAGCTTCAGGTTGGCCTGGGCGAGTTTTTCCCGCAGGCGACGCATAACGGCCTGTTGGATGGCGATAGGGAGACGGGATGTTTTCATAGCGGCAGAGGATAGAGCGAAGAAAAGATGACTGCAAGAGGTGGCTTCCTCCGCGACGGGAGGAAGCCAGAGGAGATTAATCGTGAGCGCCGATTTCGCGCAGTTTACGACCTTTCATCAGATTACGTTCAATATGTTCCAGCGAAACGTGTTTGGTTTCCGGTACCAGCCACAATGTCAGCAGAATAAACAGTACGTTCAGAGCCGCATACACCCAGAAGGTGTTGGCGTTACCCAGCGTGTTGAGCATGGTCAGGAACGTTGCGCCAACGATCATGTTGGCAATCCAGTTGGTGGCGGTGGAGCAGGTGATGCCAAAATCGCGGCCTTTCAGCGGCTGAATTTCGGAGCACAGTACCCAAATCAGCGGACCGGCACTCATGGCAAAGCCGACAATAAACATCAGCAGCATGGCGATAGCGAAATACTGCGCCGACGGAGAGTGGATACCGATATGCATCATTGTACCGAGTACGCCCATGCCAGCAGCCATCACCAGGAAGCCCAGCGTTAGCGTTGGTTTACGTCCCCAGCGGTCAACAAGGCCTATTGCGATAAAGGTGGCGAGTACGTTGGTGAGACCGACGATCACTGTCCCCCACATTTGCTCGGTGGTGTTGGTATAACCCGCCAGTTCGAAGATTTTCGGCGCGTAATACATGATGACGTTCATCCCGGTGAATTGCTGCATTACCTGCAACAGTACGCCAAGGAACACCGCGCGGCGGAAGTTGCTGTTCTCTTTAAACAGCGCCCAGCCACTCTGTTTAACCTGCAAACTTTCACGGATTTCATCCAGTTCGCGTTTCGCTTCCGCACTGGTGTCGCGCAGGCGCAGCAGCACGCGCTCGGCATCAACAAAACGGCGTTTGGCAGCAAACCAACGTGGGCTGTCTGGCAGGAAGAAAACACCAATCAGCAGCAAAATTGCCGGGATGATAATCACACCCAGCATCCAGCGCCATGCACCAGTGTAGCTAAAGGCGGTATCAGAAAGATAAGCACCGAGGATCCCGATAGTGATCATCAACTGATACATCGAGATCATACTGCCGCGAATTTTTTCCGGCGCAATTTCAGAGAGATACAGTGGTGCGGTATAAGAGGCCACACCCACCGCCAGCCCCAGCAGAACGCGGGAAAGAATCAGTACTTCAACGTTTGGCGCAGCCGCAGAGAACAGTGAACCGGCAACAAACAGAATTGCGCCGATCATCAGGCTCTTTTTGCGCCCGAGTTTAAAGGAGAGCCAGCCGCTACCCACCGCACCGACTGCCGCACCGAACATCATGGAGCTTACGACCCATTCTTGCGTGTGCGAAGTAATCTGGAATTCATCAGCAATAAACGGCAGTGCGCCAGCAATTACACCGATATCCAGGCCAAAGAGTAATCCCGCCAGAGCGGCAAGGAAGCAGACGAAAAACGTCATTGCCTTGTTTGACCGCCCCTGTTTTTTAGCGTCAGGCATGATGCCCTCCAAAATGGTTATTTTTTATTGTGAATTAAGATAGGTGAGTACGACGTAAAAAGATGTGAAGCAAATCACATCAGTGTAATCGCTTACACTAACATTTATCTTAGTTATGATTTAAGTGCATGAAAATAATTGAGTTATATCATCATAGATTAAACGCAGTTATCTGCAATTAAGACTTTACTGAAAAGAAATGTAACAGCTGTGAAAACTGAATAATAATATGAAAATATTACAAATATTTGGCTGGTGTGGTGGGTGTAATCGGTTTCAGTCGTGGTGATGATTTGCGGTAAAACGTGTTGAGGAAGAATGATGTTATTGCGGGCGGTTTTTTGCCGGATGTGGCGTGAACGCCTTATCCACTTACATGTGACAGCGGTTGTGGGCCTGATAAGCGTAGCGCATCAGGCATTTCTCTGGAAAAGAAAAAGGCCAGCGCGAGGCTGGCCTTTGAAAGCAGGTGAAGAAAGATTACTTCAGACCGGCAGCATCGCGCAGCAGCTGCGCTTTGTCGGTTTTTTCCCACGGGAAATGTTCACGACCAAAGTGACCGTATGCTGCGGTTTCTTTGTAGATCGGATGCAGCAGATCCAGCATCTGAATCAGACCATATGGACGCAGGTCAAAGAACTCACGTACCAGCAGAGTCAGTTGTTCAGAAGGCACTTTCTCGGTACCGAAAGTTTCCACCATGATGGAGGTCGGTTCAGCCACGCCGATTGCGTAGGAAACCTGAATTTCACAACGATCGGCCAGGCCAGCCGCAACGATGTTTTTCGCGACATAACGTGCTGCGTACGCTGCTGAACGGTCCACTTTTGATGGATCCTTACCAGAGAATGCACCGCCACCGTGACGCGCCATGCCGCCGTAGGTATCAACGATGATTTTACGACCAGTCAGACCGCAGTCACCCATCGGGCCACCGATAACGAAACGACCGGTCGGGTTGATGAAGAATTTGGTGGCAGAAGTCAGCCATTCAGCGGGCAGAATCGGCTTGATGATCTCTTCCATTACCGCTTCTTGCAGCGATTTCTGGTCGATCTCTTCAGAGTGCTGGGTGGAAAGTACTACAGCATCGATGCCAACGATTTTGCCGTCGTCATACTGGAAAGTCACCTGGCTTTTCGCGTCCGGGCGCAGCCACGGCAGAGTGCCGTTTTTACGTACTTCAGCCTGACGCTGAACCAGACGGTGTGCATAGGTGATAGGTGCTGGCATCAGCACGTCGGTTTCATTGGTTGCGTAGCCAAACATCAGACCCTGGTCGCCCGCGCCCTGTTCCAGCGGATCGGCACGATCAACGCCCTGGTTGATGTCAGGAGATTGTTTGCCGATAGCGCTCAGGACCGCACAGGAGTTAGCGTCAAAGCCCATGTCGGAATGTACATAGCCAATTTCGCGAACGGTGTTACGGGTGATCTCTTCGATGTCTACCCAGGCGCTGGTGGTGATTTCACCGCCAACTAAAACCATGCCGGTTTTTACGTAGGTTTCGCAAGCAACACGTGCTTTCGGATCCTGTTCGAGGATCGCGTCTAAAACGGCATCAGAGATTTGGTCAGCAATTTTGTCAGGATGCCCTTCAGAGACGGACTCGGACGTAAAAAGGTGTTTTGCCATATTTAATATCACCTAAAGAGAATTTGGTTAGCTCAAACTGTTGTGTGGATTTTCTGTGGTAGCGGATCCTACCACGACTCTGCAGGTTAAAAACACTGGCAGTCTGAGTGTTAATCGGTATGGATGGATTAACATCTGGATGGCTATTTTAGGTCAGTTCTTCACCCAATTTCCACTTTTTTTTGAATCGTGTCTCATTCTGTTAAAAACGTGGCTGGAAATTTTTCCTGACAATGCTGGCATTCTGCGTATTTATCTTTTGCAATTTTCTGCCATTGTGGGGTATAAAACGCGGCGCGCGGCTTAAATAAAAAGCACACGACGTTTCTTTCGTGTTGCCACTTCCAGCCGGGTTGAAATCAGAGTTTTGGCTTGTGGGTTCGTCTTAACAGGCGGCCGTGGAGGTGATACGAAATAATGAACCGTTGTCTGCTGCTTAACCTGTCTCACCGTTCTGGTGAAGATTCGTTCCCCGCACTCTGCATCTCTGCTTTGCATACCTGCCGATGTTATACCCATCTCGGCGCTTCTCAGGATTCAAGAGCTGGTTACAGTTACTGAGGACTGAACAAGGGCGCTCTTGTAAAAACAAGAGTTTTCTCGTGGTTTCGCCGAACTGTCACACTTACGTTCGGTTATGTGTTTAATAATGTTATGAAAAAGAAACCGGTTGCGCAGTCGGAGCGTCAGCATACTTTGCTGGAAAATCCGTGTGCTTATGGGTTGTTATCGCAGTCCCAGGCTGCGATAGTCGTTAACTGTTTTACACTTAATAAAATAATTTGAGGTTCGCTATGTCTGACGACATGTCTATGAGTTTGCCTTCGTCAGCGGGCGAACACGGTGTACTACGCTCCATGCAGGAGGTTGCAATGAGCTCCCAGGAAGCCAGCAAGATGCTGCGTACTTACAATATTGCCTGGTGGGGCAATAACTATTATGACGTTAACGAGCTGGGCCACATTAGCGTGTGCCCGGACCCGGACGTCCCGGAAGCTCGCGTCGATCTCGCGCAGTTAGTGAAAACTCGTGAAGCACAGGGTCAGCGTCTGCCTGCACTGTTCTGTTTCCCACAGATCCTGCAGCACCGTTTGCGTTCCATTAACGCCGCGTTCAAACGTGCGCGGGAATCCTACGGCTATAACGGCGATTACTTCCTCGTTTATCCGATCAAAGTTAACCAGCACCGCCGCGTGATTGAATCCCTGATTCATTCGGGCGAACCGCTGGGCCTGGAAGCCGGTTCCAAAGCTGAGTTGATGGCGGTACTGGCGCATGCTGGCATGACCCGTAGCGTCATCGTGTGCAATGGTTATAAAGACCGCGAATATATCCGCCTGGCATTAATTGGCGAGAAGATGGGCCATAAGGTCTATCTGGTCATTGAGAAGATGTCAGAAATCGCCATTGTGCTGGATGAAGCAGAACGTCTGAATGTCGTTCCTCGTCTGGGCGTGCGCGCGCGTCTGGCGTCTCAAGGTTCTGGCAAATGGCAGTCTTCTGGCGGGGAAAAATCGAAGTTCGGCCTGGCGGCGACTCAGGTACTGCAACTGGTTGAAACCCTGCGTGAAGCCGGACGTCTCGACAGCCTGCAACTGCTGCACTTCCACCTCGGTTCGCAGATGGCGAATATTCGCGATATCGCCACGGGCGTTCGTGAATCCGCGCGTTTCTATGTGGAACTGCACAAGCTGGGCGTCAATATTCAGTGCTTTGATGTCGGCGGCGGTCTGGGTGTGGACTATGAAGGTACTCGTTCGCAGTCCGACTGTTCAGTGAATTACGGCCTCAATGAATACGCCAACAACATCATTTGGGCGATTGGCGATGCGTGTGAAGAAAATGGTCTGCCGCATCCGACAGTAATCACCGAATCAGGTCGTGCGGTGACTGCGCATCACACCGTGCTGGTGTCGAATATCATCGGCGTGGAACGTAACGAATACACGGTGCCGACCGCGCCAGCAGAAGACGCACCGCGCGCGCTGCAAAGCATGTGGGAAACCTGGCAGGAGATGCACGAACCGGGAACTCGCCGTTCTCTGCGTGAGTGGTTACATGACAGCCAGATGGACTTGCACGATATTCATATCGGCTATTCTTCGGGCACCTACAACCTGCAAGAACGCGCGTGGGCTGAGCAGCTTTATCTGAGCATGTGTCATGAAGTGCAAAAGCAGCTGGATCCGCAAAACCGCGCACATCGCCCGATTATCGACGAATTGCAGGAACGTATGGCGGACAAAATGTACGTCAACTTCTCGCTGTTCCAGTCGATGCCGGACGCATGGGGGATCGACCAGTTGTTCCCGGTTCTGCCGCTGGCAGGGCTGAATCAAGTTCCGGAGCGGCGCGCCGTGCTGCTGGATATTACCTGTGACTCTGACGGTGCCATCGACCACTATATCGATGGTGATGGTATTGCCACGACAATGCCTATGCCGGAGTACGATCCAGAGAATCCGCCGATGCTCGGTTTCTTTATGGTCGGCGCATATCAGGAGATCCTCGGCAACATGCACAACCTGTTTGGTGATACCGAAGCGGTTGATGTGTTCGTCTTCCCTGATGGTAGCGTAGAAGTGGAACTGTCTGACGAAGGCGATACCGTGGCGGACATGCTGCAATATGTACAGCTCGATCCGAAAACGCTGTTAACCCAGTTCCGTGATCAAGTGAAGAAAACCGATCTTGATGCTGAACTGCAACAACAGTTCCTGGAAGAGTTCGAGGCAGGTTTGTACGGTTATACCTATCTTGAAGATGAATAATTAAGATTATTCCGCTATCGGGTCGATTTATTTACGTAAATCGGCCCGCTTTCTTTTTATATATTCTTAAAAATAATTTAGCTGCTTTCCTTATTGAATAATCTCCCTACAATCGCTGCATTAATTAAATGCAGAGGGAACGGTTATGAAAAAATGGAAAGTACGTAGCGCGTTGGTGGCATTAGTCGTGCTGTTGGCCGGTTGTTCCAGTAATGCGCAGTATAATAGCAGTGCATCGGGCAATGTCGGCACCGCCTGGGGTGGGGATGTGCACTCAACGGTTCAGGGCGTATCTGCTGAACGAGCCTGGCGCGATCCGGCAGAGATGATCGTTATTAGTTATTCGACTAATGTTCCTTCCGGCTACGACCGCGTTTATAGCATTCGTATTAACGAACTTGAATATGCTATTCGCGATGGTAATTTTAATTCTCTACCTATTACGCGGGTTTATAATTCATCAGGTAAAGAACTACGCTATATAGTCCATGCCAGAGTAGGAATGAATTACCAATTATATGTCCGCAATTACAGTCGTAACACCAACTACGAGATCGTTGCGACAGTTGATGGCCTGGATGTTCTCAATGGTAAACAAGGTTCCCTGAATAACAACGGCTATATTGTGAATGCCGGGGATTCGTTGGCGATTAAAGGATTCCGCAAAGATAAACATACCGAAGCGGCTTTTCAGTTCGCCAACGTTGCGGATTCCTACGCAGCCAATTCGGCGCAAGGCGATGTGCGTAATACCGGTGTAATTGGCTTTGCAGCTTTCGAATTGCAAGGCCCGGCGCAAAACACGCTGCCGCCGTGCTCTGGACAAGCCTTCCCGGCAGATAACAATGGCTATGCGCCGCCACCGTGTCGGAAATAGTAACCTCGCTTGATGCCTCGCCCATTTAAGGCGATAATTAGCACAAAATTGTGTTTCGCAAATCCAACCCTTCCTCGTCGGGCCTAACGACGCGGAAGGGTTTTTTTATATCGACTTTGTAATAGGAGTCCACCCATGAGCACCTTAGGTCATCAATACGATAACTCACTGGTTTCCAACGCCTTTGGTTTTTTACGCCTGCCGATGAACTTCCAGCCGTATGACAGCGATGCTGACTGGGTAATTACCGGCGTGCCGTTCGATATGGCCACTTCTGGTCGTGCGGGTGGACGCCACGGTCCAGCGGCGATCCGTCAGGTTTCGACGAATCTGGCCTGGGAACACAACCGCTTCCCGTGGAATTTCGACATGCGCGAGCGTCTGAACGTGGTGGACTGTGGCGATCTGGTGTATGCCTTCGGCGATGCTCGTGAGATGAGCGAGAAGCTGCAGGCGCATGCTGAAAAGCTGCTGGCTGCCGGTAAGCGTATGCTCTCCTTCGGTGGTGACCACTTTGTCACGCTGCCACTGCTGCGTGCTCATGCGAAGCATTTCGGCAAAATGGCGCTGGTACACTTTGACGCCCACACCGATACCTATGCGAACGGTTGTGAATTTGACCACGGCACTATGTTCTATACCGCGCCGAAAGAAGGTCTGATCGACCCGAATCACTCCGTACAGATTGGTATTCGTACCGAGTTTGATAAAGACAACGGCTTTACCGTACTGGACGCCTGCCAGGTGAACGATCGCAGCGTGGATGACGTTATCGCCCAGGTGAAACAGATTGTAGGTGATATGCCAGTTTACCTGACTTTTGATATCGACTGCCTGGATCCTGCTTTCGCGCCGGGCACCGGTACGCCGGTGATCGGCGGCCTGACCTCCGATCGCGCCATTAAACTGGTACGTGGCCTGAAAGATCTCAACATTGTTGGGATGGACGTAGTGGAAGTGGCTCCGGCATACGATCAGTCGGAAATCACCGCTCTGGCAGCAGCGACGCTGGCGCTGGAGATGCTGTATATTCAGGCGGCGAAAAAGGGCGAGTAATTCGCTAAATATTTCCCGGTGTGCATAGTCATGCCGGGAAACATTCATCAGTGCGATATATGTTTTTATATTTCTACGCGACTTTTTCTTAGCTCTGTTCACCTGCCTGGTTGTTTCAGAACATAAGTAATATTTAAAACACGAATATTCAGAAACCAGATTGTCACAAGGAATATTAATTCTTCCCGGTAGTTCTCATTCTTACGTTTACAAATAGTGTATGTTCTGAACAACTATTGTTTTTTAAGCGGTAAAGAAATGAGACGGATTGATGTTATTTGCAAGGAGCTGGAGCGACTGACGTATGGGCTGGAACTGTCTGATTTAGCGAAGGAGAAAGCATTTACTGCTGAGGCGATTGGTTTTAACCTTGGGCTGGCACGTAACTCGGTTAGTAAAGATCTTAATCAATTATGGAATGAAGGCCTGGTGGTAAAAAGTCAGGGACGTCCTGTTTTTTTTCTACATCGTCACGCACTAGAATTGCTCATTAATCGAAAACTGGATGATTGCGAATGCATAGTTCATTCAGTGGCTAGTTTATTGCCAAAGAAAGAAAAATATACAGATGATGATCCGTTTTCCGGACTTATCGGATACGACCGTAGTCTCCGTGATGCGGTAGAAAAAGGCCGCGCAGCGGTGCTCTATCCCCACGGACTGCATGTGCTGTTAACCGGGGCATCTGGTGTTGGCAAAACATTCTTTGCTGAGTTAATGCATTGCTTCGCTTGTAAGCACACCATAGGTTCGCCACCTCCGTTGGTTTACTTTAACTGTGCCGAATATGCTCATAATCCGGAGTTGCTTTCCTCTCATCTGTTTGGTCACCATAAGGGGGCATTTACCGGGGCAAGCGAGAATAAAACGGGGCTGGTGGAGCAAGCTGACGGAGGTTATTTACTTCTGGATGAAGTGCATCGCCTCCCGTATGAAGGACAAGAGAAGCTCTTTTCTATTCTCGATAAAGGTGAATACCGCCCGCTTGGTTCAAGTGGGCCAACATATTCAATTTCGGTGCGCCTTATTTGCGCCACCACAGAGTTGGTCAACTCCTCACTATTGCGTACCTTCCAGCGGCGTATCCAGGTGTATATCGACTTACCGGGTATTCGCCAGCGTTCGGTCGAGGAGCAACTCGAATTGATTGTCAGCTTCTTCCAGCGCGAAAGTCGTAAAATTGAACGTACCATAAGCCTTGATAAAACCCTTTTGCACTGGTTGTTAAGTAAACCCCTGGAAGGCAATATCGGCCAGCTTAAAAGCGATATTCAGTTCTTGTGCGCGCAGGCGTGGGCGTCGGGAATGACCGAGCGCAATGATACACTAGAGTTAGATAAACGACTGGCGGAGATGCCGTTTAATACCACGCCGGAGCAGCGCCTGCTGGTCGATGCGTTGTTTGGCGGTAAAGATCGTTTGAACGTGGATGCGCGTACGTTGCCCGCGTTAAAAAATTCGTTGGCGACCAGCGCGGAAATAGAAGAGAGCGATCTGTTTTACAGTTTCCTGACTCGTGAATATGTCAATCTGCGCAACAGTAACGTGCCGCCCGCAGAA
Source organism: Escherichia sp. MOD1-EC6300 (assembly GCF_002965045.1). Classification (NCBI taxonomy): domain Bacteria; kingdom Pseudomonadati; phylum Pseudomonadota; class Gammaproteobacteria; order Enterobacterales; family Enterobacteriaceae; genus Escherichia; species Escherichia sp. MOD1-EC6300. The sequence goes on along the minus strand of NZ_PTRH01000001.1, from coordinate 168,757 downwards.
ACGCTGGCTATCCTGAAAAACAAACTCAGTTCGATTTTTGAATACGGTCTCTATAGCCGCCATAGTACGGCGCATCCACCGCGCTATGGCGATCAAATTGAGGAGCGGGTGACGTTGCTGATCGGTTACGTGGAGCAGGTATTAGGATTTACGTTGCCAGAAAACCTGGCGAACCCGTTACGTAAACACTTTCTTGCGCTGATTGGCTATGTGCGGCGAGGGCTTATACCTCAACTCTATTCCTCCAGCTTGATTCTGGATCGCTGTAAAGATGAGTATGACAATGCCACGCTTCTGTGCCGCAAAATCAATGAGCTGCTGCATATTCAGTGCCCGGCGACGGAGGTGGTCTGGCTGTGCCTGTTCCTGAAAGAGTGTCGCCACTACCGCCAGCGCATCGACACCAGCCCGGATTGCGGCGTGATTCTAATCGCTCACGGTGCGACCACCGCAACGAGCCAGGCGCAATATGTGAATCGGGTGCTGGAGCGCGATCTGTTCTACGCAATTGATATGCCATTTGAGCAGTCGGTGCATGACACCCTGGAAACCCTGACCCGGATGATTCAGGACCGGTGCTGGCAGCGGCTGATACTGATGGTGGATATCGGATCGCTGGTTCATTTTGGCAGCACCATCAGCAAGCTGTTCCAGATTGACGTTCTGTTGTTGCCAAATATCACTCTGACCAGCCTGCTGGAGGTGGGGCTGGATTTAAGCTACGAAACTGGGGATCTATCGCAATTGGCTGTGCTTATGCAGAGTAAAAATATCCCTTGTCGGCTCTGCACGCCGCAGCAAGAGAGCGGTGGCAAAGTGCTGGTTATCTCATGTATAACCGGAATGGGGACGGCAGAAAAGATCAAAAAAGTGCTGGAGGAGAGCTTTGGCGAGCTGATGTCGCAGGACACGCGTATGGTGATTCTCGACTATAACGAGGTGCGCAGCCTGGAGCGTATTCAGCAGGCGCTTAATGCCAGTGAACGGCTGGCAGGGATCGTCGGCACCTTCCAGCCGGGACTGCCGGATATTCCGTTTATCTCGCTGGAGGAACTGTTTTCCGAGCAAGGGCCGGAGCTGGTGCTTAGCCTGCTGACTCCGGATCTCTCAAGCAGCGAGCGCCGACTGGAGATGGAGCGCAGCGCCATGCGCTTTATCAGCGCGCTGACCATGGAGAGCATCATCAACCATATTTCGGTGCTCAACCCGCAGCGAATTCTGAAAGAGATCGAGGACGTTCTGAACCACTTAACCAACACGCTCTCCCTGAAACCGAGCCGCCAGGTGACACTACGTTTTCTGATCCATTGCTGCTGCATGGTCGAGCGTATCGTGATTAACCGCAAACCGTTACAGATGGCGCTGGAAAACCGGCTTGATCTGGACGCTCGTGCCTTTAGCGTCATCAAATCCTCCTTTTTGCCGATTGAAGAGGCTTACGCTATCCGTTTATCGGACGCAGAATATTTTTATATCTACGAACTGCTCTACAGCTGATCCCCTGATTTACGGGGCTTAAGGCCTCATCCAATCTCTTTTCCTCTGAGCGTGACACAAATTCTGGCACGTCCTTTGCTCCTGACGAAATGTAAACACTGGAGCAAAGGAGGCTATTTTGACCACAACTGTATCTATTCATCCGTTACCTGAAATTTTGCTGCTAACTCACGGCGGCTGGGGGCTGCAGCTCTGCAACAGTCTGCGCATGGTGATGGGCGAAATCGAAGGCGTGACGGAAATCGCGCTGATGCCTGTCGATACGCTGGGCGAGTTTTACCAGCGCGTCGAAGCCGTGGTGAAAACCATGCCAGAAGGTTCGCTTATCGTGACCGATTTTATCGGCGGCACCACCTCTAACGTGGCGGCGCGGCTGAGCGCCGATTATCCGGTGGCGGTGATCTCCGGGCTTAATGCCTCGCTGCTGCTGGAGGCGCTGGACAAGCGCGAACATGGCCCACTGACCGCCTGCGTGGCCGATCTGGTGGAAGCTGGGCGCAACAGTTGCCTGGACGTCGTCTCCCATATTCGTCAATTACAACAGTAAGGAAAATCGTATGGCAAACATCGTGTTATGTCGCATTGACAGCCGTCTTATCCACGGACAGGTGGTGACGAAGTGGGTGGGGCAATCCCAGGCCAACCGTATTGCGGTGGTCAGCGACGAGCTGGATGCCGATCCGTTTATGAAAAATATCTACCTGATGGCCGCGCCGCCGAATATCAAAGTGGACTGCTTCAGCAACCAGAGCTTCGCGGCCGCGTGGAAAGACAACCAGCTGGGCGACGGCAACGTGCTGGTGCTGTTCCCGTCGCTGGCGGCGATTCAGGAAGCGGTGCAGCAGGGCTTTGACGTGGCTGATATTCAGGTTGGCGGCTTAGGCGGCGGGCCAAACCGTAAAGCGGTGTTCCAGAACATAACTCTGGATGAAAAAGACGTTGGCATTCTTAACGATTTGAAAAGTCGCGGCATTAAGGCTGTTTTCCAGACCATCCCGGAAGATAAGCCGCAGTCGCTGGACGATATCCTGAAAAAATTCTGACCCTCTGAACATGGGATAACAAATTATGGATACCTTACTTTTTGCAAGCCTGATGGGGCTGTATTACTGGTTTGCCCGGTTGCGCCTTGGCTATACCTTCTCCGCCATGCTGTTACAGCCAGTGGTGGTGGCGGTCTTTGTCGGCCTGCTGCTCGGCAACATGCCTGCGGCGATGATTATCGGCGCGGGGATGCAGTTGGTATATCTGGGTGTGACCTCAACGCCAGGCGGCAATGTGCCGTCAGACCCGGCGCTGGCGGCCTGTATCGCCATTCCTATCGCCGTTAAGGCCAATATGGACCCGAACCTGGCGATTGCACTGGCGATTCCATTTGGCGTTATCGGCGTATTCCTCGACCAGTTGCGTCGCACGCTAAATGCGGCCTGGGTGCATATGGCCGATAAACACGCGGAAACGGCCAATATGTCAGCCATTATGCGCTGCGCCTTTCTCTACCCGGCGCTGCTGGGGCTGGTGCTACGTTTCCCAGTGGTGTTCGCCGCCAACTACTTCGGCCAGAACGTAGTGGAAAGTTTCCTCAAGCTGATGCCGCACTGGCTGACCCACTCGTTTGAAATCATGGGCGGGATTCTCCCGGCGCTGGGCTTCGCCATCACCATTATGGTGATTGGTAAAAAGAGCCTACTGCCGTGGTTTATCGGCGGATTCTTCGCGGTGCTGTACCTCAAGGTGGACATCATGGCGATGGCGATTTTCGGCACCTGCGTGGCCTTCCTGATTAAAGGCCTGGCGAAAAATGAAGGAGCGGCATAATGAGCGGCGGCGTAATGCAGCATGAACTGGTGGAGCGCGCGCGGGAGTCCGGGGCGCTGACCAAAGCGGATATCACCAAAGCGTGGTTTATCTACTGGCTTGGCGCGGAAGTTTCCAGCTCCTATGAGCGTTTACAGAGCCTGATTTTCTGCGCCTCGATGACGCCGATTATTAAAAAGCTCTATCCGCAAAAGGAGGAGCAGGTGGAGGCGTTAAAACGCCATCTGAACTTCTTCAACTCAGAGCAGACGTTTGGCGCGGTGATCCAGGGGATCTCCATCGCCATGGAAGAGCAAAAGACCCGCGGCGAGGCGATTAACGATGCCTCTATCACCGGGATTAAAACCGGCCTGATGGGGCCGCTGGCCGGAATGGGCGACTCCATCATCTGGGCGGCCGTGATGCCGCTGTTGATTGCTATTTTTATCCCGTTCGCCGCCAATGGCAGCGCAATGGGCGGTATTTTGCCGCTGATTCTCTACCCGGCGATTACGCTGGCAATCAGCTACGGCATGGTGCACAAGGGCTATACGCTAGGGCGCGATTCGATTATCAGCCTGCTGCAGGGGGGGCGCATCAAGGAGCTTATCTACGGCGCTAACGTACTGGGGCTTATCATGATGGGTGCGCTATCCGCGAGCTTTGTCAAGATAACCTCACCTTTAAAAATTAGCGCACTGAAAGGCTCTGAAGTGGTGGTACAGCAGATTCTTGACTCCATCGCGCCCGGCCTACTGCCGCTGGCGGCAGTGTTCGCGATCTACTTCTATCAGGTGAAAAAGGGACCGCGTTACACCACGATTTTGCTGTCAATTGTGGCGTTGAGCGTGGTCTGCTCGCTGCTGGGAGTGCTGTAAGCCATGACGCAGAATATCTATCAACAACTGGGGCTGAAACAAGTGATTAACGCTTGCGGTAAGATGACGATTCTCGGCGTCTCCAGTGTCGCGCCGGAGGTGATGCAGGCCACCGCGCGTGCGGCATCCTCTTTCGTGGAGATTGATCAGCTGGTGGACAAAACCGGCGAGCTGGTCTCTCGCTTTACCGGGGCGGAGGATAGCTACGTTACCTCCTGCGCCTCGGCAGGGATCGCCATCGCTATCGCCGCCGCCATTACCCGCGGCGACAAGGCCCGGGTGGCGCTCATGCCGGATAGCTCCGGCATGGCCAATGAAGTGGTGATGCTGCGCGGCCATAACGTCGATTACGGCGCATCGATCCTCAGCGCGATCCGCTTAGGCGGCGGGCGCGTGGTGGAGGTGGGGTCAAGTAACCTGGCGGCTCTCTGGCAGCTGGAGAGTGCCATTACCGACGCGACCGCCGCGCTGCTGTATGTGAAGTCGCATCACTGCGTGCAGAAGGGGATGTTGAACATCGAGGACTTCGCCCAAGTCGCGCAGATGCACAACCTGCCGTTGATTGTCGATGCCGCCGCCGAAGAGGATTTACGTGCCTGGGTGGTGAGCGGAGCGGATATGGTGGTCTACAGCGGCGCAAAAGCCTTTAACGCGCCTACCTCCGGGTTTATCACTGGTAAAAAAATCTGGATTGCAGCCTGTAAAGCGCAGCATTACGGCATTGCCAGGGCGATGAAAATCGGCAAGGAGAACATGGTTGGGCTGGTTTACGCGCTGGAGAATTATCACCAGGGGCAGGCAATCATCACCGCGGAACAGCTCCAGCCAGTGGTTGAAGCGATTTCTGCGATTCACGGGTTAACGGCTGATATTGAGCAGGATGAAGCCGGGCGTGCAATCTGGCGTATTCGTATTCGGGTAAATGCGCAAGAATTTGGAGTTGCCGCTCGCGTCGTCGAAGCGCAACTGCGTGGTGGCGATATCGCGATTTATACACGGCGGTATAACCTCCACCAGGGCGTTTTTAGCCTTGATCCGCGTACGGTGGCGGATGGGGAGATGGCGCTTATCGTGGCGCGACTGAAGGAGATTGCAGATCATGCAAAAGATTAATTTCTATCATAATCGTGTGGCAATTAATGTGCTGGCGAAAGATATCGCCAATGCCCGTGAAATCTATGACGCCGCCGAAGGCCACGCGGTGATTGGCGTGCTTTCCGCGCAGTTCTCCTCGGTGGATGAGGGGATCCAGGAAGTTAAACGTTGGATGGCGGAAATACCGTCCATTTCAGTAGGTCTGGGGGCGGGTGACCCGGCGCAGTATTACAAAGCTGCGATGATTGCGGCGCAGATTCATCCAGCACACGTTAACCAGACCTTTACCGGTTGTGGTTTCGCGGCAGGCGCGCTTGCGACGACGGGCGGTGAGCAGACCCATGTCAACGCGCTGGTTAGCCCGACGGGAACGCCGGGCGAAGTGCTGATTTCCACTGGCGTTAGCAGCAGCCAGGGTACGCCTGCCCGCGTATCCTGCGATACGGCAGTGCGAATGATGCTAGATATGGGCGCACACGCGGCGAAGTTCTTTCCGATGGGCGGCGAGAAGTCGCTTCCGGAGCTATACGCGCTGGCGACCACGGCGGCGCGCAATGGTATGACGCTGATTGAGCCAACCGGCGGGATTGATTTGGATAACTTCAGTGTGATTCTAAAAACTTGTCTGGAGGCGGGTGTGCCGCGCATTATGCCGCATGTTTACAGCTCGATTATAGACCCTGATACGGGATATACCCGACCGGATGATGTAGCCGTTTTGCTGAATAAAGTGAAATCACTACTCTGATCGGGGATTCAGGCGTTACCGACCTACAATTATGTTGTAGATCGGTATGTCTGACTTATTTTATCCCATCCGCGCTCATACGATCGCGAATATGCTGGGCGCGTTCGGCGGATGCCGGATGGTCGTCAAACATTGAGCTTTGGCGGCCTTCTTCCAGTTTCGCCAGTTTTTCAAAGCTGGTGGCAAGACCAGCCGGGCTGATGCCGCGTTGGCGCAGAAGATCGTAAGAATAATCATCGGCTTCTGCTTCCTGGCGCTGGGAGAATTGCGAATTGACTAATTTCTCGCCCAGATCACCAAGTTGCGATTGCGATAAACTGCCGACAATCCCGCCCGCAGAGGCTGCCGCGACTCTCACGGCGTTGGTACCTAATGCAACTTGCATCCCTTTCTTCACATGGCCTAACGCGACGTGCCCCATTTCGTGACCGATCACCGCTTCGACTTCGTTATCCGTCATCATATCCATTAGCCCGCTATAGACGCGGATACAGCCGTTAGCCATTGCAAAGGCGTTCACATCCTTCGCCATATACACTTTGTAATTCACCGGCTGACCGTTGATATTGTTGCCTAGCGCATTGGCAATAGTTGTCAGACGTTTAGCGTATTCGCTATTGGCTGGCGCAATCGTCGCCTTGCTGTCCATCTCCTGACATGCCTGATCGCTCAGGGCTTTCACCTGCGCATCACTCAAACTGTAAGCCTGAAAAGCTTCCGCTCCTGATGAGAGCAGTCCGTTGGAGTCCATATTCTGGCAACCGGTCAGTACCGTTGCCACGCTCATTGCTACCAATAAGGCGCGAATTTTCATGTTTTCTCTTCCGCACAAGGTCAGGATTATTCTAAAAATGCGCCGTTTGCAGGTGAATCGACGCTCAGTCTCAGTATAAGGAAAAGCGCAGCGGACGGGCGAGCAGATTGCGCAACATGCGAGCATGATCCAGAGATTTCTGAAGCGGCAAAAGGATGTTCCATGTACATGACGCGCGGCTTGCGGTAAATTGTTGGCAAATTTTCCGGCGTAGCCCAAAACGCGCTGTCGTCAAGTCGTTAAGGGCGTGCCCTTCATCATCCGATCTGGAGTCAAAATGTCCTCACGTAAAGAGCTTGCCAATGCTATTCGTGCGCTGAGCATGGACGCAGTACAGAAAGCCAAATCCGGTCACCCGGGTGCCCCTATGGGTATGGCTGACATTGCCGAAGTCCTGTGGCGTGATTTCCTGAAACACAACCCGCAGAATCCGTCCTGGGCTGACCGTGACCGCTTCGTGCTGTCCAACGGCCACGGCTCCATGCTGATCTACAGCCTGCTGCACCTCACCGGTTACGATCTGCCGATGGAAGAACTGAAAAACTTCCGTCAACTGCATTCCAAAACTCCGGGCCACCCGGAAGTGGGTTACACCGCTGGTGTGGAAACCACTACAGGTCCGCTGGGTCAGGGTATTGCCAATGCAGTCGGTATGGCGATTGCAGAAAAAACGCTGGCGGCACAGTTTAACCGTCCGGGCCACGACATCGTCGACCACTACACCTACGCCTTCATGGGCGACGGCTGCATGATGGAAGGCATCTCCCATGAAGTTTGCTCTCTGGCGGGTACGCTGAAGCTGGGTAAACTGATTGCGTTCTACGATGACAACGGTATCTCTATCGATGGTCACGTTGAAGGCTGGTTCACCGACGACACCGCAATGCGTTTCGAAGCTTACGGCTGGCACGTTATTCGCGGCATCGACGGTCATGACGCGGCATCCATCAAACGCGCAGTAGAAGAAGCGCGCGCAGTGACTGACAAACCGTCCCTGCTGATGTGCAAAACCATCATCGGTTTCGGTTCACCGAACAAAGCCGGTACGCACGACTCCCACGGTGCGCCGCTGGGCGACGCTGAAATTGCCCTGACCCGCGAACAGCTGGGCTGGAAATATGCACCGTTCGAAATCCCGTCTGAAATCTATGCTCAGTGGGATGCGAAAGAAGCAGGCCAGGCGAAAGAATCCGCATGGAACGAGAAATTCGCTGCTTACGCCAAAGCTTATCCGCAGGAAGCCGCTGAATTTACCCGCCGTATGAAAGGCGAAATGCCGTCTGACTTCGATGCCAAAGCGAAAGAATTCATCGCTAAACTGCAGGCTAATCCGGCGAAAATCGCCAGCCGTAAAGCGTCTCAGAATGCGATTGAAGCGTTCGGCCCGCTGTTGCCGGAATTCCTCGGCGGCTCTGCTGACCTGGCACCGTCTAACCTGACCCTGTGGTCTGGTTCTAAAGCAATCAACGAAGATGCTGCGGGTAACTACATCCACTATGGTGTTCGCGAGTTCGGTATGACCGCGATTGCTAACGGTATCTCCCTGCACGGTGGCTTCCTGCCGTACACCTCCACCTTCCTGATGTTCGTGGAATACGCACGTAACGCCGTACGTATGGCTGCGCTGATGAAACAGCGTCAGGTGATGGTTTACACCCACGACTCCATCGGTCTGGGCGAAGATGGCCCGACTCACCAGCCGGTAGAGCAGGTCGCTTCTCTGCGCGTGACCCCGAACATGTCCACATGGCGTCCGTGTGACCAGGTTGAATCCGCGGTCGCGTGGAAATACGGCGTTGAGCGTCAGGACGGCCCGACTGCGCTTATCCTCTCCCGTCAGAACCTGGCGCAGCAGGAACGCACTGAAGAGCAGCTGGCAAACATCGCGCGCGGTGGTTATGTGCTGAAAGACTGTGCCGGTCAGCCGGAACTGATCTTCATCGCTACCGGTTCTGAAGTTGAACTGGCGGTTGCTGCCTACGAAAAACTGACTGCTGAAGGCGTGAAAGCGCGCGTGGTTTCCATGCCGTCTACCGACGCATTCGACAAGCAGGATGCGGCTTACCGTGAGTCTGTACTGCCGAAAGCGGTTACTGCACGCGTTGCGGTGGAAGCTGGCATTGCTGACTACTGGTACAAGTATGTTGGCCTGAACGGTGCTATCGTCGGCATGACCACCTTCGGTGAATCTGCTCCGGCAGAGCTGCTGTTTGAAGAGTTCGGCTTCACCGTTGACAATGTTGTTGCGAAAGCAAAAGAACTGCTGTAATCGGTAAGATGCTTTGTGAGAAGGGCCGCGAAAGCGGCCCTTCAGATTATTGGCAAAGTGTGCGTTGTTCATGTCGGATGCGGCGTGAACGCCTTATCCGACCTACAAGATCGTGCAAATTCAATATATTGCAGGAAGTATGTAAGCCTGATAAGCGTAGCGCATCAGGCAGTTTTGCCTTTGCCATCAGTCTCAAGGGCCGCGAAAGCGGCCCTTTTTTACTTAGTAGAGATAAACGGAACTGTACTGCCGGGGATCATGGTATCGGGTAGCTTACCGTCCCAACGCTCAGCAGTGGTGAGGGCAACAAGTCCGGGATTATCCCGCAGAGCTTCACCGCGCAGGCGGATCGCTTCTGCTTCAGCCGCACTTTTTAAACGAATAGTTTCAGCCTCTGCCGCGCCTCTTACGCGAATAGTCTCAGCTTCTGCTTTGGCTGCCGCCAGTTTACTGTCTGCTTCTGCCTGGGCCTGAGTTACCGCTATTTGCGCCTGGATTTTCTCTGTTTCCAGATTTTGCTTACGTGTGGCAATGGCGACTTCTGCTTTCATTCGATCTTCAATCGATTTTTCATAAGCGTCAGAAAAATCAATATTTTCAATCTGGACACCATCAATCACCACCGGGCCAACAACGGCTTTACGCATTGCATTTTGCAGATCCTGAACCAGTTTTGTACGATCCTGTACCGCGCTGATGGCGGTATATTGGCCGAAAACGTTCTCCAGTTGGGTTGGCAGCTGGCGGACGATCAGACGCTCTTTTAAAGATTCAATGGTGTTGTAGGTTGTATAAACTGCGCCAGCTTCTGAAGGCTTAATATGAAAACTAACCGACACGGTCATTTGTGCCGGTTGCTGGTCGCGGCTGTAGGCCTGTAATCCCTGATAAACCACAGCCTGATTACGCGTGGAAATTTTCTCTACGCTTTCCATAAAAGGGATCTTAAAACCCAGACCCGGCTCGGCAACTTTTACGATTTTTCCGTAGCGCAGCAAAATGCCGCGTTCACCTTCATTAACGGTGTAATACGAGAGAAATGGCAGCACAACCACGGTAAGCACGCCAATGGCGATAGCAATAGATTTTTGTGGGCGAAATGAGGTTATTGAAACAGGCGCTTTCATGAGAATCTTCCTTGAGTAAAGTGTGGGAATATGTCACATGAGGTGAGGAGAAAACAGCCAACAGGTGAGAATTCAGAATCTATAAAGGGGGAGAGCGAAAAACATCGGCTAAAAAAGTATGTTTTCGAACATTCAATAGATAAATAGAGATATGCATCACAAATACATAGGCAGATAAAACATTGGTTTTGTGATAAACATAACAAACACAAACTTGACTTTATAAGTATAAATTTCATGTTGTTGTTATTTAACATTTTATTATTTTGGTTCATGTTTTTTTTCTTCTCGCGTGCCCAATTGCTTTCATTAAATCGCACGAGTATTTTATTTTTACCGCCGGACGGTACCCTAAAAATAAAATAAGGATAATTTATGCGGCTTATTGATTATTTTCCAGAATCATCAATCTCAGTTATACATTCAGCAAAAGATTGGCAGGAAGCTATCAATTTCTCGATGGCATCATTGCTGGATAAAAACTATATCAGCGAGAATTACATTCAGGCTATTAAAGATTCCACCATTAACAATGGCCCTTATTATATTCTCGCACCAGGCGTGGCAATGCCTCATGCGCGACCGGAATGTGGGGCGCTTAAAACCGGGATGTCTTTGACGTTACTTAAACAAGGCGTTTATTTTCCGGGGAATGACGAACCGATTAAATTACTTATCGGTCTTTCTGCTGCCGATGCCGATTCGCACATTGGCGCTATTCAGGCGTTAAGTGAATTGCTGTGCGAAGAAGAAATACTTGAACAACTCTTAACTGCAACATCAGAAAAACAATTAGCGGACATTATCAGCCGCGAATAATGACTCTCTCCTCTACAGGATAATATTATGGAAAACAAGTCTGCTCGTGCAAAGGTCCAGGCTTTTGGGGGCTTTTTGACGGCAATGGTCATCCCCAATATTGGTGCTTTTATTGCCTGGGGTTTTATTACTGCATTATTTATTCCTACTGGTTGGCTGCCTAACGAACATTTCGCCAAAATTGTCGGCCCGATGATTACCTATTTATTGCCCGTAATGATTGGTTCTACCGGTGGCCATTTAGTCGGCGGTAAACGCGGCGCAGTCATGGGCGGAATAGGGACAATTGGTGTAATCGTCGGCGCAGAAATCCCGATGTTCCTTGGTTCAATGATCATGGGACCGTTAGGTGGGCTGGTCATAAAATATGTCGATAAGGCACTGGAAAAACGCATACCTGCTGGTTTTGAGATGGTTATCAATAACTTCTCATTAGGTATCACCGGGATGCTCCTTTGTCTGCTGGGTTTTGAAGTTATCGGCCCGGCGGTGTTAATTGCCAATACTTTCGTCAAAGAGTGTATTGAGGCGCTGGTACATGCGGGCTATCTGCCTTTGCTGTCAGTCATCAATGAACCGGCGAAAGTGCTTTTCCTCAATAACGCGATAGATCAGGGCGTCTATTACCCGTTGGGGATGCAACAGGCTTCAGTTAACGGTAAATCCATCTTCTTTATGGTGGCGTCCAACCCTGGGCCTGGCTTAGGACTGCTGCTGGCGTTTACTTTGTTTGGTAAAGGGATGAGTAAACGTTCTGCGCCCGGGGCGATGATTATTCACTTCCTCGGTGGGATCCACGAACTGTATTTCCCGTATGTGCTGATGAAGCCGCTGACCATTATTGCCATGATTGCCGGCGGTATGTCTGGCACCTGGATGTTTAACTTACTGGACGGTGGTCTGGTGGCTGGTCCAAGTCCGGGGTCTATCTTTGCTTACCTTGCACTGACGCCGAAAGGCTCGTTCCTGGCGACAATTGCCGGTGTTACGGTAGGTACCCTGGTGTCCTTTGCTATCACTTCCGTAATACTGAAGATGGAAAAAACGGTGGAAACGGAGAGCGAAGATGAGTTTGTGCAGTCCGCCAATGCGGTTAAGGCGATGAAACAAGAAGGTACATTCTCGTTAAGCCGGGTTAAGCGTATCGCCTTTGTTTGCGATGCGGGAATGGGCTCTAGCGCGATGGGCGCAACCACCTTCCGTAAGCGCCTGGAAAAAGCGGGGCTGGCAATAGAAGTAAAACATTACGCGATAGAAAACGTGCCTGCAGATGTGGATATCGTCGTTACTCACGCTAGTCTGGAAGGGCGCGTGAAACGTGTGACGGATAAACCGCTGATATTGATTAATAACTATATTGGCGATCCCAAACTCGACACTTTATTTAATCAATTAACCGCTGAACATAAAAACTGATTGCCGAGGTAAAAATGAAAACCAAAGTTGTTGCTATTTATGGCAAGCGGGATGTCCGTCTGCGCGAATTTGAACTGCCCAAAATTACCGATAATGAACTGCTGGTGAGTGTAATTTCTGACAGTGTGTGTTTATCGACCTGGAAAGCGGCGTTACTCGGTAGCGAACATAAACGCGTGCCCGACGATTTAGAAAATCATCCGGTCATTACCGGGCATGAATGTGCCGGGATTATTGTTGAAGTGGGGAAAAATCTTACCGACAAATATAAAAAAGGCCAACGTTTTGTATTGCAACCGGCGATGGGGCTACCAAGCGGGTATTCTGCGGGATACAGCTACGAATATTTTGGCGGTAACGCCACCTATATGATTATTCCAGAGGTAGCCATTAATTTGGGCTGCGTATTACCGTATCACGGATCTTATTTTGCTGCGGCGTCGCTGGCAGAGCCGATGTGCTGCATTATTGGCGCTTATCATGCCAATTATCACACCACGCAATATGTTTATGAGCATCGCATGGGCGTCAAACCTGGCGGCAATATTGCGCTGCTGGCGTGTGCGGGCCCGATGGGGATAGGCGCTATCGATTACGCTATTCACGGCGGCATACAACCGTCGCGGGTAGTGGTGGTCGATATCGACGACAAACGCCTGGCACAGGTGCAGAAGCTGCTGCCGGTGGAGCTGGCGGCCAGCAAAGGCATTGAGCTGATATATGTGAATACCAAAGGAATGGCCGATCCGGTACAGAAGCTGCGGGCGCTGACAGGAGATGCTGGGTTCGATGACATTTTTGTTTATGCGGCGGTGCCTGCTGTCGTTGAGATGGCTGACGAATTACTGGCGGAAGATGGCTGCCTGAACTTCTTTGCCGGGCCGACGGATAAAAACTTCAAAGTGCCGTTTAATTTCTACAACGTCCATTACAACAGCACGCACGTCGTCGGTACATCGGGTGGTTCAACGGACGATATGAAAGAGGCGATTGCCCTGAGCGCCACGGGGCAGTTGCAACCGTCGTTTATGGTGACGCATATCGGTGGCCTGGATGCAGTGCCAGAAACCGTTCTCAATTTACCGGATATCCCCGGTGGTAAAAAACTCATTTACAACGGCGTTACCATGCCGCTCACCGCCATTGCCGATTTTGCCGAAAAAGGCAAAACCGATCCGCTGTTTAAAGAGCTGGCGCGGTTAGTTGAGGAAACGCACGGCATCTGGAATGAACAGGCCGAGAAATATCTGCTGGCACAATTTGGCGTTGATATCGGGGAGGCCGCGCAATGATGTCCCTGGCGTGGCCATTATTTCGCGTTACGGAGCAGGCAGCGTTGGCTGCCTGGCCGCAAACCGGATGTGGCAACAAAAATAAAATTGATGGCCTGGCGGTCACCGCGATGCGCCAGGCATTAAACGATGTCGCTTTTCGTGGGCGAGTGGTTATCGGCGAGGGAGAAATTGACCATGCGCCGATGCTGTGGATTGGCGAAGAGGTGGGCAAAGGCGATGGGCCAGAAGTCGATATCGCGGTTGATCCCATTGAAGGTACGCGGATGGTGGCGATGGGGCAGAGCAATGCGCTGGCGGTCATGGCTTTCGCCCCTCGAGATAGCCTGTTACACGCGCCCGATATGTATATGAAAAAACTGGTTGTTAATCGGCTGGCGGCGGGCGCGATTGATCTGTCTTTGCCTCTGGCGGACAACTTGCGCAACGTGGCGAAAGCGTTGGGCAAACCGCTGGACCAGCTACGTATGGTTACGCTAGATAAACCGCGCCTGAGAGCCGCAATTGAGGAAGCGACACAACTGGGCGTGAAGGTTTTTGCCCTGCCGGATGGCGATGTCGCCGCCAGCGTGCTGACCTGCTGGCAAGATAATCCTTACGACGTGATGTACACCATCGGTGGCGCGCCGGAAGGTGTTATTTCTGCCTGTGCTGTTAAAGCATTGGGTGGGGATATGCAGGCCGAGCTGATTGATTTTTGTCAGGCAAAAGGGGATTACACGGAAAATCGGCAGATTGCAGAGCAGGAGCGCAAGCGTTGCAAGGAAATGGGCGTTGACGTTAACCGTGTGTACTCGCTCGATGAACTGGTGAGGGGGAACGATATCCTCTTTAGCGCTACGGGCGTGACGGGCGGTGAGTTGGTGAACGGTATCCAACAGACGGCGAATGGGGTGCGGACGCAGACATTACTGATCGGCGGCGCGGACCAAACGTGTAATATAATAGACTCCCTGCATTGATGGTGATCTATCGGAAGACCAATGGCGACGCTGACAGAAGATGATGTGCTTGAGCAACTGGACGCACAGGACAATTTATTGTCATTTATGAGAACTACACATGTCATTTTGCTCCAGGGGATACGCCAGTTTCTGCCGTCGCTGTTTGTCGATAATGATGAAGAGATCGTGGAATATGCAGTGAAGCCGTTACTCGCTCAAAGCGGCCCGCTTGACGATATTGATGTTGCGCTACGTTTGATTTTTGCGCTGGGGAAAATGGACAAATGGCTGTATGCCGATATCACGCACTTTTCCCAGTTCTGGCATTACCTGAATGAACAGGATGAAACGCCCGGATTTGCCGATGACATTACCTGGGATTTTATCAGCAACGTCAATAGCATAACCCGCAATGCGACGCTCTATGACGCGTTAAAAGCGATGAAGTTCGCTGATTTCGCCGTCTGGTCAGAGGTGCGTTTTAGTGGGATGGTCAAAACGGCGCTGACGCTGGCAGTAACGACCACCTTAAAGGAATTAACGCCGTGAAAATCGAACTGACGGTGAATGGATTGAAGGTACAGGCGCAGTACCCGAACGAAGAGATTGAAAATGTGCATAAACCGTTGCTGCGTATGCTGGCAGCCTTACAGACGGTAAATCCGCAGCGGCGTACCGTGGTTTTTCTTTGCGCTCCGCCGGGGACGGGTAAATCTACCCTAACCACTTTCTGGGAATATCTCGCGCAACAAGACCCGGAACTACCCGCTATTCAGACGCTGCCGATGGATGGTTTTCACCATTACAATAGCTGGCTGGATGCGCATCAATTGCGCCCCTTTAAAGGCGCACCAGAGACATTCGATGTGGCAAAACTGGCGGAAAATCTGCGCCAGGTAATGGAAGGGGATTGTACGTGGCCGCAGTACGATCGACAAAAGCATGATCCTGTTGAAGATGCGTTGCACGTTACCGCACCACTCGTCATCGTCGAAGGAAACTGGTTGTTGCTGGATGACGAGAAGTGGCGCCAGCTTGCGCAATTTTGTGATTTCTCGATCTTTATCAACGCGCCAGCTACTGCGTTGCGGGAACGACTGGTGGGGCGCAAGCTGGCGGGAGGGTTATCGCTGGCAGACGCAGAAGCCTTTTATGACCGTACCGATGGGCCGAATGTTCGCCGGGTGCTGGAAGAGAGTCTGCCTGCAAATTTGACCTTAATGATGACCGCTACGGGTGAATATCGTCTGGTGGATTAACGTTCCTGATTACACCATCTTCCAGTCGCACCACACGAGAGAAATGACGCCGGGTAAATGCGGCGTCATGACTGATTGCTACGACGCTCGTGCCTCGCTGGCGGCACTTTTCCAGCCAGCTTTCAAACACGCTCATCCAATTTTCGTCAAAATCCCGACTCGGCTCGTCCAGCAGCAATAGCGGCGGAGAGAGTGCTTCCAGGCAGGCGACGGCGACCATCCGTCGCTGCGCACTATGCAGATCTAACGGATGCGCGCTGGCAGTGTCTGCTAACTGACAGCATTGCAGGGCAGCATTGGTACGTTGAGTGATTTCATCCGCCAGGCATTTTTGCAGTTTCAAACCAAATGCGATCTCGTCAGCGACGGTGCTGTGAAAAAGCTGGTTTTCCGCTTCCTGAAACAGTACGCCAATCTTTGCTGCACGTTGGCGGTTTTTCAGGTTTTTCATCGCCTGTTGTTGCAGCATAACCGTACCGGCTGTGGGCGTAAGAAGACCTGCCATTACTCGTAACAGCGTCGATTTTCCCGCGCCATTGTCGCCGGTCAGCGCCAACCATTCACCTTGTTTGAGTTGCAGAGAAATGTCGCAAAGACAATCCGTTGCCGCGCCAGGCCAGCGATAAGACATCTGATTTAACGTTAACATAGTGGCTGGAGCGCTCCGTTTTGCAATTGCCACGCTTGCTGGCAGTAGTTCAGGAAAGGTGTGCGATGACGTTCAAAAAGAATAATCAGCGAACCACGTTCAAACGCCCAGTGTTGTAAGCGCTGCAACAGCATTTCGCTGGCCTGCGGCGTCAGGCGACTAAAGGCTTCATCAAGAATTAATAGTTTTGGCTGCATCGCGATGGCGCAGGCGATGACCACGCGCTGTGTCTCTCCACCGGAGAGTGTTGCCGGGTGACGATGGCGCAACGGCTGGCACTCGGTCAGAGTCAGGGCAGCATCAATCCGCGCCATAATCTCCTCTTCAGCAAGACACAGATTTTCTGGCCCAAAGGCAACTTCTTCTTCCACGCTAAAGGTACAGCCGGAGAGCTGCAAATAGGGCGATTGCTGAACGAGCTGGATGGTGGCGGATTGTTCATTAAGCGGGAGATACCCAATGGGCGTACCGAGAAGCGTCCCCGTGCCGGTTATCTCTCCTGGCAGAAAGTCCGGATACCAGCCCGCCATCAGTTGCGCCAGCGTACTTTTGCCACTGCCGTTGTCACCAAAGATGGCGACTATCCCCGGTTTGACATAGTGAAAGTCATAACAGAACGGAGGGTGCGTTGAGTGTGTCGGGCAATAGCGAAACTGTTCTAACGTAACCATATCCACGCTCCGAATTCTGCCAGCATCAGCAAGATCATGGCGTAACGTGCCACTTTTTCCAGGTTACTGTCAGGCGGTGCCCATAACGTAGTGCGCCGGTTGTGGATCCGAAATGCCCGCATATCCAGCGCCGCACCACGGATAGCCAGATCGTTTAGCGCATTGTGTGTTAGCGGAATAATTAGCGCGGGTATAGCACGTAAACGCTGATACCAGCCCTCATCCAGCGGCACCCCACGGGCGCGCTGCGCTTCATGAATAATCGCTAATTGCCGTTTTAACTGCTCAACGACCAACAAAGGCCCAGCGAACAGATAAGCGACGCCCGGCGGCAGGCGAGAAGCAAACAAAGCGCGGATAAAACGTTGCACTGGGACGAATTGCATCCACAACTGCGAGGTTGAAACAATCGCCAGAATCCGCAACCAGAGCGTAATAGCATGCGTCCACCGTTCTGGCGAGCGTGGCGTGCCGCTTAGCCATTCTGTCAGCCAGCCACCGTGTACCAGCCACAGTCCAGCCCCCAGCGAGAACATCAGCCAGACAACATATTTTACCCGCCGCCGCGTGGCCTTTAGCGCAATAAGGCAGAAAAAGGTCGCCGCGCTATAGAATGGCAGTATTGTCTGTGTGGGCAGGATAAGCGTGGTGCAGGCCGCCAGCGCCCACAGCGTTAGGGATGTAAACGGATGCATTTAGCGCACGGCAGCCATTGCCGGAAAATGGCGCGTGGTGCGAATCGGCAGCTGACGCAGTAAAAGCCAGACAATCACCGCTGTAAGAATTTTATCGACCAGGTTTGCGCCTATCACCGTAATCGCCACCGACTCCACCAGGTTTTGCCCCATAGAGTGCATCCAGGCAACGAACAAATCGGCTCCGCTACCGGTGACACCGCCGAACAGCGCAGTACGCAGCGGTACAGCGACGACCGTTACTGCAAGCGTAATAATCACGCCGCTGACAACGACTTTTGGCAGGGTGCGAAACCAACCCGCTCGCGCCAGCCAACCGGCGACCAGGCCAATAACCATCGCCACGGGGGCAAAGGCGGCGGCGATCGGGTCGGTGAGCAATCCCCAGAGTAAATTGGTCAGTA
This sequence comes from Escherichia sp. MOD1-EC6300, assembly GCF_002965045.1. NCBI lineage: Bacteria > Pseudomonadati > Pseudomonadota > Gammaproteobacteria > Enterobacterales > Enterobacteriaceae > Escherichia > Escherichia sp. MOD1-EC6300. The sequence continues at coordinate 150,383 of NZ_PTRH01000001.1, read as the reverse complement.
AGCCGGTCAGCATCCCGATCACCGGACCAAGCAGTACCGCGCTAATAAGTGTGCCGATGGAGTCGAGAAATATAGGTAATTTGACCATGCTGGCCAGTTGCCCGCCAATCATATTGATGGCGATAGAGATAACAATCAACACCAGTGCTTGACTGGAAAAGTGGCGACGCGCCATAAGAAAACCTCTCTGAAAGTAGTTATTTAACGGGGGAAATATGCAATTCGTCGTAACCAGAAAGCGCGCAAGGTTGGCGGCTAAACGCCAGCTCCTCAAGGCAGCCGATCACCAGTTCAAGCGTGGTCCGCACGGTACAGCCGGGCATCATATGACCGCCAAGCATCGTGCCGTGTGGATCGGAAACGCAGAGATGAAGATGTTCACCACTCTGTTCCAGTGTGCCGTTCAATGCGATGACTTCGAACTTACCGCTTAGTAGGGCCGTGTTTTCTTGCCCGGCATAGCGTAAGGCGACGTCAGTCAGACTGCCGGTACAACCTGCAATCCACGCGGCGTGGAGTTGTTGTTGCTGCGCGAAGGCGCGTAATTGGGAGAGAACTTCCTGCCCTGGGAGCAGGCGCAGCGCGTAAAAGCGTGCGGAGGAAGAATATGGGTAGGGCAATGTCATCATTGGAGTACTCCGAAACTCGGACGTATTGCGGATAATATCGACGCTGCATCAGTCATATTCTGATATAAGTCAGGGTTTGTGACGGCACAACGAAAAGATTTTGCTACGCTTATTCGTGATTCTGCAAAGTGGAATAAATTCCACAGGGGCGGGGATGAAAACGTGACGTAAGTCAGATAATTGTCTTCTTTGACTGGACAATCATTCCTTTTATTCCACGTTTCGCTTATCCTAGCTGAAGCGTTTCAGTCGATTAAATGTTCGACAATTAACCAATCAGTCGCAGTTTGCGACAGGTAAGGTTTCCCCGGACGATTTGCTGGATTACTCTGTCTGGCAAATTTGCTCAGGGAAAACCTTGCAGGAGATCTATGACCGTACGCGTAGCGATAAATGGCTTCGGTCGCATCGGGCGTAATGTGGTTCGTGCTTTGTATGAATCCGGACGCCGGGCGGAAATTACCGTGGTGGCAATCAACGAACTGGCGGATGCTGCGGGCATGGCGCATTTGTTGAAATATGACACCAGTCATGGCCGTTTTGCATGGGAAGTACGACAGGAACGCGATCAACTTTTTGTTGGTGATGACGCCATCCGCGTATTGCATGAACGTTCACTGCAATCGCTCCCATGGCGTGAACTGGGCGTCGATGTGGTTCTCGACTGCACCGGCGTATATGGCTCCCGCGAGCATGGCGAAGCACATATTGCCGCCGGGGCCAAAAAAGTGCTCTTTTCACATCCTGGCAGTAACGATCTCGATGCGACCGTTGTTTACGGCGTCAATCAGGATCAACTTCGTGCGGAACACCGCATCGTTTCTAACGCTTCCTGTACCACGAATTGCATAATTCCCGTCATCAAATTGTTAGATGATGCGTACGGTATTGAGTCCGGCACTGTGACCACAATTCACTCCGCCATGCACGATCAACAGGTTATTGATGCATACCATCCTGACCTGCGTCGCACCCGGGCAGCCAGCCAGTCGATCATTCCGGTCGATACTAAACTGGCCGCCGGTATCACACGATTTTTTCCGCAATTTAACGATCGCTTTGAAGCGATTGCGGTACGTGTGCCAACCATAAATGTGACGGCAATCGATTTAAGCGTGACGGTGAAGAAACCTGTAAAAGCCAATGAAGTCAACCTGTTGCTGCAAAAAGCAGCACAAGGTGCATTTCATGGTATAGTTGACTATACGGAATTGCCGTTGGTCTCTGTAGATTTTAACCACGATCCGCACAGTGCCATTGTCGATGGCACCCAAACCCGGGTCAGTGGCGCACACCTGATCAAAACGTTGGTCTGGTGCGATAACGAATGGGGCTTTGCTAACCGAATGCTCGACACGACGTTAGCTATGGCTACTGTTGCTTTCAGGTAAGACGCAAGCAGCGTCTGCAAAACTTTTAGAATCAACGAGAGGATTCACCATGTCTGTAATTAAGATGACCGATCTGGATCTTGCTGGGAAACGTGTATTTATCCGTGCGGATCTGAACGTACCAGTAAAAGACGGGAAAGTAACCAGCGACGCGCGTATCCGTGCTTCTCTGCCGACCATCGAACTGGCCCTGAAACAAGGCGCGAAAGTGATGGTAACTTCCCACCTGGGTCGTCCTACCGAAGGCGAGTACAACGAAGAATTCTCTCTGCTGCCGGTTGTTAACTACCTGAAAGACAAACTGTCTAACCCGGTTCGTCTGGTTAAAGATTACCTCGACGGCGTTGACGTTGCTGAAGGTGAACTGGTTGTTCTGGAAAACGTTCGCTTCAACAAAGGCGAGAAGAAAGACGACGAAACTCTGTCCAAAAAATATGCTGCACTGTGTGACGTGTTCGTAATGGACGCATTCGGTACTGCTCACCGCGCGCAGGCTTCTACTCACGGTATCGGTAAATTCGCTGATGTTGCGTGCGCAGGCCCGCTGCTGGCAGCTGAACTGGACGCGCTGGGTAAAGCACTGAAAGAACCTGCTCGCCCGATGGTGGCTATCGTTGGTGGTTCTAAAGTATCTACCAAACTGACCGTTCTGGATTCCCTGTCCAAAATCGCTGACCAGCTGATCGTGGGTGGTGGTATCGCTAACACCTTTATCGCGGCACAAGGCCACGATGTGGGTAAATCCCTGTACGAAGCTGACCTGGTTGACGAAGCAAAACGTCTGCTGACCACCTGCAACATTCCGGTTCCGTCTGACGTTCGCGTAGCAACTGAGTTCTCTGAAACTGCACCGGCTACCCTGAAATCTGTTAACGATGTGAAAGCTGACGAGCAGATCCTGGATATCGGCGATGCTTCTGCGCAGGAACTGGCTGAAATCCTGAAGAATGCGAAAACCATTCTGTGGAACGGCCCGGTTGGCGTGTTCGAATTCCCGAACTTCCGCAAAGGTACTGAAATCGTGGCTAACGCTATCGCAGACAGCGAAGCGTTCTCCATCGCTGGTGGCGGTGACACTCTGGCAGCAATCGACCTGTTCGGCATTGCTGACAAAATCTCCTACATCTCCACTGGCGGCGGCGCATTCCTCGAATTCGTGGAAGGTAAAGTACTGCCTGCAGTAGCGATGCTCGAAGAGCGCGCTAAGAAGTAAAAAATCACAGGGCAGGGAAACCTGCCCTTGTTGCAGCGCGCTTTTAGAGCACGCATTTTTTCATACTCTAAATAATTCGAGTTGCAGGAAGGCGACAAGAGAGTGAATCCTCAGGAGCTTACATAAGTAAGTGACTGGGGGGAGCGAACGCAGACGCAGCACATGCAACTTGAAGTATGACGAGTATAAGGCCCGACGATACAGGACAAGAGACATGTCTAAGATTTTTGATTTCGTAAAACCTGGCGTAATCACTGGTGATGACGTACAGAAAGTTTTCCAGGTAGCAAAAGAAAACAACTTCGCACTGCCAGCAGTAAACTGCGTCGGTACTGACTCCATCAACGCCGTACTGGAAACCGCGGCTAAAGTTAAAGCGCCGGTTATCGTTCAGTTCTCCAACGGTGGTGCTTCCTTTATCGCTGGTAAAGGCGTGAAATCTGACGTTCCGCAGGGTGCTGCTATCCTGGGTGCGATCTCTGGTGCGCATCACGTTCACCAGATGGCTGAACACTATGGTGTTCCGGTTATCCTGCACACCGACCACTGCGCGAAAAAACTGCTGCCGTGGATCGACGGTCTGCTGGACGCGGGTGAAAAACACTTCGCAGCTACCGGTAAGCCGCTGTTCTCTTCTCACATGATCGACCTGTCTGAAGAATCTCTGCAAGAGAACATCGAAATCTGCTCTAAATACCTGGAGCGTATGTCCAAAATCGGCATGACTCTGGAAATCGAACTGGGTTGCACCGGTGGTGAAGAAGACGGCGTGGACAACAGCCACATGGACGCTTCTGCACTGTACACCCAGCCGGAAGACGTTGATTACGCATACACTGAGCTGAGCAAAATCAGCCCGCGCTTCACCATCGCAGCGTCCTTCGGTAACGTACACGGCGTATACAAGCCGGGTAACGTTGTTCTGACTCCGACCATCCTGCGTGACTCTCAGGAATATGTTTCCAAGAAACACAACCTGCCGCACAACAGCCTGAACTTCGTATTCCACGGCGGTTCCGGTTCTACTGCTCAGGAAATCAAAGACTCCGTAAGCTACGGCGTAGTGAAAATGAACATCGATACCGATACCCAATGGGCAACCTGGGAAGGTGTTCTGAACTATTACAAAGCGAACGAAGCTTATCTGCAGGGTCAGCTGGGTAACCCGAAAGGCGAAGATCAGCCGAACAAGAAATACTACGATCCGCGCGTATGGCTGCGTGCCGGTCAGACTTCGATGATCGCTCGTCTGGAAAAAGCATTCCAGGAACTGAACGCGATCGACGTTCTGTAAGATATTCCTTTCTGCTTACCTCAAGGCCCGCTCTGCGGGTCTTTTTTTCGCCAAAAGCAAAATTGCCTGATGCGCTACGCTTATCAGGCCTACATGTATCCTGCAATATACTGAATTTACAGGCTTTTGTAGGCTGGATAAGGCGTTCACGCCGCATCCGGCATGACAAAGTGCACATTGATATCTGTCTGAGCCCCGCTCTGCGGATCTTTTTTCACCATAAGCAAGGTGATGCAGATGAGAAATCTGTGATCTATTTGGCAAAATTATGCTTTATTGTTTACCCTTGTCAGACTGCCCGTCATAAGGCGGCGGAGTGTATTTCTCCATTTTGAGTCAGTTGAAAAGGAATATTGAATGGAAGATTTGAATGTTGTCGATAGCATAAACGGCGCGGGGAGCTGGCTGGTGGCTAACCAGGCGCTGCTGCTAAGTTATGCAGTAAACATCGTGGCGGCACTCGCGATCATCATCGTTGGTTTGATTATCGCGCGGATGATTTCCAACGCGGTGAATCGCCTGATGATCTCCCGTAAAATCGATGCCACCGTTGCTGATTTTCTTTCTGCATTAGTCCGTTACGGAATTATCGCCTTTACGCTAATCGCTGCACTGGGGCGCGTGGGCGTACAAACCGCGTCAGTCATTGCTGTACTCGGTGCCGCAGGCTTAGCTGTTGGTCTGGCTTTGCAGGGGTCACTGTCTAACCTGGCCGCTGGCGTGTTACTGGTCATGTTCCGCCCGTTCCGTGCCGGAGAATATGTTGACCTCGGCGGCGTAGCCGGTACTGTGCTGAGCGTGCAGATTTTCTCCACCACCATGCGTACTGCAGACGGTAAAATTATCGTTATTCCGAACGGTAAAATTATTGCTGGGAATATTATTAACTTCTCCCGCGAGCCAGTTCGCCGTAACGAATTTATTATTGGCGTGGCGTATGATTCCGATATCGATCAGGTTAAGCAGATCCTGACCAATATTATCCAGTCTGAAGACCGCATTTTGAAAGATCGCGAAATGACTGTGCGTCTGAACGAACTTGGCGCATCGTCGATTAATTTCGTGGTCCGCGTCTGGAGCAAAAGCGGCGATCTACAAAACGTGTACTGGGATGTGCTGGAGCGTATTAAACGTGAATTTGATGCCGCCGGTATCAGCTTCCCGTACCCGCAAATGGATGTGAACTTTAAGCGGGTGAAAGAAGACAAAGCTGCATAATCAACGCTGAGGCCAGATAATACTCTCTGGCCTCTCTCTTATTAGTTTTTCTGATTGCCAATTAATATTATCAATTTCCGCTAATAACAATCCCGCGATATAGTCTCTGCATCAGATACTTAATTCGGAATATCCAACGTGTTTTCTTATTATTTTCAAGGTCTTGCACTTGGGGCGGCTATGATCCTACCGCTCGGTCCACAAAATGCTTTTGTGATGAATCAGGGCATACGTCGTCAGTACCACATTATGATTGCCTTACTTTGTGCTATCAGCGATTTGGTCCTGATTTGCGCCGGGATTTTTGGTGGCAGTGCGTTATTGATGCAGTCGCCGTGGTTGCTTGCGCTGGTCACCTGGGGCGGCGTAGCCTTCTTGCTGTGGTATGGTTTTGGCGCTTTTAAAACAGCAATGAGCAGTAATATTGAGTTAGCCAGTGCCGAAGTCCTGAAGCAAGGCAGATGGAAAATTATCGCCACCATGTTGGCAGTGACCTGGCTGAATCCGCATGTTTACCTGGATACTTTTGTTGTACTGGGCAGCCTTGGTGGGCAGCTTGACGTCGAACCAAAACGTTGGTTTGCGCTCGGGACAATTAGCGCCTCTTTCCTGTGGTTCTTTGGTCTGGCTCTTCTCGCAGCCTGGCTGGCACCGCGCCTGCGCACGGCAAAATCACAGCGCATTATCAATCTGGTAGTGGGATGTGTTATGTGGTTTATTGCCTTGCAGCTGGCGAGAGACGGTATTGCGCATGCACAAGCCTTGTTCAGTTAGGCGCTATCTGATGGAAAAATAAAACAGAGGCGCTAAGCTTGCCTCCAGAGGTCCTGAATTTTGGGCAAGTCAATTAACACGGAGAGACTAACGTGAAGTTCAAAGTTATCGCCCTGGCGGCATTAATGGGTATTAGCGGGATGGCAGCGCAGGCTAACGAATTGCCGGATGGACCGCATATTGTCACCTCCGGTACGGCAAGCGTGGATGCGGTGCCAGACATTGCCACTCTTGCGATTGAAGTCAACGTGGCCGCGAAGGATGCCGCTACTGCCAAGAAACAGGCGGATGAGCGCGTCGCACAATACATTTCCTTCCTTGAACTCAATCAGATCGCGAAAAAAGATATCAGCTCAGCGAACTTACGCACCCAGCCAGATTATGATTATCAGGATGGTAAAAGTATCCTGAAAGGCTACCGTGCTGTGAGAACGGTGGAAGTCACGCTCCGTCAGTTAGACAAACTGAATTCCTTGCTGGATGGTGCGCTGAAGGCGGGTCTTAACGAAATTCGTTCTGTATCGCTGGGCGTGGCGCAGCCGGATGCCTATAAAGACAAAGCGCGTAAGGCAGCGATTGATAACGCGATTCATCAGGCGCAGGAACTGGCGAACGGCTTTCATCGTAAACTAGGGCCGGTATATAGCGTGCGCTACCATGTTTCCAACTATCAGCCCAGCCCAATGGTGCGGATGATGAAAGCCGATGCCGCGCCGGTCTCAGCCCAGGAAACTTACGAGCAGGCTGCTATTCAGTTTGATGATCAGGTCGATGTGGTCTTCCAGTTAGAACCTGTGGATCAACAACCCGCTAAAACACCTGCCGCACAATAATACTTGTAGCCCGACGTATTGGTCGGGCTAATGCCTTTACCCGATATTGCCTCCTTTTTCTGTAATTTTCTGTAAAACCATGACGTAATCACCTATCTTTGCTCGCGGTTTCATCAAGGATAGGCTAACTGAAACGGTTAAGCGGACAAGGATGCGGGGGAGCTGGGATGGACATTTTTATTTCGAAAAAGATGCGCAATTTCATTTTATTAGCGCAAACTAATAATATTGCCCGGGCGGCAGAAAAAATCCATATGACGGCTTCGCCATTTGGCAAAAGCATTGCCGCGCTGGAAGAACAAATTGGCTATACGCTATTTACCCGCAAAGATAATAATATCAGCCTCAATAAAGCCGGGCAGGAACTGTATCAAAAACTGTTCCCGGTTTATCAACGGCTTTCTGCGATTGATAATGAAATCCATAACTCAGGACGTCGTTCACGAGAAATTGTGATAGGCATAGATAATACTTATCCGACCATTATTTTTGATCAGTTGATTAGTCTCGGAGATAAGTACGAAGGCGTGACCGCCCAGCCAGTTGAGTTCAGCGAAAACGGCGTTATCGATAATCTTTTTGACCGTCAGTTAGATTTTATAATCTCCCCACAGCATGTATCTGCACGAGTTCAGGAACTGGAAAATCTGACTATCAGTGAACTACCACCGCTGCGATTGGGCTTTCTCGTTTCTCGCCGTTATGAAGAGCGACAAGAGCAAGAGTTGCTTCAGGAGCTACCCTGGCTACAAATGCGCTTTCAGAACCGGGCCAACTTCGAAGCAATGATTGATGCGAATATGCGTCCTTGTGGGATCAATCCCACCATTATTTATCGACCTTACAGTTTTATGGCCAAAATCAGCGCCGTGGAGCGCGGACATTTTCTGACGGTGATCCCGCATTTTGCCTGGCGACTGGTGAATCCGGCAACGCTGAAATATTTTGATGCGCCGCACAGGCCGATGTATATGCAGGAATATCTTTATTCAATCAGAAATCATCGTTATACCGCCACGATGCTTCAGCATATTGCTGAAGATCGTGACGGGACGAGTCATTAACCCAGCATCGAGCCGGTTGCAATTAAATTACGGTGTAAATCGAAGACGTGGCTAAGATCGTGGTGAATATGTCCGCCGGGCGCATTTTCCAGATAGCGATGCAGATAATCCCGATACATAGGATGTGCACAATTATCAATGATGGTGCGGGCGCGTTGAAGCGGGGAAAGACCACGCAGATCGGCGATCCCTTGTTCGGTGATGATCACTTTGACGCTGTGTTCGCTGTGATCAACATGGCTGCACATTGGCACGACGGTTGAGATCTTGCCTTCTTTAGCAATCGACGGGGCCATAAAGATCGACAGATACGCGTTGCGTTCAAAATCACCGCTGCCACCGATGCCGTTCATCAGATCGACCCCGGCTACGTGCGTTGAGTTGGCATGCCCGTAAATATCAAACTCCAGGCCGACGTTCAGAGCGATGACGCCCAGACGACGGATGATTTCCGGGTTATTGGAAATCTCCTGCGGACGCAACACAATGCGGCTGGCAAAGTAATCCATATTGTCGTAAATCTTGCGCAGGGAATCGGCCGAGATAGTCAGGCTGGAGGCGCTGGCCCCGCTGATTTTGCCCGTTTCCAGTAAATGCACCACCGATTCCTGTAGCACTTCCGAATACATCATGAACGGAGGAATTTCCGGGTTTTCCCCTAGTCGCGCCATGACTGCATTATTGATATTGCCCACGCCACTTTGCAGCGGCAGAAATTCCGGCGGAATACGCCCATGCGCCATTTCCTGCAACAAGAACGTGACCACGTTATCGGCAATCTGCTGGCACATGGGATTTTGCTTATCCAGCATATTACCGGCGTCGGGCAAGTTGGTTTCCACGACGGCGACAATCTTTTTCGGATCGATTTGCACATAGCGGGTACCGACGCGATCCATTGCATGGAAGATCGACACGCTATTGCGCCGCGGTGGCGCGCCAGGAATCACAATATCCGCCAGTTCTGCAACGCGCGGATCGTGATAGTGATTGAGTTCAATGATCACTTTCTTCGCCCGCAGCAGCCAGGTCGGCGCATTACCGATCCCGCTGGTTAACCAGACTCGACCATCCGGTGCCAGTGCCGATGCTTCAATGACGGCAACATCAATTTCGCCGAAGAAACCGTAATTGACCATTTGCGCCACTTCGCTCAAATGCAGGTCAACGAAACTCACCGCGCCCTGATTGATCTTTTTACGTAAACCGGACGATGTTTGATATGGCGCACGCCAGGAAACAGCATCGGCGTCAGAAAGTACATCGTCAGCGGCGGCGCTGATTGACGCCCCCGTCAGTAGGCGGATTTGATACGGCTTTTTGGCCTCATGCTGTTCGTTAGCTCTGCGGGCAATGGCGGTGGGAAGGGCTTTCGGCGAACCCGCCGGGGTAAAGCCGCTAAATGCCACCATGTCGTTATGCTGGATAATTTCTGCCGCTTCATCGGCGGTCATCCTTGTCCACTGAGTTTCCATTTTTACTCCTTCGTTCGCAGGGATTAATGACCAACGAAATTAGGTTTACGTTTTTCGAGGAAAGCGTTCATCCCTTCCTGGTAATCTTCGCTGTCATAAACCGCGCGGCGCATCCCCTGAATACGTTCAAATTCATCGGAGTTCATGGTGTGCGCTTCGCCCAGTACACGCAGTTCTTCTTTGATAACGGCAATGGCTAACGGCGCTTTCTCAGAGATGTGGTGCGCCATTTGTAAGGTGAAATCTTCCAGTTCTTCCACTTCCACAACATGGTTGAGGATGCCGACAGCCAGCGCGCGCTGGGCTGTGATTGGCGAAGCGGTAAAAATCAGCTCTTTGACAATGTGGAAGCCCGCGTCGCGGGTCAGGTTGTGAATGCCGACCAGGTTATACGGGACGCCGAGGTTTACAGGCGTCATTGAGAAGGTTGAGGTACTGGCGGCGATGATCAGATCGGAACTCATGATCATTTCAAATGCGCCCCCCCAAACACTACCTTCCACCATCGAAATGATCGGTTTCGGGAATTTTTGGATCATGCGGGTGATTTGACGCAACGGATCATCATAGGAGAGCGGATCGCGACCGCCAGACGGCAGTTCGTGAATATCGTGACCTGCGGAGAAGACTTTGGATCCACTCGGCGCGCGCAAAATGATACAGCGAATTTCCGGCCGGTTGAGATCGCTTAATGCCTGCATAAGATCATCAATAAAGACTTTACTTAAGGCATTAAGTTTTCGGCCATAGTTAAACTCAATGACCGCCACTTTGTTGATAGTGACAACGTTCACATACTGATAAGACATAAAAATTCCTTTAATCAAAATATTGCGTCTGGATAAATTCACTGAGCTGTCGCAGGCCGGTGCGCGGTGAGAGCGTATTGTTTTTGACCGCTAAAAGCGTCTGGCGGTAATAGCGATCGAAATCTTCATTCGCGAACAGGTGATTCAGTACTTCTTCTTCGGTTTGTTTACGCAGCCATTCCACCGATTGTTGTTGCCGCACTTGCTGTAAACGACCACTGGCAGTTAGCGCGGTTTTGAAGTCGATGATGGCGTGCCAGATCTCATCGATTCCACGTTTTTCCAGTGCGCTACAAGTCAGAACTCGTGGCTGCCATTCGTCGTATTTACGTCGCAGAATATGCAGGGCACTCTCGTACATATGCCGGGCAATGGCGACATTGGTATGGTTATCGCCATCGTCTTTGTTGATAACGATCAGATCTGCCACTTCCATCAGCCCCTTTTTAATCCCCTGCAGATCATCGCCGCCACCGGCAATTTGCAACGAGATAAAACAGTCCACCATGCGGGCGACTTCCGTTTCCGACTGTCCGACGCCAACCGTTTCGACAATCACTACGTCATAACCCGCCGCTTCGCATAACAGCATTAATTCCCGCGCTCGCTGACTGGCACCGCCCAGATGGCCGGAGGATGGTACCGGGCGAATAAACGCCGCCTCGGCACGCGCCAGGTCATTCATGCGGGTTTTATCTCCGAGAATGCTACCGCCAGTGACCGGGCTGCTGGGATCGACCGCAATAACTGCAACCTTTAATCCCTCACGAATCAACAACATGCCAAAGGCTTCAAGAAAGGTGCTTTTCCCCGCACCGGGTGTGCCAGTAACGCCCAGTCGCAGGGCGTTACCGCAGTACGGCATAATGGCATCAAGTAGTTGCGTACTTAGCGCCTGATGACGCGGGTGACGGCTTTCCACCAGCGTCATGGCCTGGGCGAGCGTGGCACGCTCACCCTGACGTAAGCGGCGAATACTTTCTGCCAGCGTGGCTTCATTAATCATGATGCTGGCTTATCAGATTCAGTACGTCGCGCACGCTGTCGAGCATAGGCGTACCTGGACCATAAATCGCCGCCACGCCGCGCTCCTGCAGGAAGGCGTAATCCTGCGGCGGAATGACGCCACCCGCGACCACGCAGATATCTTCGCGTCCCCATTTTTTCAGCGCTTCGACCAGTTCCGGGATCAGCGTTTTATGACCGGCAGCCAGTGAAGATGCGCCCACTACGTGAACGTCGTTTTCTACTGCCAGGCGAGCGATCTCTTCAGGTGTAGAGAACATCGGGCTTAAATCTACGTCGAAACCGAGATCGGAATAGGCGCTGGCGATCACTTTCGCGCCGCGATCGTGCCCATCCTGGCCCATTTTGGCGATCAGAATGCGCGGGCGACGACCATTGTCGGCAAGGAACTGCTCCGTTTGCGCAACAATAGCATCGAACTCGGAGGCCGATTTCTCAGACTGATGATAGCTTTGCGCAATCACGCCGGTAACACACTGGCTTGGCACCAGATAACGGTCGAAAGCGGCTTCCAGCGCATCGGAAATTTCACCCAGGGTGGCGCGAACGCGAGCGGCATTAACAGCGGCAGCCAGCAGGTTTTCGTTATGCTGTGCGGCGTGAGTCAGGGCGTTCAACGCGGCGGTTACGGCGGCATCATCACGGGTGGCGCGAATGCGTTCCAGCGAAGCAATTTGCTCGTTACGCACCATCACGTTGTCGATCTCAAGTACATCGGTTTCGTCTTCGTGATCCAGTTTGTACTTGTTGACACCAACGATGACACGCTTGCCCTGGTCGATCAACGACTGTTCGCGCGCGGAGGCCTCTTCGATCATTCGTTTTGGCAGACCTGCTTCGATCGCTTTCGCCATGCCACCGGCTTCGTCGATCTGTTGGATAATGGCTCTGGCTTGTTTGACGATTTGATCGGTCAGCGATTCAACGTAATAGGATCCGGCCAGTGGATCGACGGTGCGGCAGAGTTCTGATTCTTCCTGAATGATGATCTGGGTATTGCGGGCAATGCGTGCTGAGAAATCGGTAGGCAAACCAAGCGCTTCATCAAAGGCGTTGGTATGCAGTGACTGAGTACCGCCCAGCGTTGCAGCCAGTGCTTCAATGGTGGTGCGGATAACGTTGTTATACGGATCCTGTTCAGTCAGGCTCCAGCCTGAGGTCTGGCAGTGGGTACGCAGCGCCAGTGATTTCGGATCCTGTGCGCCAAATCCACTGACCGCTTCGCTCCATAAATAACGTGCCGCACGCAACATGGCGACGTTCATAAACAGATCCATGCCAATGCCGAAGAAAAACGACAGGCGAGGAGCGAAGTCATCAATTTTCAGCCCAGCGGAGATTGCTGCTTTGATGTACTCAATCCCATCAGCGAGCGTAAATGCTACCTGCTGCACGCAGTTGGCACCCGCTTCACCCATATGGTAACCGCTGATACTGATGGTATTAAATCGCGGCATGTTGCCGGAACACCAGGCGATGATGTCTGCGATAATACGCATTGACGGTTTTGGCGGGTAAATATAGGTGTTGCGGCAAAGATACTCTTTGAGGATATCGTTTTGAATGGTGCCGGTCAGTTTATCGGGTGTAACACCTTGCTCTTCTGCGGCGACAATATAAAACGCCAGTACTGGTAGTACTGCGCCATTCATGGTCATCGAAACCGACATTTTATCCAGCGGGATCTGGTCGAACAGGACTTTCATATCTTCCACGGTGTCGATAGCAACGCCCGCTTTGCCGACGTCGCCCGCCACGCGCGGGTTATCGGAGTCGTAGCCACGGTGGGTGGCAAGGTCAAACGCAACGGAAAGACCTTTTTGCCCGGCGGCCAGGTTACGGCGATAAAAAGCGTTGGACTCTTTTGCTGTTGAAAATCCAGCATACTGACGGATGGTCCACGGTTGGGCGGTATACATAGTGGCACGCGGGCCACGAACGTAGGGCGGCAAACCAGGAAGGGTACCTGTCACTTCCAGATTATCGAGATCGGCTTCAGTATACAGCGGCTTGATGGCGATCCCTTCTGCGGTTTGTTGAACCAGCGAGTCGACAGTTTTCTCCCGACGACTCAATTCCTTGTTGGCAATCTGTTGCCACTCCTGCACGTTAGACATTATTTGCTCCATAAAACGCAATCAAAATGAGGGTATTTGCGCTTACGGTGAGCTTTTTACGTGGGTTTGTCGCCAGCAAAAAAAATGCATTCAGACGTCGTTTTTTGCCGCCTGAGATTTGTCTATTTTGTGATGTGATTCAAGGAATACAAAAAGAACTGGAGGTGATGCCTGGTATGTATTACCAGGCATTATTTGATGGATTATTCCTGACGAAGAACTTTGTGACCATAATCGAGCAACGCATCAGTGACTTTACGCATCATGCGGCTTTCAGGAGCAAAGCGGTGCCAGTAGAGCATCCGGCGTTGAAATAGCCCTGGCGTTAAGTCAATCAGTTCGCCGCTGGCCAGTTCTTTCTCGATTTGCAGATGTGGGATCATACAGCAGGTGGTCCCCTGACGAGCAAGTTGCACGAACGCTTCTGAAGAATTAACGATATGGCAGGGTACGCTGCCTGGAGGCAGATCAAAGTTTTGCTGCAAAAAGGCCTGGTGCATATCATCAAGATGGTCAAACGCGACCACTGGCGCTTTCAGTAATGCCGAACGCGTTACGCCGTTAGGGAAATATTTTTCGGCAAACGGTTTTGAGCTGACGAACAGATAGTCAAGCGCACCGAGCTTATCGACAAGACAACTCGGCAGCGCCTGATGTTGAATACTCACCGCGCCGACCACTTCGCCGCGGCGCAGACGTTCCTGAGTGCGGGTTTCATCTTCTACCTGCAAGTTGAGGCGGATAGGCGAATCAGCTAACACAGGAGCCAGCGCCGGAAGCAACCACGTCGCCAGACTGTCAGCGTTGACCGCCAGTGAAAGCAGCAGCGGAGTTGAACCGGTTTGTTCATCGCCCAGCCACTCTTCTTCCAGTAACTCCACCTGGCGTAGCAGTGCCAGCAGTTTTTGCCCTTGTTCCGTCGGGCGCGGCGGTACGGTACGCACCAACAGCGGCTGCCCGAACATATTTTCCAGTTGCTTAATGCGCTGTGAGACGGCTGATTGTGTAATGCACAGCTTTTGTGCCGCGCGCTCAAATCCTCGTTCACGTATCACCGCATCCAGTGCCTGTAATGTTCTGTAGTCCGGGCGTTTCATTGCTGTTGTCTGCTCCTGGTAAATGCTTTTTCCTGCACTATGACACAATTTTGCGTCAGGTTGCATATACCGAAGCCGTCGGCGGGTACATTTGTATCAGTGGTTAAACACGCAGCTTAAAAGATCAGGGATTTGCGCTATTGCATTTCGCTCAGCGAGTTCGCGCCCTGGTTATGTTGAATGGCGTGGCGTTATTGCCTCTGTTCGCACCGTGGAGCGGCATACCCAGACCGTTGTATGCTTTATTTGCCGGGCGAAAGGGGATGCCCGCCATTGCGCGATATTTTATGGATGAGTTAACCACGCGGCTTGCCAACGGGGTCTGAATCGCTTTTTTTGTATATACTCGTCATACTTCAAGTTGCATGTGCTGCGTCTGCGTTCGCTCACCCCAGTCACTTACTTCTGTAAGCTCCTGGGGATTCACTCTCTTGTCGCCTTCCTGCAACTCGAATTATTTAGAGTATAATGCGTGTGAAATTTCATACCACAGGCGAAACGATCATGACGCAGGATGAATTGAAAAAAGCAGTAGGATGGGCGGCACTTCAGTATGTTCAGCCCGGCACCATTGTTGGTGTAGGTACAGGTTCCACCGCCGCACACTTTATTGATGCGCTCGGCACGATGAAAGGCCAGATTGAAGGGGCTGTTTCCAGTTCAGATGCTTCCACAGAAAAACTGAAAAGCCTGGGCATTCACGTTTTTGATCTCAACGAAGTCGACAGCCTTGGCATCTACGTCGACGGTGCAGATGAAATCAACGGCCACATGCAGATGATCAAAGGCGGCGGCGCGGCGCTGACCCGTGAAAAAATCATTGCTTCGGTTGCGGAAAAATTTATCTGTATTGCAGACGCTTCTAAGCAGGTTGATATTCTGGGCAAATTCCCGCTGCCAGTAGAAGTTATCCCGATGGCACGTAGTGCAGTGGCGCGCCAGCTGGTGAAACTGGGCGGTCGTCCGGAATACCGCCAGGGCGTGGTGACCGATAACGGCAACGTGATCCTCGACGTCCACGGCATGGAAATCCTTGACCCGATAGCGATGGAAAACGCCATAAATGCGATTCCAGGCGTGGTGACTGTTGGTCTGTTTGCTAACCGTGGCGCGGACGTTGCGCTGATTGGCACACCTGACGGTGTCAAAACCATTGTGAAATGATCTGACGGGGGAACCTCCCCCGTTAAAAAAATTCTCTTCATTAAATTTGGTGACATGTGTCACGTTTTTACCTGGCTATTGTCGATTGCTCTAAATAAATCCTCTGAACCAGCATATTCATCCAAGAAATACCTTTGCGTGATATTTCCTCAACATCGCGACGCAAACGTTCATATTGCCGCAATATTATTTTTTGATATGTTGAAAGGCGGATGCAAATCCGCACACAACATTTCAAAAGACAGGATTGGGTAAATGGCAAAGGTATCGCTGGAGAAAGACAAGATTAAGTTTCTGCTGGTAGAAGGCGTGCACCAAAAGGCGCTTGAAAGCCTTCGTGCAGCGGGTTACACCAACATCGAATTTCACAAAGGCGCGCTGGATGATGAACAATTAAAAGAATCCATCCGCGATGCCCACTTCATCGGCCTGCGATCCCGTACCCATCTGACTGAAGACGTGATCAACGCCGCAGAAAAACTGGTCGCTATTGGCTGTTTCTGTATCGGAACAAACCAGGTTGATCTGGATGCAGCTGCAAAACGCGGGATCCCGGTATTTAACGCACCGTTCTCCAATACGCGCTCTGTTGCGGAGTTGGTAATTGGCGAACTTCTCCTGCTATTGCGCGGCGTACCGGAAGCCAACGCTAAAGCACACCGTGGTGTCTGGAACAAGCTGGCAGCTGGCTCTTTTGAAGCGCGCGGCAAAAAGCTGGGTATCATCGGCTATGGTCATATTGGTACACAGTTGGGCATTCTGGCTGAATCGCTGGGAATGTATGTTTACTTTTATGATATTGAAAACAAACTACCGCTGGGCAACGCCACTCAGGTACAGCATCTTTCTGATCTGCTGAATATGAGCGATGTGGTGAGTTTGCATGTGCCAGAGAATCCGTCTACCAAAAATATGATGGGCGCGAAAGAGATTTCACTAATGAAGCCCGGCTCGTTGCTGATTAATGCCTCGCGCGGAACGGTGGTGGATATTCCGGCGCTGTGTGACGCGCTGGCGAGCAAACACCTGGCAGGTGCGGCAATCGATGTCTTCCCGACGGAACCGGCGACCAACAGCGATCCATTTACCTCTCCGCTGTGTGAATTCGACAACGTCCTTCTGACGCCACATATTGGCGGTTCGACTCAGGAAGCGCAGGAGAATATCGGCCTGGAAGTTGCGGGTAAATTGATCAAGTATTCTGACAATGGCTCAACGCTCTCTGCAGTGAACTTCCCGGAAGTCTCGCTGCCACTGCATGGTGGGCGTCGTCTGATGCACATCCACGAAAACCGTCCGGGCGTGCTGACTGCGCTGAACAAAATCTTTGCCGAGCAGGGCGTTAACATCGCTGCACAGTATCTGCAAACCTCAGCGCAGATGGGTTATGTGGTTATTGATATTGAAGCTGACGAAGACGTTGCCGAAAAAGCGCTGCAGGCAATGAAAGCTATTCCGGGCACCATTCGCGCCCGTCTGCTGTACTAATTCCCCTTCTCTGAAAATTAACGGGCAGGTCACTGACTTGCCCGTTTTTTTATCCCTTTTCCCGCGCATGTCACTGCCATTTGTAGTGCGCTGCAATTGCCTTTGCGAGTCTGCTCGAAGAAATAAATCAAAGCCAGATCAATGCGTTGTGCTTATTTAAAGAGAGTTTACGATGGCAGGGCAGCATGGGGCTGTAACGGTAAAGCCCTCACCGAAGCGAGGGCTTGAAGGAGAAGGGTTATGATGCGACTTGCCATCATACTGATTGTACTGTTACTCATAAGTTTGCCAGCTTATTAACAGTCAGTCACAGGGGAGGAGTCATCCTCCCTTACCCTTACTCACTAAATTAGGTTAAAGAATCAACGATGTCAATCAGGGCGATGCAGGTGTGTCGCCCTTACCACTCCCAGACTTTCGACGGTGTAACCACCGCAGGAAGTGGGATATCCCACTCTTCAACGGGGAGTTTTTCCACCAACTGACAATCATGCGCATAACCCACCGGTTGCATTTGATAGCGCTGCCAGTTCTGTAAGGTCCGATCATAAAAACCACCGCCCATTCCCAGGCGCTGACCGTACTCATCAAAGGCGACCAGCGGTGTGATCAACACGTCTAATCGGGAAAGGGGTAGCACGTCACGCACATCCAGTTTTGGCTCATGGATCTTCAACCTGTTCATCACCAGTTCGCTTTGCGGATGGTAATTCAGGAACAGCAAATTACCGGCACTAAAGGGATGCAAAACTGGAAGATATACGCGCTTACCGGCGCGCCAGAGTTGTTCTATGAGTGGCTGGGTGTCGAGTTCGCCATCAAAAGAGAGGAATACAGCGACCGTATGTGCCATCACCACCGGGGGATACGTCATCATCCGGGTAGCGGCTTGTTGACCCATTTCCTGCTGTTGTTCCGGCGTTAACGCACGACGACGTTGCCGAATCATTTTGCGGATTTCTTGTCGGGATAATGTCAGTGGGAGTTCTGGTAGTTGCGTCATGGCTGGTGCCAGATAAGAAGGGAATCTCCGAGATGCCGCCGCAGGCTGTAACCCTTGAACCCTTGGTTCAAGGTGAATGTGTCGTCGCAGTTTTAAGGCTTCTCGGACGGACCGAGCATGCTCACCAACCGCGGAGCGCCACATTCTTGTGGTATGAAATATCGGCTCAGGGGACTGGCCCGCTTGCGAACATCTCAGAGAAATTTTGTCTTCACGGTTACTCTACCACAGTAAACCGAAAAGTGTCATTCAAAGTTTTGGTTAGTTTTTTCGGTGATGCGACCTTGTTCAAGTAACGCTTGTTCTATGGTCTGCTGCAGCATCCGAATACGCTGTTCCATACTTGCCGCGTAGTCACGAGTCTTCGCTTTTTCTTGCGCTAACTCATAGCTGATATTCAATGCGGCAATGAAGACCAACTGTTCAGTATTTGTGACTCTAGTGCGTTCTTTCAGATCTTGCAACCGTTGGTTCAGATCGTCCGCTGCCTGATTCAACGCATCCCTTTGGTCAGGCGGGCAGTTCACACGCAGTGAACGGCCAAAAATTTGGATATCGACGGGTTGTGCAGACATGCCACCTTCCTGCTGATTGACTGCGCTGCCTTCGTCTTTAGACCCATGGTCTGCGAAGGGGCGACACTATAGCTACCCTGATGAGAAGAGACAAGCCCTTTTCTGGTCCACCAGGGCCCAAAGTGGTAGCATATCATGAATATTCCTCCCTTTGACGACGAATGCTTATGTCTATACAGAACGAAATGCCTGGTTACAACGAAATGAACCAGTATCTGAACCAACAAGGGACGGGTCTGACCCCTGCTGAGATGCATGGTTTAATCAGTGGGATGATATGTGGTGGTAACGATGACAGCTCATGGCTGCCGCTGCTTCACGACCTGACGAACGAAGGCATGGCTTTCGGTCATGAGCTGGCACAGGCATTGCGCAAAATGCACTCTGCTACCAGCGATGCCCTGCAGGATGACGGCTTCCTTTTTCAGCTTTATCTGCCTGATGGCGATGATGTCAGCGTTTTCGATCGGGCTGATGCGCTGGCAGGTTGGGTTAATCACTTCCTGCTTGGTCTTGGCGTTACGCAACCGAAGCTGGACAAAGTGACCGGCGAAACCGGTGAAGCCATCGACGATCTGCGTAACATCGCGCAGCTGGGCTACGACGAAGACGAAGATCAGGAAGAGCTGGAAATGTCGCTTGAAGAGATCATCGAGTACGTCCGTGTTGCCGCGCTGTTATGCCACGACACCTTTACTCATCCGCAACCGACCGCGCCAGAAGTACAAAAACCGACTCTACACTAAAAACAAAAAACGTAAGGAGAGTGTTATGAGTGAGATATCCCGGCAAGAGTTTCAGCGTCGCCGTCAGGCCCTGGTGGAGCAAATGCAACCCGGCAGCGCCGCGCTGATTTTTGCTGCACCAGAAGTAACACGTAGCGCCGACAGCGAATACCCCTATCGTCAGAACAGTGACTTCTGGTACTTCACCGGCTTTAACGAACCGGAAGCGGTGCTGGTGCTGATTAAAAGTGATGACACTCATAACCACAGCGTTCTGTTTAACCGCGTACGCGACCTGACGGCAGAGATCTGGTTTGGTCGCCGCTTAGGTCAGGATGCTGCACCGGATAAACTGGGCGTTGATCGCGCACTGGCGTTCAGCGAAATCAATCAGCAACTTTATCAACTACTTAATGGTCTGGATGTGGTGTACCACGCCCAGGGCGAATATGCATATGCTGATGAAATCGTGAACAGCGCGCTTGAAAAACTGCGTAAAGGTTCGCGACAGAATCTCACCGCCCCGGCAACGATGATCGACTGGCGTCCCATTGTTCATGAAATGCGCCTGTTCAAATCACCAGAAGAGATTGCCGTACTTCGCCGCGCGGGGGAAATCACCGCCCTGGCGCATACCCGGGCGATGGAAAAATGCCGTCCGGGAATGTTCGAGTACCACCTGGAAGGCGAAATTCACCACGAATTTAACCGCCACGGTGCGCGCTATCCTTCCTATAACACCATTGTCGGCAGCGGTGAAAACGGCTGCATTCTGCACTACACCGAAAACGAGAGTGAACTGCGCGACGGTGACCTGGTGTTGATTGACGCGGGTTGTGAATACAAAGGTTACGCGGGCGATATTACCCGCACCTTCCCGGTCAACGGCAAATTCACCCAGGCCCAGCGTGAAATCTACGACATTGTGCTGGAGTCTCTTGAAACCAGCCTGCGGCTGTATCGTCCGGGAACTTCCATTCAGGAAGTCACTGGTGAAGTGGTGCGCATCATGGTTAGCGGCCTGGTAAAACTCGGCATCCTGAAAGGTGATGTTGATGAACTGATCGCTCAGAACGCCCATCGTCCTTTCTTTATGCATGGCCTTAGCCACTGGTTAGGTCTGGATGTCCATGATGTTGGTATTTATGGTCAGGATCGCTCGCGCATTCTGGAACCGGGCATGGTACTGACCGTAGAGCCGGGGCTGTATATTGCGCCGGATGCAGAAGTGCCAGAACAATATCGCGGTATCGGCATTCGTATTGAAGACGACATTGTGATTACCGAAACCGGTAACGAAAACCTCACCGCCAGCGTGGTGAAAAAGCCGGAAGAAATCGAAGCGTTGATGGCAGCTGCGAGAAAGCAATGAGCGTAATCATCGTCGGTGGCGGCATGGCGGGCGCGACGCTGGCGCTGGCTATTTCCCGGTTAAGTCACGGGGCGCTGCCGGTACATTTGATTGAAGCGACCGCGCCAGAGTCACATGCTCATCCGGGCTTTGATGGACGAGCTATTGCGCTGGCGGCGGGTACTTGTCAGCAACTGGCGCGCATCGGCGTCTGGCAATCTCTGGCTGATTGCGCAACCGCCATCACCAGCGTGCATGTCAGCGATCGTGGTCATGCCGGATTCGTCACCCTCGCCGCAGAAGATTACCAACTGGCGGCGCTGGGGCAGGTTGTCGAATTGCATAATGTCGGGCAACGGCTGTTTGCATTACTGCGCAAAGCACCTGGCGTAACGCTGCATTGCCCTGATCGCGTGGCTAACGTTGCCCGTGCTCAGAGTCACGTTGAAGTGACGCTGGAGAGTGGCGAGACGCTGACGGGCTGCGTGCTGGTAGCCGCTGATGGCACCCATTCCGCGTTAGCCACCGCGTGCGGTGTTGACTGGCAGCAGGAGCCTTACGAACAACTGGCCGTGATTGCGAACGTTGCGACTTCCGTTGCGCACGAAGGCCGGGCGTTTGAGCGTTTCACACAATATGGCCCGTTGGCGATGTTGCCGATGTCTGACGGACGCTGTTCGCTGGTCTGGTGTCATCCACTGGAACGGCGCGAAGAGGTGCTGTCGTGGAGCGACGAGACGTTTTGCCGTGAACTCCAGTCGGCCTTTGGTTGGCGACTTGGGAAAATTACCCACGCTGGTAAACGCAGTGCTTACCCGCTGGCGTTAACCCGCGCCGCCAGACCTATTACCCATCGTACCGTGCTGGTGGGCAATGCGGCGCAAACTCTGCACCCGATTGCCGGGCAAGGGTTCAACCTCGGTATGCGGGATGTGATGAGCCTTGCGGAAACGCTGACTCAGGCTCAGGCACGTGAAGATGACATCGGTGATTACGGCGTATTGTGCCGTTATCAGCAGCGTCGGCAGAGCGATCGAGAAGCAACCATCGGCGTCACGGACAGCCTTGTACATCTTTTTGCCAACCGTTGGACGCCGCTGGTTGTCGGGCGCAACATCGGGCTGATGGCAATGGAATTATTCACTCCGGCACGCGATGTGCTGGCGCAGCGCACCCTCGGTTGGGTGGCGCGTTGAAGGCGGTTTTAAGGAATAAACAATGCAAAGTGTTGATGTAGCCATTGTTGGCGGCGGCATGGTGGGGCTGGCGGTTGCCTGCGGCTTACAGGGGAGCGGCTTACGCGTTGCCGTACTGGAGCAGCGCGTACCGGAACCCCTGGCGGCGGATGCACCACCACAACTGCGCGTTTCGGCTATCAATGCCGCCAGCGAAAAATTACTCACCCGTCTTGGCGTCTGGCAGGAGATTCTCTCCCGCAGAGCCAGTTGCTATCACGGCATGGATGTGTGGGACAAAGACAGTTTTGGTCACATTTCGTTTGACGATCAAAGCATGGGCTATAGCCATCTTGGGCATATCGTTGAAAATTCAGTCATTCACTACGCGCTGTGGAACAAAGCACAGCAGTCCTCAGATATCAGCCTGTTAGCCCCTGCAGAATTACAGCAGGTCGCCTGGGGAGAGAACGAAACCTTCCTGACGCTGAAAGACGGCAGCATGTTAACGGCGCGTCTGGTAATTGGCGCAGACGGCGCTAATTCCTGGTTGCGCAACAAAGCCGATATTCCGCTGACTTTCTGGGATTATCAGCATCACGCGCTGGTGGCGACCATTCGCACGGAAGAACCGCATGATGCGGTGGCGCGACAGGTTTTCCATGGCGAAGGCATTCTGGCCTTTTTGCCGCTTAGCGATCCGCATCTTTGCTCAATTGTCTGGTCACT
This sequence comes from Escherichia sp. MOD1-EC6300, assembly GCF_002965045.1. Taxonomy (NCBI): domain Bacteria; kingdom Pseudomonadati; phylum Pseudomonadota; class Gammaproteobacteria; order Enterobacterales; family Enterobacteriaceae; genus Escherichia; species Escherichia sp. MOD1-EC6300. The sequence continues at coordinate 127,233 of NZ_PTRH01000001.1, read as the reverse complement.
GTCCCCAGAGGAAGCACAGCGGATGCATCAGGCAGGCGAAGACGAATTTAACCGCGAGTTAAATATCGCTTTTGATAATCGCCTGGGCTTATGCAAGGTTGAGAGTGAACGTCTGGTGTTCCCGCTGACTGGGCGTTATGCGCGCCAGTTTGCCGCGCACCGTCTGGCGCTGGTGGGCGACGCCGCGCATACCATTCACCCGTTGGCGGGGCAGGGGGTGAATCTCGGCTTTATGGATGCTGCAGAGCTGATTGCTGAACTGAAACGGTTGCATCGTCAGGGTAAAGACATCGGGCAGTACATTTACCTGCGTCGCTATGAGCGTAGCCGCAAGCACAGTGCGGCGCTGATGCTGGCAGGTATGCAGGGATTCCGCGATCTGTTTTCCGGGGCTAATCCGGCGAAAAAACTGCTGCGTGATATTGGCCTGAAACTGGCCGATACGCTTCCTGGCGTTAAACCACAACTTATCCGTCAGGCAATGGGATTAAACGATTTGCCTGAATGGCTGCGCTAAAAATTTCTCTTCTGCTGTTTATTTGATACCCATCACACTTTCATCTCCCGGTTTTTTCGCCGGGAGATTTTCCTCATTTGAAATAAACTAATTTCACCTCCGTTTTCGCATTATATTTTCTAATGTCACGAATTTTTGATTTAGTGTTTTTTGACATTTTTTCAGTTCTTAATGTTGTCTTATTCAAATTAACTTTCTCATCTAATTATCTTTGTATAGAGAATGGTCGTTTTTTGGTTTTTTATTCTGTTGCAATTTTGACGTTTTTTAACCATAAGCTAATGTGATGTTTAATTTTACCTTATGGTTAACAGTCTGTTTCGGTGGTAAGTTCAGGGAAAAGAGAACGATTGCGTTGGGGACCGGGAGTGGCTCCGATGCTGGGTTTCGTGGTGATAATTTCACCATGAAAAAGTTGTCAGCCCCGCTTATTCAATGAGGACAAGATGGCACAACAGACTCCTTTGTACGAACAACACACGCTTTGCGGCGCTCGCATGGTGGATTTCCACGGCTGGATGATGCCGCTGCATTACGGTTCGCAAATCGACGAACATCATGCGGTACGTACCGATGCCGGAATGTTTGATGTGTCACATATGACCATCGTCGATCTTCGCGGCAGTCGCACCCGGGAGTTTCTGCGTTATCTGCTGGCTAACGATGTGGCGAAGCTCACCAAAAGCGGCAAAGCCCTTTACTCGGGGATGTTGAATGCCTCTGGCGGTGTGATAGATGACCTTATCGTCTACTACTTTACTGAAGATTTCTTCCGCCTCGTTGTTAACTCCGCCACCCGCGAAAAAGACCTCTCCTGGATTACCCAACACGCTGAACCTTTCGGCATCGAAATTACCGTTCGTGATGACCTCTCCATGATTGCCGTACAAGGGCCGAATGCGCAGGCAAAAGCTGCCACACTGTTTAATGATGCTCAGCGTCAGGCGGTGGAAGGGATGAAACCCTTCTTTGGCGTGCAGGCGGGCGATCTGTTTATTGCCACCACCGGTTATACCGGTGAAGTGGGCTACGAAATTGCGCTGCCCAATGAAAAAGCGGCGGATTTCTGGCGTGCGCTGGTGGAAGCGGGCGTTAAGCCCTGCGGTCTGGGCGCTCGTGACACACTGCGTCTGGAAGCGGGTATGAATCTGTATAGCCAGGAGATGGACGAAACTATTTCTCCTTTAGCCGCCAACATGGGCTGGACCATCGCCTGGGAACCGACTGATCGTGACTTTATCGGTCGTGAAGCTCTGGAAGCGCAGCGTGAACATGGCACAGAAAAACTGGTTGGTCTGGTGATGACCGAAAAAGGCGTGCTGCGTAATGAACTGCCGGTACGTTTTACCGATGCGCAGGGCAATCAGCATGAAGGCATTATCACCAGCGGTACTTTCTCCCCGACGTTGGGTTACAGCATTGCGCTGGCACGCGTGCCGGAAGGTATTGGCGAAACGGCGATTGTGCAAATTCGCAACCGTGAAATGCCGGTAAAAGTGACGAAACCTGTTTTTGTGCGTAACGGCAAAGCCGTCGCGTGATTTACTTTTTGGAGATTAATTGATGAGCAACGTACCAGCAGAACTGAAATACAGCAAAGAACACGAATGGCTGCGTAAAGAAGCCGACGGCACTTACACTGTTGGCATCACTGAGCACGCTCAGGAGCTGTTAGGCGATATGGTGTTTGTTGACCTGCCGGAAGTGGGCGCAACAGTTAGCGCGGGCGATGACTGCGCGGTTGCCGAATCGGTAAAAGCGGCGTCAGACATTTATGCGCCAGTAAGCGGTGAAATCGTGGCGGTAAACGACGCACTCAGCGATTCCCCGGAACTGGTGAACAGCGAACCGTATGCAGGCGGCTGGATCTTTAAAATCAAAGCCAGCGATGAAAGCGAACTGGAATCACTGCTGGATGCGACCGCATACGAAGCATTGTTAGAAGACGAGTAACGGCTTTATTCCTCTTCTGCGGGAGAGGATCGGGGTGAGGATATTTACGCCTCACCCTCACTCTCTTCGCAAGGAGAGAGGTTCACAATTCACTGCACGTTTCAGGAACCATCGCTCATGACACAGACGTTAAGCCAGCTTGAAAACAGCGGCGCTTTTATTGAACGCCATATCGGACCGGACGCCGCGCAACAGCAAGAAATGCTGAATGCCGTTGGCGCACAATCGTTAAACGCGCTGACCGGCCAGATTGTGCCGAAAGATATTCAGCTTGCGACCCCGCCGCAGGTTGGCGCACCGGCGACCGAATACGCCGCGCTGGCGGAACTCAAGGCTATTGCCAGTCGCAATAAACGCTTCACGTCTTACATCGGCATGGGTTACACCGCCGTGCAGTTACCGCCGGTTATCCTGCGTAACATGCTGGAAAATCCGGGCTGGTATACCGCGTATACTCCGTATCAACCTGAAGTCTCCCAGGGCCGCCTTGAAGCACTGCTCAACTTCCAGCAGGTAACGCTGGATTTGACTGGCCTGGATATGGCTTCGGCTTCTCTTCTTGACGAAGCCACCGCTGCCGCCGAAGCAATGGCGATGGCGAAACGCGTCAGCAAACTGAAAAATGCCAACCGCTTCTTTGTTGCTTCTGACGTGCATCCGCAAACGCTGGATGTGGTACGTACTCGTGCCGAAACCTTTGGTTTTGAAGTGATTGTCGATGACGCGCAAAAAGTGCTGGATCACCAGGACGTCTTCGGCGTGCTGTTACAGCAGGTCGGCACTACCGGTGAAATTCACGACTACACCGCGCTTATCAGCGAACTGAAATCACGCAAAATTGTGGTCAGCGTTGCCGCCGATATTATGGCGCTGGTGCTGTTAACTGCGCCGGGTAAACAGGGCGCGGATATTGTCTTTGGTTCGGCGCAACGCTTTGGCGTACCGATGGGCTACGGTGGCCCGCACGCGGCATTCTTTGCGGCGAAAGATGAATACAAACGCTCAATGCCGGGCCGTATTATTGGTGTATCGAAAGATGCTGCGGGCAATACCGCGCTGCGCATGGCGATGCAGACTCGCGAGCAACATATTCGCCGTGAGAAAGCGAACTCCAACATTTGTACTTCCCAGGTACTGCTGGCAAACATCGCCAGCCTGTATGCCGTTTATCACGGTCCGGTTGGCCTGAAACGTATCGCTAACCGCATCCACCGTCTTACTGATATCCTGGCTGCAGGTCTGCAACAAAAAGGTCAGAAGCTGCGCCATGCGCACTATTTCGATACTTTGTGTTTGGAAGTGGCCGACAAAGCGGGCGTGCTGGCGCGTGCCGAAGCGGCTGAAATCAACCTGCGTAGCGATATTCTGAATGCGGTGGGGATCACCCTTGATGAAACCACCACGCGCGAAAACGTGATGCAGCTTTTCAGCGTACTGCTGGGCGATAATCACGGACTGGACATCGACACGCTGGACAAAGACGTGGCTCACGACAGCCGTTCTATTCAGCCTGCAATGCTGCGCGATGACGAAATGCTCACCCATCCGGTGTTTAATCGCTACCACAGCGAAACCGAAATGATGCGCTATATGCACTCGCTGGAGCGTAAAGATCTGGCGCTGAATCAGGCGATGATCCCGCTGGGTTCCTGCACCATGAAACTGAACGCCGCCGCCGAGATGATCCCAATCACCTGGCCGGAATTTGCCGAACTGCACCCGTTCTGCCCGCCGGAACAGGCCGAAGGTTATCAGCAGATGATCGCGCAACTGGCTGACTGGCTGGTGAAACTGACCGGTTACGACGCCGTCTGTATGCAGCCGAACTCTGGCGCTCAGGGCGAATACGCGGGGCTGCTGGCGATTCGTCATTATCATGAAAGCCGCAACGAAGGACATCGCGATATCTGCCTGATCCCGGCTTCTGCGCATGGCACTAACCCGGCTTCCGCGCATATGGCAGGAATGCAGGTGGTGGTTGTGGCGTGTGATAAAAACGGCAACATCGATCTGACTGACCTGCGCGCGAAAGCGGAGCAGGCGGGCGATAATCTCTCCTGCATTATGGTGACCTATCCTTCCACCCACGGCGTGTACGAAGAAACGATCCGTGAAGTGTGTGAAATCGTGCATCAGTTCGGCGGTCAGGTTTACCTTGATGGCGCGAACATGAACGCCCAGGTTGGCATCACTTCGCCGGGCTTTATTGGCGCGGACGTTTCGCACCTTAACCTGCATAAAACTTTCTGCATTCCGCACGGCGGTGGTGGTCCGGGTATGGGACCGATCGGCGTGAAAGCGCATTTGGCACCGTTTGTTCCGGGTCATAGCGTGGTGCAAATCGAAGGCATGTTAACCCGTCAGGGCGCGGTTTCTGCGGCACCGTTCGGTAGCGCTTCTATTCTGCCAATTAGCTGGATGTACATCCGCATGATGGGCGCAGAAGGGCTGAAAAAAGCAAGCCAGGTGGCAATCCTCAACGCCAACTATATTGCCAGCCGCCTGCAGGATGCCTTCCCGGTGCTGTATACCGGTCGCGATGGTCGCGTGGCGCACGAATGTATTCTCGATATTCGCCCGTTGAAAGAAGAAACCGGCATCAGCGAGCTGGATATTGCCAAGCGTCTGATCGACTATGGTTTCCACGCGCCGACCATGTCGTTCCCGGTGGCGGGGACGCTGATGGTAGAACCGACTGAATCTGAAAGCAAAGTGGAACTGGATCGCTTTATCGACGCGATGCTGGCTATCCGCGCAGAAATTGACCAGGTGAAAGCCGGTGTCTGGCCGCTGGAAGATAACCCGCTGGTGAATGCTCCGCACATTCAGAGCGAACTGGTCGCCGAGTGGGCGCATCCGTACAGCCGTGAAGTTGCAGTATTCCCGGCAGGCGTGGCAGATAAATACTGGCCGACAGTGAAACGTCTGGATGATGTTTACGGGGACCGTAACCTGTTCTGCTCCTGCGTACCGATTAGCGAATACCAGTAATTTACTGATTCGACTATCTTCTAAAGGCGCTTCGGCGCCTTTGACACTGATGTCAAACTCAACATTGCCTGATGCACCTCGTTTATCAGGCCTACATAGTCTGTGCAATGTATTGAATTTGCACGATCTTGTAGGCTGGATAAGGCGTTCACGCCGCATCCGGCATAATAAAAGCACTTTGTCATCAATAATTTGAAAGGCGCTTCGGCGCCTTTATTTTTTTAGGAAAACAAATGACTATAGCACTTGTGACCGGTGGCAGTCGCGGCATCGGGCGGGCAACTGCATTACTGTTGGCGCAAGAAGGGTATACGGTGGCGGTTAATTATCAGCAAAACCTCCACGCGGCGCAGGAAGTGGTGAAGTTAATCACGCAAGCCGGTGGCAAGGCATTCGTGCTTCAGGCGGATATCAGCGACGAAAATCAGGTCATCGCAATGTTTACAGCAATCGATCAGCACGATGAACCGCTAGCCGCGCTGGTCAATAACGCCGGGATCTTGTTTACCCAGTGCACCGTAGAAAACCTTACCGCAGAGCGAATCAACCGGGTACTTTCCACCAATGTGACGGGATATTTTCTCTGCTGCCGCGAGGCGGTAAAGCGCATGGCGCTTAAGAACGGCGGTAATGGCGGTGCTATCGTCAATGTCTCGTCAGTGGCTTCACGGCTGGGATCGCCGGGAGAATACGTTGACTATGCGGCATCGAAAGGGGCGATTGATACGTTAACCACAGGGCTGTCACTGGAAGTCGCCGCGCAGGGGATCCGCGTTAACGGCGTGCGGCCAGGGTTTATTTATACCGAAATGCACGCCAGCGGTGGCGAACCTGGACGCGTTGATCGCGTTAAGTCGAACATCCCCATGCAGCGTGGCGGACAGGCGGAAGAGGTCGCGCAGGCCATCGTCTGGCTGTTAAGTGATAAAGCCTCTTATGTCACGGGAAGTTTTATCGATTTGGCGGGTGGAAAATAAAACAGGAAAGTTATCTGACCGGATGCAACGAGTATTGCATCCGGTACTTCATCGACTTAAAACTTCTCGCCGTTGCTGGCAATCACCTCTTTGTACCAGTCAAAGCTCTTCTTACGTGAACGCGACATATCGCCAGTACCGTCGTCATGTTTATTCACATAGATAAAGCCGTAGCGTTTGCTGTACTGCCCGGTGGTGAACGACACGCAGTCGATGCAACCCCACGGCGTGTAGCCCATCAGATCCACGCCATCGTAAGTCACCGCCTTTTTCATCTCTTCAATATGAGCTCGCAGGTAATCAATGCGGTAGTCGTCGTTGATGCTGCCATCTTCTTCCACTTTGTCGTAAGCGCCAAAACCGTTTTCGACAATAAACAGCGGCTTCTGGTAACGCTCATACAGTTCGCAAAGTGCGTAACGCAGACCCACCGGATCAATCTGCCAGCCCCAGTCCGAAGCCTTAACAAATGGGTTCGGTACGCTGCCTTCAAAACCAGAGATCGCATCGCCGGTGCCGCCTTCGGCCTTCACTGCGTTGGTCATGTAATAGCTGAAACCAAGATAATCGCACGTGCCTTCACGCAGTACATCGAGATCGCCGTCTTCCATTTTGATGTTAAATCCGCGACGCTCCCACTCGTTCAACACATACGACGGGTAATAGCCGCGTAGCTGCACATCGGTAAAGACGTAGCGTTCGCGCATCGACTCCTGAGCGAACATCACATCGTCCGGGTTACAGGAGTAAGGATAGAGCGGCACCATCGCCAGCATACAGCCGACTTTCATCTCCGGGTTAATGCGACGCGCGGCTTTCACTGCCAGGGCGCTGGCGACAAACTGGTGATGCAGCACCTGATACATCGTCTCTTCCGGGTTTTCATGTTCGGTATACACCACGCCAGAGCAGCAGTAACCGAACAGCGGTGCACGCCAGTTACGCTGGTTGTTAATTTCGTTGAAGGTCATCCAGTATTTGACTTTATGCTTATAGCGTTCAAATACCACTTCCGCGAAACGTACAAAGAAATCAACCACTTTACGGTTAGTCCAGCTACCGTATTGCTGCACCAGATGCAGCGGCATTTCAAAGTGGGAGAGGGTGATCACCGGTTCGATGTTGTATTTCAGCAGTTCATCGAACATATCATCGTAGAACTTCAGCCCTTCTTCGTTTGGCTGAGTTTCATCACCTTTTGGGAAAATGCGCGTCCAGGCGATGGAAGTGCGAAAACATTTGAAGCCCATTTCGGCAAATAGCTTGATGTCTTCCTTGTAGTGACCATAAAAATCAACGGCTTCATGGTTTGGATAGTATTTTCCTGGCAAGACTTCTTTGGTGATTTCGCGCGGCACGCCGTGTGCGCCACCGGTCAGAACGTCACAAATGCTCGGCCCTTTGCCGCCTTTGTTCCAGCCGCCTTCGACCTGATGAGCGGCAACTGCGCCGCCCCATAAGAAATCTTTCGGTAAGGTGAGTTTTTTCACTATCATAGGCTCCAGATGAGTCAATTCTTACAGGAAATAGTACCATGCAGCCAAACGACATCACTTTTTTTCAACGTTTCCAGGATGACATTCTGGCTGGTCGTAAAACCATCACCATCCGCGACGAGTCTGAATCGCACTTCAAAACGGGTGATGTGCTTCGTGTCGGGCGTTTTGAAGATGACGGTTATTTTTGCACGATTGAAGTCACCGCAACCTCAACCGTAACGCTGGATACACTGACGGAAAAACATGCAGAGCAGGAAAATATGACCCTGACTGATCTGAAAAAGGTCATTGCCGATATCTATCCCGGCCAGACACAGTTTTATGTGATTGAATTTAAATGCCTTTAAATTGAACTCACGCCTGTTAGTTGAAATTTCGCATTTAATTTCATGATTTTTCGGAGATTAGTCTCAAATCAGAATTTATTTTAGCTAACAGGTGTTCACTGGAACTATTCTCAGTTACGCTGGAGAGGTATACATGTGCGTGTACGTTTCTCCGGAGTAAGTTATGGTTCAGAAGCCCCTCATTAAGCAGGGATATTCGCTGGCAGAGGAAATTGCCAACAGCGTCAGTCACGGCATTGGGTTGGTGTTTGGTATCGTTGGGCTGGTGTTGCTACTGGTTCAGGCGGTGGATCTCAATGCCAGCGCCACAGCGATAACCAGTTACAGCCTCTATGGCGGCAGTATGATCCTGCTGTTCCTCGCTTCGACGCTGTATCACGCCATTCCTCATCAACGGGCAAAAATGTGGCTGAAGAAATTTGACCACTGCGCTATTTATCTGTTGATTGCCGGAACCTATACGCCTTTTTTGCTGGTGGGGTTGGATTCTCCGTTAGCGCGCGGGTTGATGATTGTTATCTGGAGCCTGGCATTGCTGGGTATTCTGTTTAAACTGACCATCGCGCACCGATTCAAAATTTTATCTCTGGTGACCTATCTGGCGATGGGCTGGCTGTCGCTGGTGGTAATTTATGAAATGGCAGTTAAGCTCGCGGCGGGCAGTGTTACCTTACTGGCGGTAGGCGGAGTGGTTTATTCGCTCGGGGTGATTTTCTATGTCTGCAAACGCATTCCGTACAATCATGCCATCTGGCACGGCTTTGTGCTCGGCGGCAGCGTGTGCCACTTTCTGGCGATCTATTTGTATATTGGGCAGGCGTAATGGGTGTGCCTTTGTAGGCCTGATAAGACGCGTCAGCGTCGCATCAGGCATCGGATCGCAACTGCCGGATGCGGCGTGAACGCCTTATCCGGCCTACGGGCCGCGTCCTTGGTGTGATAAAGGCACCAAATCCCAGGCATGATAAGACGCGTCAGCGTCGCATCAGGCAATAGTCGCCGGAGCGATACAGAGATTTACTCTTCGAGCGAATACGGCAGCGGCTCGATATGCAATGTATTCGCATCGTCACGTACGCGGAAGATGCTGTCCGGTTCCATATCGTTATTCATGACGACCTGTACCACGACCTGACCATCTTCCAGTTTTACCGCAGCCAGCACCGTACCGGTACGACGCCAGTTCTCGCCCATTTTCAGCTCTAAATCTTCACCCGCTTCCGGCAGTCGGCTGGCGCTACCTGCCAGCAGCCAGAGGGCACGTTTGTTGGCACCGCGGAATTTAGCTCGTGCCACCATCTCTTGTCCGGTATAACAGCCTTTTTTAAAGCTGATGCCGCCCAGCGCCTGGAGGTTGGTCGCCTGTGGGATAAACTGCCCGCTGTTGGCGGCATCAATCACCGGAAAACCCGCTTCAATGTTTAATGCCAGCCACTGTTGGCTATTGTTCAGTTCTGCTTCACCGCGCAGTTTATCGGTCAGCGTATTGGCGGTAGCTTCATCGGTTACGATCAGGAAACGTTCTGCTGGGTGTTCAAACCATAGCAGGGTAGTCGCACCTTCTCTGATAACCTGCTTTTCCTTCGAAGGTAATTCACTAAAGAGGTTAGCCAGCGCAGCGCGTGCCTGAAAACCGGCAACACCAAGCAGCACACGTTCATCGTCTGGCGCGATGGTCACTTTAGAGAACACCGCATATTTTTTCAGTTCAGTCAGTTGTGACTCGCGCACGCTGCGCCGTTCAATCCACGCAAAGCCATCGCCGTCGCGGAACAGACGTAAATTGCTCCACATTTTGCCTTTGGCGTCGCAATGGGCGGCGAGCAGGTGCTGATCTTCTGTCATCTGGCTGACATCTGCTGTCACCTGACCCTGCATATATTTTTCGCTGTCCGCGCCAGTAATGGTGGCAAGCGCCCAGTCATCAAGCGTCATCAGCGTCAGCGGTAAACGGGCAGAAGCCGTAGGCTGACGGGGAGGAAAAGGTGTAAAAGCCATAATGGAGTCCTGTTTTACAAACGGCGTATTTATGACTAATGGTAAAAGAGCTATGAGGCAATGCAAGTGCTTTCACTACGCGATCTGTGCCTTCTGATATGCTTTGCGAGGCGACTACCAAAAAAATGAAGCCCTTGAAATATTGTGGGTTAATTTCGCGATCGCGATTGTGTTTACTGATATTCCCGCAAAAGAAGTCGAAAAACACGTTACAATAGCCTGGTACTGGATTTTCGTGAGACAGGAAGAAGATGGACATTAATAACAAAGCCCGCATTCACTGGGCATGCCGCCGTGGTATGCGCGAACTCGATATTTCAATCATGCCGTTTTTCGAACATGAGTACGACAGCTTAAGTGATGACGAAAAACGCATCTTTATTCGTCTGCTGGAATGTGACGATCCCGATCTGTTCAACTGGCTGATGAATCATGGTAAACCGGCCGATGCAGAACTGGAAATGATGGTCCGACTCATCCAGACACGGAACCGGGAACGTGGTCCTGTGGCAATCTGATCTGCGCGTCTCCTGGCGCGCGCAGTGGCTTTCCTTGCTGATTCATGGGCTGGTTGCCGCTGTTATTTTACTCATGCCCTGGCCGTTAAGTTACACCCCGTTATGGATGGTGTTACTTTCGCTGGTGGTGTTTGATTGCGTTCGCAGCCAGCGACGCATTAATGCCCGCCAGGGGGAAATTCGCCTGTTGATGGACGGGCGTTTGCGTTGGCAAGGGCAGGAGTGGTGCATCGTCAAAGCGCCGTGGATGATTAAAAGCGGCATGATGTTGCGTTTACGTTCTGATAGCGGTAAACGTCAGCACTTGTGGCTGGCAGCCGACAGCATGGACGAAGCCGAATGGCGGGATTTACGGCGGATTTTGTTGCAACAAGAGACGCAAAGATAAAGATGACGGCAAAGGCTGTGTGCTAAGCCGTCAGTGACATCAGGCGTAATGCTCTGCCATTTCGTTGAGGATTTGCTCGCACCAGCTCTGAATACGCTCGTCGCTAAGGTCATACTGGTTAGTTTCGTCCAGTGCCAGACCCACGAACAGTTGCCCGTCAGCAATCACCGGTTTCGGGCTGGTAAACTCATATCCTTCCGTTGGCCAGTAGCCGACGAACTTCACGCCTTTGGTCGAGAGTTTGTCATGCAGCATGCCGAGCGCATCGAGGAACCACTCGCCGTACCCCAGTTGATCGCCAAGCCCATACAGCGCAACAATTTTACCTTCGAGATTCAGGTCGTCGAGCTGATCCCAGATGGCTTCCCAGTCTTCCTGGATTTCGCCAAAATCCCAGGTCGGGATACCCAGAATGAGCACATCGTACTGCTCCATTAATTTCGGGGAGTCGTCCTTGAGGTTATGTAAGGTCACCAGTTCTGGGCCGATAATATCGCGGATTTTTTCTGCCGCCATTTCGGTGTAACAGGTGCTGGAACCGTAAAAAAGACCCATATTCATAACGTAAGCTTCTCGATTCTGCTGTGGCTTTTGCGGCTAGTGTATCAGAATCGCTTTAGTCACGGCACAATAAGGCATAATGGATCAAATGAGTGACCATAAGGGGCGCAAGTGAAACAGGATCTGGCACGCATCGAGCAGTTTCTTGATGCTCTGTGGCTGGAAAAAAATCTGGCTGAAAATACGTTGAACGCATACCGTCGCGATCTGTCAATGATGGTGGAGTGGTTGCATCACCGCGGGTTGACGCTGGCGACGGCGCAAAGTGACGATTTGCAGGCATTACTGGCAGAACGGCTGGAGGGTGGGTATAAAGCCACCAGCTCAGCGCGTTTGCTGAGTGCAGTGCGCCGATTGTTCCAGTATCTTTATCGCGAAAAGTTTCGTGAAGACGATCCCAGCGCGCATCTCGCTTCGCCGAAATTGCCCCAGCGTTTGCCAAAAGATTTAAGCGAAGCGCAGGTCGAACGATTATTACAGGCACCATTAATTGATCAGCCACTGGAGCTGCGCGATAAAGCCATGCTTGAAGTGTTGTATGCTACCGGGCTGCGAGTCTCTGAACTGGTCGGGCTGACAATGAGTGATATCAGCCTGCGTCAGGGCGTAGTGCGGGTCATTGGTAAAGGCAACAAAGAACGCCTTGTGCCGTTAGGTGAAGAGGCGGTTTACTGGCTGGAAACTTATCTGGAACACGGGCGACCGTGGTTGCTAAACGGTGTGTCAATTGACGTGTTGTTTCCCAGTCAGCGCGCGCAGCAGATGACGAGACAAACCTTCTGGCACCGCATTAAACATTATGCTGTGCTGGCGGGTATCGACAGCGAAAAGCTGTCACCGCATGTGTTGCGTCACGCTTTTGCCACTCATTTATTAAATCATGGTGCGGATTTACGCGTGGTGCAGATGCTACTGGGCCACAGCGATCTCTCCACCACGCAAATTTATACGCATGTCGCTACCGAGCGACTGCGGCAACTTCATCAACAGCATCACCCGCGGGCGTGATGTCTGAAAAGAACGGGAAGATTTATGAAGAAAGGTTTTATGTTATTTACGTTGTTGGCGGCGTTTTCAGGCTTTGCTCAGGCGGATGACGCGGTAATTCAACAGACGTTAGCCAAAATGGGCATCAAAAGCAGCGATATTCAGCCTGCACCCGTGGCTGGCATGAAGACAGTTCTGACTAACAGCGGTGTGTTGTACATCACCGATGACGGTAAACATATCATTCAGGGGCCAATGTATGACGTTAGCGGAACGGCTCCGGTCAATGTCACCAATAAGATGCTGTTAAAGCAACTGAACGCGCTTGAAAACGAGATGATCGTTTATAAAGCGCCGCAGGAAAAACACGTCATTACCGTGTTTACTGATATTACCTGTGGTTACTGCCACAAACTGCATGAGCAAATGGCAGACTACAACGCGCTGGGGATCACCGTGCGTTATCTTGCTTTCCCTCGCCAGGGGCTGGAGAGCCAGGCTGAGCAACAAATGAAAGCCATCTGGTGTGCGAAAGATAAAAAGAAAGCGTTTGATGATGTGATGGCGGGTAAAGCTGCCACTCCGGCAAGTTGCGATATCGATATTGCCGATCATTACGCACTTGGCGTCCAGCTTGGCGTTAGTGGCACTCCGGCAATTGTGCTGAGCAATGGCACACTTGTTCCGGGTTACCAGCCGCCGAAAGAGATGAAAGAATTCCTCGACGAACACCAAAAAATGACCAGCGGTAAATAATTCGCGTGAAACAACAGATACAACTTCGTCGCCGTGAAGTCGATGAAACGGCAGACTTGCCCGCTGAATTGCCTCCCTTGCTGCGCCGTTTATATGCCAGCCGGGGAGTACGCAGTGCGCAAGAACTGGAACGCAGTGTTAAAGGTATGCTGCCCTGGCAGCAACTGAGCGGCGTCGAAAAGGCCGTTGAGATCCTTTACAACGCTTTTCGCGAAGGAACGCGGATTATGGTGGTCGGTGACTTCGACGCCGACGGTGCCACCAGCACGGCTCTAAGCGTGCTGGCGATGCGCTCGCTTGGTTGCAGCAATATCGACTACCTGGTACCAAACCGTTTCGAAGACGGTTACGGCTTAAGCCCGGAAGTGGTCGATCAGGCCCATGCCCGTGGCGCGCAGTTAATTGTCACGGTGGATAACGGCATTTCCTCCCATACGGGGGTTGAACATGCTCGATCGTTGGGCATTCCGGTTATTGTTACCGATCACCATTTGCCGGGCGAAACATTACCCGCGGCGAAAGCGATCATTAACCCTAACTTGCGCGACTGCAATTTCCCGTCGAAATCACTGGCAGGCGTGGGGGTGGCGTTTTATCTGATGCTGGCGCTGCGCACCTTTTTGCGCGATCAGGGCTGGTTTGATGAGCGCGGCATCGCAATTCCTAACCTGGCAGAACTGCTGGATCTGGTCGCGTTGGGGACAGTGGCGGACGTCGTGCCGCTGGATGCTAATAATCGCATTCTGACCTGGCAGGGGATGAGTCGCATCCGTGCCGGAAAGTGCCGTCCAGGGATTAAAGCGTTGCTGGAAGTGGCCAACCGCGATGCGCAAAAACTCGCCGCCAGCGATTTAGGTTTTGCGCTGGGGCCACGTCTCAATGCAGCCGGGAGACTGGATGATATGTCCGTTGGTGTGGCGCTGTTGCTGTGCGACAATATCGGCGAAGCGCGAGTACTGGCAAATGAACTCGATGCGCTAAACCAGACGCGAAAAGAGATCGAACAGGGAATGCAGGTTGAAGCCCTGACCCTGTGCGAGAAACTGGAGCGCAGCCGCGACACGCTACCCGGCGGGCTGGCAATGTATCACCCGGAATGGCATCAGGGCGTTGTCGGTATTCTGGCTTCGCGTATTAAAGAGCGTTTTCACCGTCCGGTTATCGCTTTTGCGCCTGCGGGTGACGGTACGCTGAAAGGTTCCGGTCGCTCCATTCAGGGGCTGCATATGCGTGATGCGCTGGAGCGGCTAGACACACTCTACCCCGGCATGATGCTGAAGTTTGGCGGTCATGCGATGGCGGCAGGCCTGTCGCTGGAAGAGGATAAATTCGAACTCTTTCAGCAACGGTTTGGCGAACTGGTTACTGAGTGGCTGGACCCTTCGCTATTGCAAGGCGAAGTGGTGTCAGACGGTCCGCTAAGCCCAGCCGAAATGACCATGGAAGTGGCGCAGCTGCTGCGCGATGCTGGCCCGTGGGGGCAGATGTTCCCGGAGCCGCTGTTTGACGGTCATTTCCGTCTGCTGCAACAGCGGCTGGTGGGCGAGCGTCATTTGAAAGTCATGGTCGAACCGGTCGGCGGCGGTCCGCTGCTGGACGGTATTGCTTTTAATGTCGATACCGCCCTCTGGCCGGATAACGGCGTGCGCGAAGTGCAACTGGCTTACAAGCTGGATATCAACGAGTTTCGCGGCAACCGCAGCCTGCAAATTATCATCGACAATATCTGGCCAATTTAGCGTCATATTATCTATAAAAAAGAGCGTGGATTGGGTACAATCCCGCTCTTATCACCGCATTTTGACTAGCTCAATAAAAGAAATCAGACCATGTTTGAAATTAATCCGGTAAATAATCGCATTCAGGACCTCACGGAACGCTCCGACGTTCTTAGGGGGTATCTTTGACTATGACGCCAAGAAAGAGCGTCTGGAAGAAGTAAACGCCGAGCTGGAACAGCCGGATGTCTGGAACGAACCCGAACGCGCACAGGCGCTGGGTAAAGAGCGTTCCTCCCTCGAAGCCGTTGTCGACACCCTCGACCAAATGAAACAGGGGCTGGAAGATGTTTCTGGTCTGCTGGAGCTGGCTGTAGAAGCTGACGACGAAGAAACCTTTAACGAAGCCGTTGCTGAACTCGACGCCCTGGAAGAAAAACTGGCGCAGCTTGAGTTCCGTCGTATGTTCTCTGGCGAATATGATAGCGCCGACTGCTACCTCGATATTCAGGCAGGTTCTGGCGGTACGGAAGCACAGGACTGGGCGAGCATGCTTGAGCGTATGTATCTGCGCTGGGCTGAATCGCGTGGTTTCAAAACTGAAATTATCGAAGAGTCGGAAGGTGAAGTGGCGGGTATTAAATCCGTGACTATCAAAATCTCCGGCGATTACGCTTACGGCTGGCTGCGTACAGAAACTGGCGTTCACCGCCTGGTGCGTAAGAGCCCGTTTGACTCCGGCGGTCGTCGCCACACGTCGTTCAGCTCCGCGTTTGTTTACCCGGAAGTCGATGATGATATCGATATCGAAATCAATCCGGCGGATCTGCGCATCGACGTTTATCGCGCATCCGGCGCGGGTGGTCAGCACGTTAACCGTACCGAATCTGCGGTGCGTATTACTCACATCCCAACCGGGATCGTGACCCAGTGCCAGAACGACCGTTCCCAGCACAAGAATAAAGACCAGGCCATGAAGCAGATGAAAGCGAAGCTTTATGAACTGGAGATGCAGAAGAAAAATGCCGAGAAACAGGCGATGGAAGATAACAAATCCGACATCGGCTGGGGCAGCCAGATTCGTTCTTATGTCCTTGATGACTCCCGCATTAAAGATCTGCGCACCGGGGTAGAAACCCGCAACACGCAGGCCGTGCTGGACGGCAGCCTGGATCAATTTATCGAAGCAAGTTTGAAAGCAGGGTTATGAGGAACCAACATGTCTGAACAACACGCACAGGGCGCTGACGCGGTAGTCGATCTTAACAATGAACTGAAAACGCGTCGTGAGAAGCTGGCGAACCTGCGCGAGCAGGGGATTGCCTTCCCGAACGATTTCCGTCGCGATCATACCTCTGACCAATTGCACGCAGAATTCGACGGTAAAGAGAACGAAGAACTGGAAGCGCTGAACATCGAAGTTGCCGTTGCTGGCCGCATGATGACCCGTCGTATTATGGGTAAAGCCTCCTTCGTTACTCTGCAGGACGTTGGCGGCCGCATTCAGCTGTACGTTGCCCGTGACGATTTACCGGAAGGCGTTTACAACGATCAATTCAAAAAATGGGATCTCGGCGATATCCTCGGCGCGAAAGGTAAACTGTTCAAAACCAAAACGGGTGAACTGTCTATCCACTGTACCGAGCTGCGTCTGCTGACCAAAGCACTGCGTCCGCTGCCGGACAAATTCCACGGTTTGCAGGATCAGGAAGCGCGCTATCGTCAGCGTTATCTGGATCTCATTTCTAACGATGAATCCCGCAACACCTTTAAAGTGCGTTCGCAGATCCTCTCTGGCATTCGCCAGTTCATGGTGAATCGTGGCTTTATGGAAGTTGAAACGCCGATGATGCAGGTGATCCCAGGCGGCGCGGCGGCGCGTCCGTTTATCACCCATCACAATGCGCTGGATCTCGACATGTACCTGCGTATCGCGCCGGAACTGTACCTCAAGCGTCTGGTGGTTGGTGGCTTCGAGCGTGTATTCGAAATCAACCGTAACTTCCGTAACGAAGGTATTTCCGTACGTCATAACCCAGAGTTCACCATGATGGAACTCTATATGGCTTACGCGGATTACAAAGATCTGATCGAGCTGACCGAATCGCTGTTCCGTACTCTGGCACAGGATATTCTCGGTAAGACGGAAGTGACCTACGGCGACGTGACGCTGGACTTCGGTAAACCGTTCGAAAAACTGACCATGCGTGAAGCGATCAAGAAATATCGCCCGGAAACCGACATGGCGGATCTGGACAACTTCGACTCTGCGAAAGCGATTGCTGAATCTATCGGCATCCACGTTGAGAAGAGCTGGGGTCTGGGCCGTATCGTTACCGAGATCTTCGAAGAAGTGGCAGAAGCACATCTGATTCAGCCGACCTTCATTACTGAATATCCGGCAGAAGTTTCTCCGCTGGCGCGTCGTAATGACGTTAACCCGGAAATCACTGACCGCTTTGAGTTCTTCATTGGTGGTCGTGAAATCGGTAACGGTTTTAGCGAGCTGAATGACGCGGAAGATCAGGCGCAGCGCTTCCTGGATCAGGTTGCCGCGAAAGACGCAGGCGACGACGAAGCGATGTTCTACGACGAAGATTATGTCACCGCACTGGAACACGGCTTACCGCCGACAGCAGGTCTGGGAATTGGTATCGACCGTATGGTAATGCTGTTCACCAACAGCCATACCATCCGCGACGTTATTCTGTTCCCGGCGATGCGTCCGGTGAAATAAGCATTACGTTATGCTCACAACCCCGGCAAATGTCGGGGTTTTTTATTTAAGCTGGGTAAATGCAGATAATCGTTTTCTGGCTTCGCGATTTGTCGCCTGCATCACCATCCACGGACTGAACGCCCACGGCGTGGCATCAATACCGCGTAAAACCGCTGCTAAATCACACCATTGATAATCCATCACTTCATCATCGTTGATCTGTAACGCACTGGTCGTGCGTGCGGCAAATACCGGACATACTTCATTTTCTACAATGCCATTCGGATCGGTGGCGCGGTAGCGAAAGTCAGGATAGACCGGTTCTGGTGCTGTTATTTCCACACCCAGTTCAAAGCGGCAACGGCGGATCACCGCGTATTCGTTGCTTTCGCCCAGTTGTGGGTGCCCACAAACCGAGTTAGTCCACACGCCCGGCCATGCTTTTTTGCTAAGGGCGCGGCGGGTAACTAATAATTGCCCTTTGGCATTAAACAGCCAGCAGGAGAACGCGAGATGTAAGAGAGTGTCTGCCGTGTGTGCGGCATACTTTTCCAGCGTACCCGTGGGAACTCCCTGTGCATTCAATAAAATGACGTGTTCCGTTTGCATAATTTCTCACATGTAATTCTAATCACTCATCATTATAGATAATTGAAGAGTGAAATGATTAACCAAGTGAGCGTTTATCGACAACCGCCCGTTTTGAGCGGATGTCGACAGGTAAAACCATTTAAAAAAGCAGCATCATATATTTGAAGCGACTTTCAATGGCCATTGCAACACAGTCAGAAATGACAGGAATAGAGAGAGTAAAAAGCAACAACAGACTGAATATAGCGCGCATTAAAAGATTCATATTATTCTCCATGCTCATTTTTCTTCAGCTTGCGCATCAGAAGCCACATACGTACTGTCCTGACTTTTAAATCTTTATCAGAGACGGATTCCTTCACCAGATCAGCATGATGCTGATAGCCATTAAAGAAGACGTTCAGCACAACGGCGCTAAGGGTTGCGAGCATAATGCCGCTATGCAGCAACGGTTGCAGTACGGCCGGTAACTTAGAAAAGAAATCGTGTGAGAGCGTCGGAGTCATGCCAACGCCGAGACTGATCGCCACAATATAGAGGTTGTAACGGTTAGTGGTGTAGTTACAGCGCGACAGAATTCGAATCCCCGTCGCCAGTACCATGCCGAACATCACCAGCCCTGCGCCGCCAAGCACAAATTGCGGAATCGAGGCTACCAGCACCGCCATTTTGGGCACCATGCCAAACATGATTAATATGATCCCCGAAGAAATACACACCCAGCGACTATGAACGCGAGTCACGCTAACCAGGCCAACGTTTTGAGAAAATGACGTGTGGGGGAAGCTGTTAAACGTTCCGCCTATCATTGTCCCTACACCATCGACACGCAGCCCGCGAATAATATCGTGCGAAGAGAGTTTACGACCGACTATTTCACCCAGTGCCAGGAACATCCCCATCGACTCGATAAACACGATGATTAACACAGCGGTCATGGTTAGAATAGAAACGGGGTCAAATACCGGCATACCAAACGACATTGGGGTGACAATCGCAAACCACGAAGCATCATGTAGCCCGGACAAATTGACTTCATTCATCATCCACGAAAGTAAAAAGCCAAATACAATCCCCAGTAATACGGCGACGTTGGACATAAATCCTTTCGCATAGCGAGTAATGAGCAAGATAAAAATTAAGACGGCAAAGGAGATACCTAAATAAACGGGATTACCATATTGCGGATTCCCTTTACCTCCAGCGGCCCAGTCAATACCGACCTGAATAATGCTAAGCCCGATAGAAGTAATAACCACACCGGTAACCAGTGGCGGGAATAAAGGCATTAAGCGACCGATAAGTGGTGCTAATAATGTGGTGATAAATCCCGCGGCGATAGTGGCACCAAATATCCCCAGCAGGCCGATATCCGGGTTCATGCCAATGGCTATCATTGGTGTTACAGCAGCAAAGGTTACCGACATAATCACCGGCAGACGGATCCCCATAAAGCGGCCGATACCGATACATTGTAATAATGTGACGATCCCGCAGCAAAAGAGATCCGAGCTAATGAGCATCGCAATAGCTTCTTTTGAGAGGCCCAGTCGGTCACCAATCATAAGAGGAACAGCGACTGCACCTGCGTACATTACAAGGACGTGTTGCAGACCGAGTATGATCAGCTTTCCTGGTGATAATATGCGGTCAACCTCATCAGTTGGGCGGTCTTGCCCTGAAGATGAGGGAAGTTGGGAATCTATGGCGCTCATCAGTGTTTCTCCTTTCGCCCGCCAGAGTAAAAAGCAACCGTTTACGTTCATGAAACTGTTTAAACACATGCTCGTGGAGTGCCAGTTTTTGCAAGGAAGGGGAGTTAGAGACAGGAATTGCGGAGGCAATCACATAATCGTGATTAAACTACGAAAATGAGAAGAGAACCAGACAGTGGAATTATCTGCAATTTTCTCATATTGATATTTTATTAATCATTCTGGCATGTAGCTCTCTCGCATTTAATCAAGTTTATCTGGATAGCTCTCTTTTGGACCTTGATGTTGAAATAATGAAAGCGGCACAGATTGAGGGGTAATAATTTGAACTTAGTCACAAACTTATAATTAAAAAGTCATTCTACCTAATATATGCCCGTTTATTGCATCGCGAACTTTGAGAAGACATAACTCATTAAATGAAAGGGATGCAAATGAATAAGTTTATCGCTGCTGAAGCTGCGGAATGTATAGGCTGTCATGCTTGTGA
This sequence comes from Escherichia sp. MOD1-EC6300, assembly GCF_002965045.1. Classification (NCBI taxonomy): domain Bacteria; kingdom Pseudomonadati; phylum Pseudomonadota; class Gammaproteobacteria; order Enterobacterales; family Enterobacteriaceae; genus Escherichia; species Escherichia sp. MOD1-EC6300. Next base: position 106,508 of record NZ_PTRH01000001.1, on the reverse strand, counting down.
AATTGCCTGTGCGGTGGCACACAATCAAGAAAACTGGCCGCTGAGTCACAGTGACTTTCGACCGCGTATCCACGTTGTAGGGAAAGGCCAGGCTGCGAATCCGGTGGCCTGTCATCACTGCAACAATGCTCCTTGCGTTACGGCTTGTCCGGTTAATGCTCTGACTTTCCAGCCCGATAGCGTACAACTGGACGAGCAAAAATGTATTGGTTGTAAAAGATGCGCAATCGCTTGCCCCTTTGGCGTCGTTGAGATGGTCGATACGATTGCGCAGAAATGCGACCTTTGTAACCAGCGCAGTTCCGGCACGCAAGCCTGTATTGACGTATGCCCAACACAGGCGTTACGGCTGATGGACGATAAAGGGTTGCAGCAGATAAAGGTGGCCCGCCAGCGCAAAACGGCAGCAGGAAAAGCGTCATCAGACGCTCAGCCATCTCGCAGTGCAGCGTTGCTCCCCGTTAACTCGCGTAAAGGCGCAGATAAAATTTCAGCGAGTGAACGGAAAACCCACTTTGGCGAAATTTATTGCGGGCTGGATCCACAACAAGCGACTTATGAGAGTGACCGCTGTGTTTATTGCGCCGAAAAAGCTAACTGCAACTGGCATTGCCCGCTGCATAACGCTATTCCGGATTACATCCGTCTGGTGCAGGAAGGAAAGATTATTGAAGCGGCAGAACTTTGCCACCAGACCAGTTCCTTACCAGAAATCTGCGGCAGGGTATGTCCACAGGACCGTCTTTGTGAAGGCGCATGTACTTTGAAAGATCACTCTGGCGCAGTCTCTATCGGTAATCTGGAACGCTACATCACCGATACCGCGCTGGCGATGGGCTGGCGTCCTGATGTCAGCCATGTTGTTCCCCGTATCGAAAAAGTGGCGGTGATTGGCGCAGGGCCTGCAGGGTTAGGGTGTGCTGATATTCTGGCGCGCGCAGGAGTTCAGGTTGATGTCTTTGATCGCCATCCAGAAATTGGCGGTATGCTGACTTTTGGCATACCTCCTTTCAAACTCGATAAAACGGTATTAAGCCAGCGGCGAGAGATATTCACCGCAATGGGAATCGACTTTCATCTTAACTGTGAAATTGGCCGCGATATTACCTTTAGCGATTTAACTTCTGAATATGATGCCGTTTTCATCGGCGTGGGGACTTACGGGATGATGCGAGCAGATCTGCCGCATGAAGATGCGCCCGGTGTCATTCAGGCTCTACCGTTCCTGACTGCCCATACCCGCCAGTTGATGGGATTGCCGGAGTCTGAAGAGTATCCGCTGACGGATGTGGAAGGTAAGCGAGTCGTGGTATTGGGCGGTGGCGATACGACCATGGATTGTTTGCGGACTTCCATCCGCCTCAATGCCGCCAGCGTGACCTGCGCGTATCGTCGTGATGAAGTCAGTATGCCGGGCTCGCGCAAAGAGGTGGTCAATGCGCGCGAGGAAGGTGTCGAGTTTCAGTTCAATGTTCAGCCGCAATATATCGCTTGTGACGTAGATGGGCGTTTAACTGCGGTGGGCCTTATTCGTACCGCTATGGGTGAGCCGGGTCCGGATGGACGCCGTCGTCCTCGTCCGGTAGCGGGTTCAGAGTTTGAGCTGCCTGCCGATGTTCTGATTATGGCCTTTGGTTTCCAGGCGCATGCCATGCCGTGGTTGCAAGGCAGCGGAATTAAGCTCGATAAATGGGGCCTGATTCAAACCGGGGACGTCGGGTATTTACCTACCCAGACGCACCTGAAAAAAGTCTTTGCTGGTGGGGATGCAGTTCATGGCGCGGATCTGGTTGTCACTGCAATGGCCGCAGGAAGGCAAGCGGCGCGCGATATGTTAACTCTGTTTGATTCGAAGGCATCGTGATGAAATCGTTAATTATCGTTAATCCGGCTGACTGTATTGGCTGCCGTACTTGTGAAGTGGCCTGTGTGGTCGCTCACCCTTCAGAACAGGAGTTGAATGCCGATGTCTTTTTACCCCGGCTGAAGGTACAGCGACTGGACTGCATCAGTGCGCCGGTGATGTGCCATCAGTGTGAAAACGCCCCTTGTGTTGGCGCTTGCCCCGTGGGAGCGCTGACGATGGGCGAGCAGGTGGTGCAGGCCAATTCTGCCCGTTGTATTGGCTGTCAGAGTTGCGTCAGTGCGTGCCCGTTTGGGATGATAACCATTCAGTCGTTGCCGGGGGATACCCGGCAACAAATTGTGAAATGCGATCTCTGTGAACAGCGGGAAGAGGGGCCTGCCTGCGTTGAATCTTGCCCGACACAGGCGCTGCAGTTGCTTACTGAAAGAGAACTCAGGCGAGTCCGCCAGCAGCGTATTGTTGCCAGCGGTGAGAATCCTCTCTGAAAGAATTCTCCGCGCTGAAAGGCGCGGAGAATCTATTAGATAGCCCATCCACCCGCGTAAAATGCGACCAGTGCGGCAGTAATGATTACCGTACCAATATTCAGCTTTTGCCATTCGCGTGCAAAGACGCGGCCTACGACCAGTGTCACAAAGCCCAGCATAATACCGGTAACGATATTACAAGTCAGAACGATAAACACGGCACACACCAGGCCAGCCATTGCGTCAATAAAATCGTTGAAATCCAGCTTCGAGACGTTACTTAACATCAGCAAACCTACGTACATCAGAGCGGGTGCAGTGGCGTAACCAGGGATCAAAAATGACAGTGGTGATAAAAACAGAATCAACAGGAATAACGCCCCCACTACGGTTGCGGTCAACCCTGTTTTACCCCCGGCGGCGGTTCCTGCCGCTGATTCGATATAAACCGCTGCGGGCGCAGCACCCACCAGGCCGGAGAATATTGAACTTACTGAGTCACTGGTCAGGGCTTTACCGCCGTTGATGATCTGGTTGTCTTTATCTAACAAATTCGCCTGACCGGCGACGGCACGGATGGTACCGGTGGCGTCGAACACTGCGGTCATCACCAATGCCAGTACACTCGGAAGTACAGTTGGCTGGAGTGCCCCCATAATATCGAGGCTGAAAATCAGAGACTTACCATCTTCGCCAGTCAGACTGGGCATCGCCACCAGACCGTGGTACTTCACCGCTGGATCAAAGATTAAGCCGATGATCGAAATTGCAATAATCACCAACAAGATCCCGCCAGGTACGCGGCACTTTTCCAGACCGAAGATGACCGCCAGACCCAGTAAGCTCATCATCACCGGGAAGGAGGTAAACGCACCGAGCGCCACCGGCAAGCCTTCAATCGGGTTTTTGATAACCATTCCCACACCGTTAGCAGCAATCAGCAGCAGAAACAGGCCGATACCGATACCTGTGCCGTGAGCGATACCCATCGGTAAATTACGTAATATCCAGGTTCGCACACCGGTTACAGAAATGGCGGTGAAGATGACGCCCATCAGAAAGACCGCACCCAGTGCGACAGGAACGCTAATTTGTTGCCCGAGTACCAGACTGAATGCGGTAAATGCCGTTAAGGAAATAGCGCAACCAATCGCCATTGGCAAGTTGGCCCACAAGCCCATCAGCAACGAGCCGAAGCCCGCGACCAGACAGGTGGCAACAAACACAGCTGCGGGAGGAAAACCTGCTTTGCCCAGCATTCCCGGAACGACGATAACGGAATAAACCATGGCCAGAAAGGTCGTTAAGCCAGCCAGTACTTCCTGACGAACGGTACTGCCACGAGCGGTAATTTTAAAATAATTATCCAGCGCGCCTTGTGGCTTTGGTGCGTCCGGTGTTTGTAGGATGTCTCCAGACATAATGATGTCCTCACGAGGATGTTAAAGTTTTATTATTAGTTGCGTTCGTACACCAGACGACCATCAACGTAGGTGCGGTAGATCGAACGGTCATCGCCCAACGTCATCATCACGAACAATTTGTCGACTAAAGAAACAGAGTTGTCATAGCGCAGCTGCTGTAGCGGGGTGGCGGTGGGTTCCATCACCACGAAATCAGCCTCTTTGCCAGGTAAAAAGTTGCCAATCAAATCGTCAAGGCCCAGAGATTTCGCCCCGCCGAGCGTGGCAAGGTAAAACGCTTCATATGCCGAGAGGCGATAGCCTTGTAATTGCAACACTTTGTAGGCTTCGTTCAGCGTTTGCAGCATGTTGAAAGTTGTTCCTGCGCCAATGTCAGTCCCCATGCCCACTTTGACTTTCTTCTGCCATGCTTTTTTCAAGTTGAATAAGCCACTGCCGAGGTAAAGGTTGGAGGTAGGACAGAAAGCAATGCTGGATTTGGTTTCGCTGAGACGATCCCACTCTTTCTCTTCGAGATGGACGCAGTGAGCAAAGACACAATTTTTACCTGTCAGACCGTACTGATGGTAAACATCCAGATAACCATCATGGTCAGGATAAAGCGATTTGACCCAGGCAATTTCATCTTTATTTTCACAAAGATGGGTATGTACCCATGTGTCGGGATACTCTTCTTTCAGGCGTTGCGCCATCGCCATCTGTTCAGGAGATGAGGTTGGGGCGAAGCGTGGCGTAATCGCATACAACAGACGACCATTTTTGTGCCAGCGTTCGATCAGTTCTTTGCTTTGGTGATAGCTGCTTTCGGCAGTGTCGAGCAGATAATCCGGTGCGTTGCGGTCCATCATCACCTTACCGGCAATCATACGCATATTGATATGACTGGCGGCTTCAAACAGCGCATCAACGGATTGCGGATGAACGGTACCAAACACCAACGCTGTGGTGGTTCCGTTACGTAAAAGCTGCTTGATGAAGAACGCCGACATTTCGCGGGCGTACTCTAAATCCTCATAACGACGTTCAGTAGGGAAGGTGTGTTTATTCAACCACTCCAACAATTGTTCACCATAGGCCCCAACCATTTCACTTTGCGGATAATGGATATGTGTATCGACAAAGCCCGGTACTACCAGTTTGCCGCGATAGTCGCGCACGCGAATGGTGTCAGGAATTTGATGCTTTCCGTCTTCCCATTCGCCAAACCATTCCACTTTTCCCTGTTTAATGAGTAATAAACCATCCTCAATAAACCGCAGCGCAGAGGCAATCTCTTCCGGGTTATCGACCGTACGGGTGACATCAATAAAACTGCCTCGTACCGCTTTTAACGTGTGTTCTCCTGACATCATTGACTCCTTTACTGTTAATCCATCTCTTCCGCTGAGGTAATACCAGGCAGAACGTTTTCCTGTCGGTAGCCACCAGGGAGGATAATATTTAATAAAATCGCAGTTAATCCACCAGCACAAATAGGGTTTTCAACTAATACATAAATAGAGGCTGGCAATATTTTAAAAATTTCCGGGTCGTAGGAGACGCCAAGCCCTAAACCTAAAGAAGTGGCGACAATAAGTGTTTCACGGCGCTTTAATCCGTTGGTGATGATGATGCGAATCCCAGCGATGGCAATCATGGAAAACATCAACGTCATTGCGCCTCCCAGAACAGCCGAGGGAATGGTCGTGAAGAAGCCGCCAATCATCGGAAACAAGCCGAGAATAACCAACATGACCGCGATGGTTCGCCCGACATAACGTGAAGCGACACCGGTCATCTGAATAACCCCATTATTTTGCGCAAACGTGGTTAACGGTAATGAACCGACAGCGGAAGCGATAACCGAAACCAGGCCATCTGCCAGTACGCCGCCTTTCAGACGCGACTGATACTCTTCTCCCTGGATGGGGCGGCGGGAAACCATTGCCGTGGCGGTGATATCACCGACAGCTTCCAGCACGCTAAGCAAATAAATCGTGCCGACCACCAGGAACTGATGGAAGCTGAAACTAAACCCGTATTTGAACGGATGCGGGATGGTGATTAACGGCAAATTGCGCATACTGCTGAAATCCACCATGCCCAGGCATAACGACGCGATATAACCGACACATAGCCCAATGGCAATCCCTCCCATGCGTAGTAACGGACTGCGGCAGCAGTTAAAGCCGATCACCACAATCAAAACCAATAAACCAACGCCGAGATGTTCGTAATTGCCGAACGTACCGCTGCTTTTGGCAGCAAATCCTCCACCAAAATCGATAATGCCGACTTTAATCAGGCTTAAGCCGATCATCAGCACCACAATGCCGCTAACGGTAGGTGTAATAACCCGACGTAAATAGGGCAGGATAAAAGAAGAGCCGACAACCAGAAATGCGCCAACGAAGGAGACGCCGAGAAGCGACGACATGATTAACTCTTCGTGAAAACCATCGCTTTTCATGCTGCTGCCCAGCGCAATCATGACTGTAACAAATGAAAAATTGACTGACTGAATTGAGAGTAGGCCAGAACCGACGATGCCATAGCGGTTTACCTGTAACCAGGTACCAATACCAGAGGCGATCATCGCCATAGAAACAAGATAGGCGGTTGTTTCAGCGGAAAGCTGTAAGGCCGCACCCACGATTAACGCAGGGGTTACCATCGGAACGAAAATTGCCAACAGATGGGTAATGGCACCAACGAGAGCCTGATGAAAGGGAGGGCGATCCTCCAGTTCAAATATAAGGTCAGAACCTGCATGGTTTATATCAGACATCCCTTCACTCCTTTTAAAGTAAATTTGATCATCTGAATCAGTAAAATAAATTCCCACGAATTTGGGGCGCAGGACGCCTTGAGAACGGCTTATCTCATTTTCGCAGTCAACTATTTAGTCATCGTTCAAACAGAGAAACAGGCCGCCGAAGCGGCCATTTATTATTTATATTTTTTCCAGCGCGGTGAGTATTTTCTCCGGTGTGAAATGCCATTCGCGTAACCAGATGCCGCAGGCATCGTGAATTGCGGTAGCAATCGCCGGAGCTGCGCCATTTACACCGATTTCTGAGATTGATTTCGCCCCGAATGGGCCGACTTTATCGTCGCTCGGCACCAGCACAGCGCGGAAATCACGCGGAATGTCACCAATTTTCGGTGCGCCGTAACTGCGTAAATCACGCGTTAACGGGTGGCCTTCGGCGTCATAAATGATTTCTTCGCTCATACTGTGCCCGATAGCACGCAGGGTGGCTCCGTAGATTTGTCCCAACGCTAACTCTGGATTGACCGGTGTACCACAGTCCAGCAAGGCGTAGAATTTATCCAGGCGGATTTCACCCGTACGTGTGTTGACGGCAACTTCAGCAAAGTTTGCGCCATACGGGAAGGCGAAATCAGGCGTGATATAACTGGCAGTTCCCACCAGTGAACCAAAACCGGTGCCGGTTTCGCCTTTATGGGCAATATCCCCGAAACTAACTTCGCCTTTCTTGCCGCGCACGACGCCCGGCGTTGCTAGTTGAACATCTGCCACTGGCTCACCCAACATTTGCGCGCCGTGGAACAGAATTTTATCCCGCAGATTTTCCGCTGCCAAACGCGCCGCGTTACCCGAGAAGCAAGTACCGGACGAGGCATATGCGCCTTTATCAAACAACGCATGATCGGTATCACCGGAGATAACATGCACGTCCTGCGGTGGGCAGTGCAGCACTTCTGCTGCCAGTTTCGTCACCACGGTATCCAGACCAGTACCAATATCCGCACCGCCAGAATGAACAATAAAGGTACCGTCCGATTCCAGTTTAATCATGCAGTTAGCCTGATCGATATCCGGGATCCCCGATTTCTGCATGATAATGGCGACGCCGCGACCGATGTGCCAGTCACCATTTTGCGGTTTTGGTGAAGACCATTGGATCATCTCGCGACCCTGACGCAGGATCTCTTCCAGCGCGCAGCTGGCGGCGGAAGGAACGGAGGTCGGCGCTTTACCTTCACCAATCGCACCGAGAATTTTCAGCTCTTGCCCTTCGTGTACCCGGTTACGTTCGATAATTTCCAGTTGGTCGATCTGTAACTGTTCAGCCAGTTCCGCTAATGCCATAGTGATAGCGAAGTTACCTTTCGGTGCACCATAACCCTGATAAGCACCATTTGGACAAATGTTGCTGTAGTAGGTGGTGACCTGGAAATCGACGTTATCGCACGGATATAACGGCAGCGACAGCGCCGGTCCGTTACATGGTACGGTGAGTGAGTGATTGCCGTAAGGGCCTGTGTTGGCGCGGAAATCCATCTTCACGGCCGTCAGGCGACCATCTTTCTTTGCCCCCAGTTTGACGGTGACTTTCGCGACGTGACGAGAGGTGTTAGCAATAAACTCTTCTTCACGGGTGTAGCGGAACAGTACCGGACGCCCGGTCACGCAGGTTGCCCAGGCGCACACTTCTTCCAGCAGGATGTCCTGTTTAGACCCAAAACCGCCGCCAACTCGCTCTTTAATTACATGAACTTTATGTTGTTTCATGCCCACGAGGCGCGCGACCTGGCGGCGTAAGTGCCATGGTACCTGGGTGGAGGCGTGGATAACCAGACGATCGCCGTCCATACGGGTAAAGCATATATGAGTTTCAGTCGGGCACTGCTGCGCCTGCGTTGAGTTATAGGTTCGCTCAATGATCACATCGGCATCGGCAAAGCCTTTGTCCATATCGCCAATATGACCATGAATACTGGCGGCGATATTTTTACGGGGGCGAGAACCGATCGGGAAGTTGATGATCATATGCTCGCCGCGCTGGGCTGCATGGCTGTTATCGTCTTCCAGAGTATCTGGCGCACCAGCAACATACACCACCGGTTCATCGTGCACGACAGGCGCATCTTCCGCCATTGCCTCGTCAATCGACATTACAGGTTTAAGCACTTCATATTCAACGTCGATGAGCTTCAGTGCTTCGAGCGCAATTTCTTCACTTTCTGCGACGACCGCAGCAACGCGATCGCCGACGTGACGCATTTTCTTGCCGAACATACGGCGGTCAAGCGGTGACGGTTCCGGTGCGCTCTGACCACCCGGGGTGTAGTAGATATCCGGGCAATTCAGATGAGTAATAACGTGGACGACGCCTGGTAAGGCTTCAGCTTTGCTGACATCCAGGTGAGTAATCAGTGCGTGAGCGTGAGGGCTACGTAACATTTTAATGACGCAGGCGTCAGCCGTTACGCGGTCTTCAACATAGCAGGGTTTCGCCTGCACCATTTTTGCGGCATCAGTTTTAGGATAATGCTTACCAATGACTTCAAGGTCATCGCGGAAAGTCGGAGCGATATCAATGGTGGCCTGCGGGTTATTTTTACGTGCAACCGCCAGTTCAATGACCTGATAGTATTGTTGCCAGCCTGCATCGCGACTGAACAAACCAGAAAGCGCGTCGTCGATCTCTTCGCGGGTCGGTGCGGCGATACGCTCGAGCAGATCAGTGATAATCAGAGCCGCAGCTGGATCGTTATAACCAGACTGCACCACGCCAACATCAACCATTGCCTGTTGAACCAGACTTAACTCGTTCCATTTGCCCAGAGACTCTGCGGTACGAATATCTGCCTTCTCTAACTGTGCGGCGATAAGCAAGGACGCGTTAACGATATTACCGTTAAAGATAATTGCGTCAGAACCGGCAAACCCGAATCCATCATCGCTGTTGCGTACAGAGTGCATTCCCATGTTAAACAACAGCTTTTGCACGTTTTCGCCTGGATTAACGGTTAGCTCCTGAGGCGCGCCATTTAAAGTAAAGTGGATGATCATACGGCTTCCTCCCCAGCCTGTTGGCAGTCGGCATAAAGGTCGGCTACCAGAACTCCCGTGATATAGCGTTTATAGGCCACGCTGCCCCGCAAATCTTCCTGCGGGAAAATGGCGTTGGCGACAGCCTGTTCAAGTGCATTGCCTTCCAGGTTTTGTTTTTCAACATCGTGCAGACGCAGTGCTTTACTGGCCACGCCATCCAACGCAATTCGCATACCGTCGTGATCGGTAAACGCAACGGCTGCCGTTACTACCGTTAACCCAGCCTGAGAACGGCTAATTTTGCGAGTCGCACAGGTGCGATACGGATCTTTAATGATGATTTCGGTTAGCAGGTGATCGCATGGGCAGGCCAGGTACTCCTCAATTGACAGAGTTTCACCGTTGCCAAAAACCAGTTCGGCATCTAGTGCCAGCAGGACGGGAAGCAGCACCGACTCTTCCTGCCGGGCGGCGATTTCACCACCAATGGTCGACTGATTACGAATATGGCGAGAATAGACAAAGCCGAGAGCCTCACGCAGTGCTGCAGGAATAAACCGTGCATCACGCAGTGTTTGCAAGCGAGACATCGCGCCAATCCGCAATGCACCGTTATCCCAGTCAACCCAGTCCAGTTCCAGATCCTGTAAGGATATGGCAATCTTTTTATCGGTACGGGTTGGTGTGGCGTTGAGTTTACTGCCTCCGGCGAACCAGACGGCTTCATCCTGGTAGCGGCGCTTCAGTTCCAGCGCCTGTTCGACAGAGTCGGGCCTGAAAAATTGTTCAATCATCTTCTTTCCTTATTTAACCCTCTTCCCTGCGGGAAGAGGGTATTTGTCATTTATGCCAGCGCATCCATCCGACGCCACATAGCAGCAGCGGCTTTTCTGGCTTGCGCATAAATGGAATCGCAATCGAAGTTAAACTGACGGTCTTCATAGACCATAACGCCGTTGACCATCACGCTGTGGACGCTGCCTGAACCCATGCCGAAAGCGATATGTCCAGCGATATTGTCTGCCAGCAGTGGCGTCGGCGAGTTGTAATCGCAAATGGTTAAATCGGCTTTATAACCGGTTTCCAGCAGGCCAAATTTCGCGCCAAAGTTGCGGCTCATCAGTTCGTTGCCGTTAGCCAGAGCTTTGGCAAAGCTGTCAGGCCACAGCGGACCACCCGCATCGCGATGTTTAAAGAAGGCAAATTTCATCTCTTCAAACATATCTGAACCAATACCGTCCGTACCCAACGCCAGATTGCGGATGTCGCAAAGATGATGGTTGTAGCCGACATGGTTGTTCATGTTTGAACGGGCGTTATGCACCAGGAATGCATCACGCTGATTGAGCAACGCGATGTCGTCTTTAGACAGATAAAGCCCATGAGCGACCAGCGTTTTGCTGTCGATGAGATCGAATTGCGCTAATCGTGCCAGCAGATCTTTGCCGTACCAGTGATGACTATGGGAAACATCGTAAAGGTCTTCCGCAGCGTGAATATGTAAACCACGGCCTGTGGCTTTCACGGCCTCACGCAGCATTTCCAGACCGGCATCCGGCACAGTAAACGGCGCGTGAGCACCAATATGAGCCTCTACCAGATACGGTTCAGTTGCCGCTTTCTTCGCATCATCAATCTGACGGGCGAAGCGGATATTTTCCTCTACTCCTTCCTGTAGTTCTTTAATGCCGTTGTTACGGTCAGTGGTTTCAAAACAGGTCATCGCACGCAGGCCAACTTTTAAAAATGCGTTGCGCAATGTGGAGAGCGACCCGCTGATATACGCCGGAGAGGCATGGTGATCGATAACAGATGTACAGCCGCTCTTAATCGCTTCCAGTGAACAAATCAGCCCGCTGTAATAGAGCGACTCTTCATCAAGGGCGCGATCGAGCCGCCACCAGAGATTTTTCAGCGTTGAAATGAAATCCGGGCAGGGGGCGATGTTTGCCATAATTCCACGGGAAAGCCCCGAGTAAAAATGGTTGTGCGAGCAGACAATTCCCGGCATCACAATCCGACCATGCATCTCTTTGTAGTTGGCATCGGGGTAGCGTTGCGTCAGCGCATCGCCGATAGCGACAATCACATCATTTTCGATGGCGATATCAACGCCTTCCTGCACTTTCGCCGGGTGTAACTGCACTGCGGTGACATTCTTCAGAATCAACATGATTACACCTCCACGCGGCCCAGCAGATAATGATGATGCTGGTGGACATGGCTAATGATGCGGCACATATCGTTCAGCTCCGGTGGTACGTTGTTGAACTGACCTTCGCTGTCGATGTTTAACACCCAGCTTTGGTTATTCAGACGTACTCGTACCCGGCAATCTTCCACAAGGAAGCCTGGGTTGCTGCTGTTATCAAAGTCTTGCGACAGGCTGAAGACGGTGATTTTGTCTTTGTACGGTTTACCGTTCCACGGACAGAACTGAGCACAGTTGCCGCATTCGTTACAGTAAGCGTCGAGGTGCAGCGTCTGGAAACGGTTCTGGAAGCCAGGGACCGCAATGGATACGTTGGCGCGGTTCGGGCAGACATCCACACACTTGCTGCAAACGTAGTTACATTCAAGGCAGCGAGCGGCTTCCTGGGCGACAAACGCGTCACGATCGTCGCTATCCACCAGGGTGATAGAGATATCGCCTTTGCGTTGATAGATTTCCGCCGGATTGACGTTGTTCCAGTATTTATCGTTCTGGTGGGAACGGATATTTTCCCGACTAAGGATGGCATCGGTAGCCCGACGCGCAGTTCCGACAGCAGCGACAATGGAGGATGGTCCGCGCTGTACGTCGCCGATCATAAAGACGTCAGTCAGACGAGTTTCGCCATTATGGTCGACGTCTGGCCAGCCATTTTTGTCCAGCGGCACGCCCATCGCATTCAGGGCTTCAGTATCCTGCTGTTCGCCAATGGCGGTGATCAGGCTGTCTACATGCAGTGTTACTGTTTCGTTGGTTTCAACCGGACGGCGACGACCTTTCTCATCAGGTTCGCCAAGCGACATAACGCGCAAGGTTAAGGTGCCATCAGCATCGAAACGTTCCGGATTATTCAGGAAACGGAACTCCACGCCGTCGTGCAACGCTTCTTCATACTCTTCGCGCCATGCGGGCATCTCTTGCAGTGAACGACGATAAACGACCGTTGCTTTTTCTACGCCTGGAACGCGTAACGCCGCACGAGCGCAGTCCATTGCGGTGTTACCCGCCCCGACAACGACCACATGCTTGCCCAGCTTGAGCGTAGTGCCTTTGTTGTATTCACGCAGGAAGGGGAGTGATTTCCACACATTTTGGTTGTCGCCCGCCAATTTCACACCGCTATTTTTATCAGTGCCGGTGGCAATCAGAACATAGTGGAAGCCCTGATTTTTTAACTGTTCAACGGTCAGATCGGGTGAGCAGCCATACTCAAATTTCACGCCGTGAGCGGCAACAAAATCGATATCGTGCTGAATTAACTCTGCAGGAATACGGAACTGAGGAATGATATTTTTCACCACGCCGCCCGCATTGGCTTCGCGTTCAAACAGCGTAACCGGATGGCCCGCTCTGGCAAGGAAGTAACCTGCTGCCAGACCCGCCGGACCTGCACCAATCACGGCAACCGGATGGCGTGAACCAGAACCGGCTGGTTTGTGCCAGCGTTGCTTATATTCATCCCAACCTTTTTCCAGCGCGACTTTTTTCAGTTCGCGGATATTCAGCGCACTGTCGTAATCCAGGCGGGTACAGTTGTATTGGCACTGGTGATCGCAAATATGACCGGTAATGGCGGGCAGGGCGTTGCGTTGGTAGATGAGTTCCAGTGCGTCGGCATAGCGGTGTTCGCCAAGCAGACGGATGTATTCCGGAATATCCTGTTTAATGGCGCAAGCAGTAACGCACGGTGCAACGTAGCAGTCGGTCAGCGGCAGGTCTTCTGCCACTTCAATACGCTCTTCTGGCTTCCAGTGTTTCTGCGTGTATTCCATGGTTAACGCGTCTGCTGCCAGTTTGTTCAGTCGTTCGACGTCAACATGGTCAAGCCCCCAGGCGTCGGAGCCTTCCAGCTCGCGCATGCAGGCACTTAAGCGCAGATAGCCGCCAGGTTTCAGCAGGTCGGTTGCCATAGTAATAGGGCGAATACCAGTATCAAAAATATCGCGGATAGTCAGCTGACTGGCACCACCGGAATAAGAAATGGGCAGTTTGCCGTCAAAGGCGCGAGAGAGAACTGCTGCAACATTGATGGAGAGCGGGAACAGCGCACGGCCTGACATATACATCTCTTCACCAGGCAGTGCACCTTTGTTATTAATGGTGCCGAGGGTATTGGTCAGTTTGACGCCAAAGCCGAGTGATTTTTCTTTTGCCAGTACCATCAGGCGTTCCAGCATTTCCAGCGCTTGCGTCAGCTTGAGGTCGTGATCAAATGACTCTTCTTTTAAGCCTATGTAACCGAAACCGCAGACATCGAGGATCTCACGAACACGCGCGTACCCCAGTAAGGTCGGGTTGAGTTTCACAAAGGTATTGAGCCCTTTTTCTTCCAGCATGTAGCGGCAAATGGCTTCGATTTCATGCGGAGGACAGCCGTGCATCGTGGAGAGGGTAACGCCTTGTACCATGCTGGTGGGGATGCGTGCCGGTAAGGCCTGCAAGCATTCGCGTTTTTCCTGTAAGCCGTGGCGGGCTAAAAATGCGTCATCCTGGAGTAATTTATTCAGCGTATCGCGATATTGAGCGAATTTCGGATGGTCAGATGCGTCCATCATATTATCGATGAACTGTTGCATCGGCGGTTGCTTAATACCTTCGAGGTTGTAACCGACGCTCATATTAAAGATGAACGATTTACCGGAATCAGAAGGCTGGAACATCGCTTCGAGAAGGTGCAGGGCAAACCAGGCTTTGAGGTATTCATCCCAGGCTTTAAGCAGGGTAAATTCGGTGGACCATTCGGTGTTAAAGCACTCGTCTTCGGCATCAATACAGGGCTTTTCCAGCTCCAGGCGGTCAAGAATTTGGACGGTTTTTAGTTCGATGAAGCGTCCGCCAGTCAGCCAGGATGTGACAATATTTTGCGCGAGCTGCGTGTGCGGACCAGCGGCAGGGCCGACGGGAGTGGCACAGGTTTCACCGAAGACGCTAACAGTTTTACCTTTTACGGGTGAGTAAAACTGTTGCTCGGGAATACCAAAGATTGAGCGTTGTTGTTGGTATTCATCAAATATGCGCGTCAAAAGTTCCTCAAACGGAATGGGACGCATAATATCCCCCATAACCCTCTCCTTAGCTTATACAGATATCATTGAGTGACCGGTGTTGAGAAATCCGGTGGTTTAGGGGGATAGAGCAACAATCGCACCACTCTTGCCAGGTTTGGCGGGAAATATAAAAAAATGTGAGGCGGCTCGAAACTTAAGGGCTTTTTGTGAATGAACTCACAGGTGCCAAATGAGAATTAAAATCACTCCTGGGAATTATTATTACCAGCCCATTTATCACTTTTTCTCTTTTCTCAAAATCAGTGATTCCTTATCATAATGATAAAGCAGGCTGGATGGTTTAAATATTTGAACGCAAACGTTTAACTACGTTTTCTAAATTTCAGTATACCTTTTTTGCGCTGTAATAAAGTCGTCCGGAGTATCAATATCTAAAATTATTTCTGCATTCTCTATTTCGACGGAATAATGTTCTCCCATAAGGAGTGCCTGACGCATATTGGTGACATTGGGTCGCTGGGTTGCCTGCATCAGGCATGGCTTTGACACTAAAATCGGATGGCCGGGGATACCTTTATGGAGTGGCAGTATTGCGCCATCATTACGTAACGACCAGATTTTTCTAAAAATATCGATGGTGAGGGTTGGCATGTCACCGTGGGTGAGAAAACAATGTTCGGTTTGCACCGCGGGTACTGCGGCCTTTACTGATGTCAGTAAACCCTGCGCATAATTTGGGTTGTGGATAATAGTGATATTACTCTGGTTCGCATAACGTTCGTGCAGTTCATTACCACGATAGCCGGTGACTAAAATAATTCGGCTACAAAACTGCAACGCATTTTTGATACTTGCATCAAGAATTGTTCCCTCTTGCCAGGGTAACATCATTTTCCATTGCCCCATTCTTGATGATAATCCGGCAGCGGTAATTATACAGTCGATGGCTGACATAGTGGTTCCATTATTAATAGGGGCTAATAACGCCTGTTAATTGCGTTACTTCCTGATGGATTAAGTTGGGGATAATTTATCCCAGAGAGGTCATAAAGACTCGTGAAAAGTATAGTTGACCCATCGGCATTATTCATTGATTTAGGCGCGCAGAAACGCCCCACTGTGATTTCTGTTGTTGGGGCTGGGGGGAAAACCAGCTTGCTTTTTTGGCTGGCAGAACTGCTCCAGGCTAGCGGCAGGCGTGTGTTAATCACTACGACGACACATATGTTTATGCCAACGTCTCACTGGCCCGTGGTTTTCTGTCGTGATCCCGCCATGCTTCCTCATACGTCTCTTACATCCCCCATTTCATTTTGTTTTCACAGCTGGAAAGCGAACCAGGGAAAAGTGCAGGGATTTATGCCAGAAGCGATTGATGCACTGGTGCAACGACCAGAGTGTGACGTAATTCTCATTGAGGCAGATGGCTCGCGTGGAATGCCGTTAAAAGCGCCTGATGAGCACGAACCTTGCATACCCAAAAGCAGTTGCTGCGTGATTGCTGTGATGGGAGGACATATTTTGGGTGCGAAAGTGAGCACAGAAAATGTCCATCGCTGGTCGCAGTTTGCTGATATTACCGGGTTAACACCTGATGCAACCTTGCAACTGAGCGATCTCGTTGCGCTGGTTCGCCACCCTCAGGGCGCATTTAAAAACGTACCGCAAGGTTGTCGGCGAGTCTGGTTCATTAACCGTTTTTCTCAATGTGAGAATGCGATTGCGCAAAGCGAGCTCCTTCAACCGCTGCAACAACACGACGTAGAGGCAATCTGGCTGGGCGATATACAAGAACATCCTGCAATCGCGCGCAGATTTGTGAATTAGCGGCCCGGGTATTCCGGGTTACTGAAAGGATATCCATTGAGGTTGGTATGAATATTTTCACAGAGGCTGCAAAACTTGAAGAGCAAAATTGTCCGTTTGCGATGGCGCAAATTGTTGATAGCCGAGGCTCGACTCCCCGCCATTCTGCACAAATGTTAGTGCGCGCCGATGGTTCTATCGTCGGTACAATTGGTGGTGGAATGGTTGAGCGGAAGGTGATTGAAGAGTCGCTTCAGGCATTGCAGGAACGTAAGCCGCGATTATTCCATGGACGTATGGCTCGTAACGGTGTGGATGCTGTCGGGTCAGATTGTGGAGGTGCAATGTCCGTGTTTATCAGCGTCCATGGTATGCGTCCTCGTCTGGTGTTGATTGGCGCGGGGCATGTCAACCGGGCGATAGCCCAGAGTGCGGCGCTATTAGGATTTGATATTGCCGTTGCCGATATTTATCGCGAAAGCCTTAATCCTGAATTATTCCCACCATCAACCACGCTTCTCCATGCTGAGTCGTTTGGTGCGGCAGTGGAAGCACTGGATATTCGCCCTGATAATTTTGTCCTGATTGCCACGAATAATCAGGATCGTGAAGCCCTCGACAAACTCATTGAACAGCCCATTGCATGGCTGGGGTTGCTGGCAAGTCGCCGCAAGGTTCAGCTTTTCCTACGTCAATTGCGTGAGAAAGGCGTGGCTGAAGAACATATTGCCCGTTTACATGCGCCCGTTGGTTACAACATAGGTGCGGAAACGCCGCAGGAGATCGCCATCAGCGTGCTGGCAGAAATATTACAGGTGAAAAATAACGCGCCGGGTGGGCTGATGATGAAACCTTCTCATCCTTCCGGACACCAGCTGGTGGTGATTCGCGGTGCGGGGGATATCGCCAGTGGTGTGGCGCTACGTCTGTATCATGCGGGTTTTAAAGTGATCATGCTGGAAGTGGAAAAGCCGACGGTGATTCGTTGTACCGTGGCGTTTGCCCAGGCTGTGTTCGACGGCGAAATGACGGTCGAAGGTGTTACTGCCCGTCTGGCAACCAGCTCTGCTGAGGCGATGAAACTTACCGAACGCGGATTCATCCCTGTGATGGTAGATCCCGCCTGTTCATTGCTTGATGAACTGAAACCGCTTTGCGTGGTGGACGCTATTCTGGCGAAACAGAATTTGGGTACGCGGGCAGATATGGCACCAGTAACAATCGCGCTTGGGCCGGGCTTTACTGCTGGGAAGGATTGCCATGCGGTAATTGAAACAAATCGCGGGCACTGGCTCGGTCAGGTGATTTACTCTGGTTGTGCGCAGGAGAATACCGGTGTTCCCGGCAATATTATGGGGCATACCACCCGACGGGTGATCCGTGCTCCTGCTGCAGGCATTATGCGATCCAACGTGAAATTAGGCGATCTGGTGAAAGAGGGCGATGTGATTGCCTGGATTGGTGAGCATGAAATTAAAGCACCATTGACGGGGATGGTGCGTGGCTTGTTGAACGACGGACTGGCGGTGGTCGGTGGTTTTAAAATTGGTGATATCGATCCACGTGGTGAAACGGCTGATTTCACCAGCGTTTCTGATAAAGCCCGGGCAATTGGCGGCGGCGTACTTGAGGCGTTAATGATGTTGATGCATCAGGGCGTTAAAGCGACAAAAGAAGTGCTGGAAGTGGCTTAAATGAAAATGGCCGGATGGTATTACCCACCCGGCCTTTAAATTACTGACAAATCACCGTTCCGGTTTTGCCTTCAATCCCTTCTTTCGCTTTGCTCAATACGGTAATCAGTGCTTCGCGTCCAGCGCGAGAGCGAGCAAACGAGGCGGCTGCTTCCACTTTAGGCAGCATAGAACCTTTCGCAAAATGACCTTCTTCGATAAAGCGTTCAGCATCACTTAATGACAGGCGATCGAGCCACTGTTCGTTCTCTTTACCGAAGTTAATGGCCACTTTTTCTACCGCAGTCAGAATGATCAGCATATCGGCATCAATCATTTCTGCTAAACGGGCGCTGGCCCAGTCTTTATCGATAACCGCACTGGCACCGCGCAGATGGTTGCCTTCACGAATAACAGGAATGCCACCACCGCCAACGGTGATCACCACCTGGCCTGCTTCTACCAGCGCTTTTACCGTCTCTTTTTCAATGATATCAACCGGTTTTGGTGAAGCAACAACACGGCGATAGCCGCGACCAGCATCTTCTTTCAGGGTGTAGCCCTGTTTTGTCAGAAGTTCAGCTTCCTGCTCGGTAAAGAACGAACCGATCGGTTTGGTCGGGTTGAGGAATGCCGGATCGTTAGCGTCGACTTCGACCTGGGTCACCAGAGTGACAACGGGTTTATGAATGCCACGGGAGAGCAACTCTTCCCTTAAGGCGTTTTGCAAATCGTAACCAATATATCCCTGGCTTAAGGCAACACAGACAGACATCGGCAGCATTGGCGAGTGCGCTTCAGTTTTTGCGGCGGCTTCAAAGGCCTGGTTAATCATGCCTACCTGCGGCCCGTTACCATGAGTGACGATGACCTCATGTCCCTGGGCAATTAAATCAACAATTGCCTGAGACGTAATTTTTACCGCTTTCATTTGTCCGGCTAGATCGTCGCCCAGCGCATTCCCGCCCAGGGCGAGAACAATTTTCTTACTCATTTTTCCTCACTCATCATTCTTGATTGTGTATAGATCCCTGGCAGTGGTTAGAGCACGGGAGGGACAAACGGTTTGCGTCGCAGGAAACGACCTCGCCCGGCTTTACCTGTAAAGGTGCCGTCACAGAAAATCGTTTCACCACGGGATAATGTTCTGACAATCGCGCCCTGACAGGTAAACCCCTCCCAGGGCGAGTAGTCGGCGTTGTCGTGGAGATGGCTATGCTGAATTTGTTGGCTCTGACGTGGGTCGATAATCACCACGTCACCATCGGAACCGGGCGCTAATATCCCTTTTTGCGGCCACAGGCCAAACAGCCTGGCGGGCATTGCACTGGTTAGTTCAACAAAACGTTCCGGTGTTATACGTCCCGTCATCACTCCACTGGAAAACAGTAACTGCATGCGGTTTTCCACACCGGGTAAGCCATTTGGGCAGCGACTGAAATCGCCTTTAGAAATTTGCAGGCGTTGAGCCATCGAGAAGGTGCAGTGATCGGTCGCCACCACGTCAATCGCACCATCACTAATGCCACACCACAGTTTGTCCTGCTCGCGTACGTTACGCAGTGGTGGGCTAAGAATGAACTTCATGCCGTCTTCTGTATCGTAACTGCGTTCGTCCAGCAGGAGATATTGCGGGCAGGTTTCAACCCAGACTGGCTGCTGATTCGCGCGGGCAAGACGCAGATAATCCAGACCTAAGCCGTTAGAGAGGTGGACGATATAGAGCGGGGCGTTACCGGCAATTTGTGCCAGGTTAATCATGCGGGCGATGGCTTCCGCTTCGCATTCCAGAGGGCGACTCAAGGCGTGATAGCGCGGCGCGGTTAACCCTGCGGCAATAAACTCCGCCCGCTTGCTGGCGATAGCCGCGTCATTTTCCGGGTGCACGGTGGTCAGTGCGCCAGACTCATGCAAGCGGCGTAATGCCTGCAACACTTCATCATCGTTGAGTTTATATTGATAGGTTAAATAGAGTTTAAAACTGCTCAGCCCTTCTTCGACCATCATCGGAATTTCGTCGAGGATGGCGTGATTAATGTGCTGGATAACACCGTGAAAGCTGTAGTCAATAACCGCTTTATGGGCGGCATAACCACGATAAACTTCCAGTTGATGGCGTAATCGGCAGCCATTTGGTCCAAATCCCATATGGTCAATAATGGTTGTTGTACCGCCACACGCAGCTGCGCGGGTACCGGTAAAAAAATCATCACAACTGCGCGCGATGCCGACATCAATATTGAAGTGTGTATGGACATCTACGCCGCCAGGGAAAACGTAACAGCCAGTAGCATCAATTTCTTCATAAGGGAGCTGCGGCGAAATATCGGAGCCCAACTGGCGAACAATCCCGCTTTCAATCAGCAAATCTTGTTTGGCTTGTCCATCTGCGTTAACGACAGTGCCGTTTTTGATCAATACGCGCATAGCAAACTCCAAAAACCCTCCGGCGAACCGGAGGGGAATAAGTGAAGAGTAATTATTCGGTTGCCAGCCAGCTTAACGGGATTGCAGCGTACATCGCGGCACAGGTCACCAGGTGAGATTTCCAGGTTTTTTCGTTAGGTGCATGCGCTTCAGGTTCTTTACCCGGGCCAAAGCCGATCACCGGAATGCCGTGACGACCCATGATAGATACGCCGTTAGTTGAGAAGGTCCACTTATCAACAACCGGCGCTTTGCCAAACAGACCTTCGTAGGCATTCACCAGTGCTTTAACAGTGAAGTGATCTTCTTCCACTTTCCAGGTCGGGAAGTAGCATTCGGTTGGGTAAACCAGGCCAGTCCAGGACGGACGGTCGTAGTTGTACATAGAAACAACCGCGTTAGCTTTCTGTACCGCAGGCAGGGCGCGGATTTCGTCCAGCGCGCCTTCCCAGGTTTCGCCCCAGGTCAGACGACGGTCGATTGAAACTGCGCAGCTATCTGCTACAGCGCAACGGCTTGGGGATGTGAAGAAAATTTCAGAAACGGTGAGGGTGCCTTTGCCGAGGAATTCATCATAGCCCAGGCGCTGGGAGAGTTCTTGTAATTCGCCAAGAATCGGACCCATTTTGAAAATGGCGTTGTCACCGCGTTCTGGTGCAGAACCGTGGCAGCTAACACCCTGAACATCAATGCGAATTTCCATACGACCGCGTTGACCACGGTATACCTGGCAATCAGTCGGTTCAGTACTGACCACAAATTCCGGGCGAATGCCGGATTGTTCAATAATGTACTGCCAGCACAGACCGTCGCAGTCTTCTTCCTGCACCGTACCGGTAACCAGCAGGGTATATTCATCTTCCAGACCGAGGTCTTTAATGATTTTACCGGCATAAACCATAGAGGCCATGCCGCCTTCCTGGTCGGAAGTACCGCGACCACCGATCAGTTCATCAGTTTCCATGCCTTCGTACGGATCGAAGTCCCAGTTTTTGATGTTGCCAATGCCGACGGTATCAATATGAGCATCCATTGCCACCAGACGCGGGCCGTGACCGATATAACCGAGAACGTTGCCCATCGGGTCGATTTCAACTTTATCGAAGCCGACTTTTTCCATCTCTTCTTTAATACGATGCACTACGCGTTTTTCGTCGCAGCTTTCGCTGGGGATCGCAACCATGTCGCGCAGGAAGCGAGTCATGTCTGCCTGGTAATCTTTTGCTTTTTCAAGAATCAGTTTGAATGGAATATTCTTAGCCATTATTTTTCTCCAGATTTTTTACTCCCCGTTTTGCGGGGAGCAGTTCCAATAGGGTGATTAAGGTGCTACAGAGTGTTTGCCTTCCCAGACAACTTCGCGGTAGTGCTTCACGTCGGTGTCGCCTTCAGTGCTGATAACCAGCACCACTGCATCTTTGTTCAGCGCTAGTTTTTCCATCAGGCTTTGACGTTGCGGGTGATAATGAACCGCCGCGAGAACGCCCAAACCGACAGCGCCGGATTCACCGGAGATGATGCGCGGGTCGTTGCCGTACGGATTACCCAGCACGCGCATACCTAATGCGGCAACGCTGTCCTGGCAGGAGATGAATTGGGTGGCGCAGTTACGTAGGATTTCCCAGCCCAGTGGGTTAGGTTCGCCGCAAGCCAGGCCCGCCATGATAGTGGCCATATCGCCGCCAACGTTGACGATGTCGCCTTTGACACCAGAACGATAGATACAGTCAGCTTTGTCAGGTTCAACAATAATGCTGTGCAGGTTTTGCGGGCTGTAGACGTCGACCAGATAACCCAGTACGCCGCCGGCCATCGCGCCGACACCGGCTTGCAGCAGAACGTGAGTTGGGGTTACGCCCATTTCACGCATTTGCTCGACGGCTTCATCTGCCAGAGTGGCATAGCCCTGCATGATCCAGGTTGGGATTTTGGTGTAGCCTTCCCAGGCGGTATCTTGCACCACTTCCCAGCCGTGTTGCTGCGCGTGTTGCATGGTCAGGCGAACGGTATCGTCATAGTTCATATCAGTGACGATGCACTCGGCTCCGAGGTTCAGAATGGCGTCAACGCGTTCCTGAGCGGAACCTTTCGGCATGTAAATTACCGCGTTCTGACCGAGTTGCTGTGCTGCCCAGGCAACACCGCGCCCGTGGTTGCCGTCGGTCGTTGTAGCAAATGTCATTTTTTCGCCGATGGCATTTTTCAGATGCTCGAATGACAGTGTTTCGATATCAAGATGATATTTTTCGCACAACAACTGAGCGATGGCATATGCGCCGCCGAGCATTTTGAATGCGTTCAGACCGAATCGTTTTGATTCGTCCTTAACGAGAATTTTTTTCACCCCAAAAAGGTTTGCGAGATCGTCCAGCGCGCAAAGTGGTGTTGGGCGATAGCCAGCAATTTTCTGGTGGAACTGGCGCGCCAGTTTTGCCTGGCTTTGCGAAAAGAGCGGTGATGTTTCGCCGTTGAAAAATTTGTTATCGGCGATATCAATCTTCAATGAGAAAACGGACATATCCTATCCTTTTGGCCTCTGGAAATAGAGAGCCGACCTGTCGATCGGCCCGAGGGGGTTATTTCACGCGTTCTTGCGCTTCTTTCAGCAGTTGTTCGAGCAGTGCGCCTGGTTTGGAATATTTACGGGAAAGGATCATTGCTGCGATGATGTATGGCTTCCAGCTGGCTTCTTTGTAGGTCGCGATACGGTATTTTTCGAATACGCCTTCAGTGACTTCACCTTCTTTGCAGGATACGCCGCTGATATCTGCTGGCAGGCAGTGCATGTACAGGGCTTCGCCATCACGGGTCAGTTCCATCATCTCTTCAGTGCAATGCCAGTCTTTGTGTTGCGCGTTCTGTGCCAGACACTGTTTTTCCAGTGCTTTTAAGCCTTCGTGATCGTTCGCACGCAGCAGTTCAGTACGCTCTTCCATCACTTTGTAAGGTGCCCATGACTTCGGATAAACGATGTCTGCGTCTTTGAAGGCTTCTTCCATGCTGGTGACCTGACGGAAGCTACCGCCAGAGGCTTTAGCATTATTTTTAGCTACTTCAACTACATCCGGGATCAAATCGTAGCCTTCCGGATGGGCCAGGGTGACATCCATACCGAAGCGGGTCATCAGGCCGATAATGCCTTGCGGTACAGAGAGCGGTTTGCCGTAGCTTGGCGAGTATGCCCAAGTCATGGCGATTTTTTTACCTTTCAGGTTTTCGAGCGAACCAAAGTGTTCACGCAACCATGCCAGGTCAGCCATTGACTGAGTCGGATGGTCGATATCGCATTGTAGGTTCACTAAAGCCGGACGCTGTGGAAGCACGCCCTGCTTGTAGCCGTCATCAAGCGCAGCGCCAACTTCACGCATATAGGCGTTACCTGCGCCCAGATACATATCGTCACGAATACCAATAGCGTCGGCGCAGAAGGAGATCATATTGGCGGTTTCACGTACGGTTTCGCCGTGAGCGATTTGTGATTTGCCTTCGTCGAGATCTTGCTGTGCAAGGCCGAGCAGGTTAAGCGCGGAAGCATAAGAGAAGCGGGTACGGGTGGAGTTGTCGCGGAATACGGAAATACCTAATCCACTATTAAAGACTTTGGTTGAGATGTTTTCAGCACGCAGTGCTTTTAATGCTGCGGCAACGTCCAGTACTTGTTTCAGTTCATCAGGCGTCTGTTCCCACGTTAACAAAAAATCTTTCTCGTGAAGGTGAGAGGTCAGCGAATTGATATCCTTAATCAGCTCATTAACAGTTTTCATCATAAAGTCCCGGTAGTGGAATGACAGGCAAAGTGGTTTATTTCACTGTGACTTGCCAAAGTGATTGGTGTTTTCACAGCTATACCAGGGACTAACAATAAGTGTGCCAGAATTATCCACACGGCTATAAAAGACTAATTTGACGGGTAATGTGTGGTGTAGATCACAAATTGATGCCAGCTTCCGGTTGTGTGTAAAATACGAAAACGTTTGGCTTTTTTTATTGCGTTGTTTATTTGCTGCTAAGTATCAGAAATAAGATAAAGGGGCAGGCTATCCCTCGTCAGTTTGATAAACTCACCGCTGTAATTCTCATATTGATATAGAAATGTGATATCTCTTCCATAATTTCATTAGAAAGTGATAAAAACCTTATGTTTTTATCAAAGCCAATTTCGCCTGAGTTAATATCATGATGATCTGTGAACCATCAACGTCTTCAATGATCGACTTTTAAGTAAGTCTGGAAGGTAAAGCTATGGAGCTTGCTACTACGCAGTCAGTATTGATGCAAATTCAACCGACAATTCAGCGTTTTGCCAGAATGCTTGCCAGCGTTTTGCAGCTTGAGGTTGAGATCGTTGATGAAAACTTGTGTCGCGTCGCCGGAACGGGCGCGTATGGGAAGTTTCTTGGCCGCCAGTTGAGCGGCAACTCACGCCTGCTCCGCCACGTCCTGGAAACGAAAACTGAAAAAGTTGTGACACAGTCTCGCTTCGATCCCCTTTGCGAAGGTTGCGATAATAAAGATAATTGTCGCGAAAAAGCATTTCTGGGTACGCCTGTCATTTTACAGGATCGTTGTGTTGGGGTGATAAGTTTGATTGCAGTTACCCACGAGCAACAAGAACATATCAGTGATAATTTACGCGAGTTTTCTGATTACGTTCGCCATATATCCACCATTTTTGTTTCGAAACTTCTGGAGGATCAGGGACCAGGAGATAACATCAGTAAAATATTCGCGACCATGATCGATAATATGGATCAGGGCGTATTAGTTGTTGATGACGATAATCGGGTTCAGTTTGTTAATCAGACGGCCTTAAAAACACTCGGTGTTGTGCAAAATAATATTATTGGGAAACCTATCCGTTTCAGACCATTAACATTTGAGAGTAATTTTACCCACGGACATATGCAACATATTGTTTCGTGGGACGATAAAAGTGAATTAATCATTGGCCAATTGCATAACATTCAGGGCAGACAATTATTTTTAATGGCGTTTCACCAATCGCATACCAGTTTTTCTGTAGCAAATGCACCTGATGAACCGCATATTGAACAATTGGTTGGCGAGTGCCGTGTTATGCGGCAATTAAAACGACTCATTAGCCGTATTGCGCCCAGCCCATCCAGCGTTATGGTGGTTGGTGAAAGCGGCACGGGTAAAGAAGTCGTCGCGCGTGCAATCCATAAGTTGAGTGGAAGACGAAATAAACCCTTTATTGCTATCAACTGTGCCGCGATTCCTGAACAACTTCTGGAGAGCGAACTATTCGGTTATGTTAAAGGCGCATTTACTGGCGCTTCAGCCAACGGTAAAACAGGGTTGATTCAGGCGGCGAATACGGGCACGCTGTTTCTCGATGAAATTGGTGATATGCCATTAATGTTGCAGGCTAAATTACTGCGCGCTATTGAGGCGCGTGAAATACTGCCGATTGGTGCCAGTAGCCCAATTCAGGTCGACATCCGAATCATTTCTGCAACTAACCAGAATTTGGCCCAGTTCATTGCCGAAGGTAAATTCCGCGAAGATCTCTTCTACCGACTCAATGTTATCCCGATCACTCTTCCACCGCTGCGTGAACGTCAGGAAGATATTGAACTGCTGGTACATTACTTTTTACATCTGCATACCCGTCGTCTGGGATCGGTTTATCCTGGCATTGCTCCCGATGTCGTCGAGATATTGCGTAAGCATCGTTGGCCCGGAAACCTGCGCGAGTTAAGCAATTTAATGGAATATCTGGTTAACGTTGTTCCTTCAGGTGAAGTTATCGACAGCACGCTATTGCCTCCAAATTTGCTGAATAATGGCACAACGGAGCAAAGTGATGTAACAGAGGTCAGCGAGGCGCACTTGGCACTCGATGATGCGGGCGGCACGGCGCTGGAGGAGATGGAAAAGCAAATGATCCGCGAGGCGCTTTCACGTCATAGCAGCAAGAAGCAAGTTGCTGATGAACTGGGTATCGGCATTGCTACGCTCTATCGCAAGATAAAGAAATATGAGTTGTTAAACGCATAACCTCAGTAAATCCGGCCTGAGTTCAGGCCGGATATCCTTTTACTTCGTTTTCTCGCAATCCAGAACTGTATTTACAATCATCTGATACCCCGTGCAGCGACAAAGATTTCCCGCCAGGCCGCGACGAATCTCCGTAATAGTTAATGGCTTCTCGCGTGGTTTCGCCAGCATTGCCGTGGTAGCCATAATCAGGCCAGGCGTACAAAACCCGCACTGCACCGCGCCGGATTTCGCATAAGCTTGCTGGACATGAGAAAGTTTTCCGCCTTTCGCTTCACCTTCCAGCGTGCGGATTTCTTTGCCTTCAGCCCAGGCGGCAAGGTATAAGCAACTGTCTATCGCAGTACCGTCGACCAGCACCGTACAGGCACCACATTCACCCACGCAGCAACCTTGCTTGACGCTTAGCAGCCCTTGTTCGCGGAGTAATTCCGAGAGCGGCGTGCCTGGCGCGGCGTGAAGCTGAAAAGGTATCCCGTTAATGGTGCATGCGATGGTAATTGTTTCGCTGTGATTCATTGCAATTTTCCCCCCGCCGCGGCGACGGCTTCGCTAATCACTTTTTTAGTCATCGTCTGGATGAGATGCAGACGAAACTCTTTGCTGGCCCGCCATGAAGAACGCGGGGCGACATCCTGCAGGACTGATTCGCTGATGGCTTCCAGCGTTTGCAGGTTTAATGGCGCATTTTGTGCAGTTTGTTCGGCATGTTGGCAGCGAATCGGCGTTGGCGCGGCAACGCCAAATGCCAGGCGTAATTCGCTGAAATTGCCGTTATCCAGTCGGCAATGTGCGGCACAGCCAATCGTTGAAATATCCATCGCATCGCGCATGGCATATTTAAAATGGGCGCTGCCTGCGTGTTCTTTCGGCTGGGGCGGAAAATGAAAGGCGACAAGGATTTCGTCATGCTCAAGGGATACTTTGCCCGGTCCGGTGTGGAAGCCATTAATCGGGACGAAATGAACACCGCGCGGGGAGTGGATCTCCAGCTTCGCATCATAAATTAGCGTTGGCGTGGCAGAATCCGCGCTGGTGGCTCCATTGCAAATATTTCCTCCGTAGGTAGCGACGTTACGGATCTGCGGTCCAGCAATGGACGAGGCCGCAGCACATAACGCCGGGAGATGACGTTGAGTTACAGGATCTTCAATGAGCTGGGTAAATGTCGTTGCTGAGCCGATGCGTAGCGAGTCATCTTCCGCTAGCGTAATTCCACGAAGCTCCGTCAGATTGTGGATATCAACAATATGGCGATAACGGTCATTGTGATGGTGGAGCTGAATCAGTACGTCAGTGCCACCGGCGAGCAGTTTGGCCTGTGGGTTGTCAGCCAGCAGGTTTATTGCATCGGCAAGGGATGCTGCGCGATGGTAAGAAGCAAAATCAAACATGATGTTATCCTCAAATCAATCCTGCCAGATGGAACTCTTCATATAACCGTTTTGGCGTCAGCGGCAGTGTATTGATTGCAACACCGGTAGCCATTTTCACCGCGTTACGAATAGCAGCGGCAACAGGAATTATTGGTGGCTCACCCAGTGACTTATGTCCGTATGCGGATTGCGGCTCATTGATTTCGACGAACGCGCTTTCCAGTTGTGGCAGATCTGGCATGGTCGGCATTTTGTAATCCAGCAGATTGGGGTTACGGACCACGCCGCTTTTCGCATCGATGATCATTTCTTCAAATAGCGCCCAGCCAATGCCCATCCCCATTCCGCCGTGTACCTGACCTTCTGCCAGCAACGGATTAAGAATATGACCCGAATCATGAACGTTGAGGATGCGGTTGATGGTGACTTTGCACAGCGCAATATCGACCGTCAGATCAACAAAGGTACAGCCAAATGCTGGTGGGTTAGTGGTGGTTTTGATGGAGCTTTCGGCAGAGAGCTGCCCGCCGCGTTCAGGGTGGTAGAAAGCGTCCATCGCCAAATCTTTTAACGACAATAACGATTCTTCCGGTCGTTCAACCAGCACGATATGGCCTTTTATTAGGGTCAGATTCATCGCTGACTGATGTAGCATGACAGCGGCGTGAGCGATGATTTTTTCTTTTAATAACAGTGCCGCACTGCGCAATGCAGGCGCGGCAACATAGCTCTGGCGTGAGGCAAATGCGCCGGGATCGAACGGCGTAACGTCGGTATCTTGTGTTGAAATAACGCGAACGTCGCTGACCGGAACCCCTACGGTTTCTGCCACCATTTGCGAGAACACGGTGTCGGCACCCTGGCCGATTTCCGTCGCGCCGCTTTGCACATTGATGGTTCCATCCTGATTCATCAGAAGGCGCGCGCCGGCTATTTCTACGCCGACAGGCCAGGTGTTAGAGGTGTAGCTAAAACAGGCGACGCCAACGCCGCGGCGTAAATTGCCTTGCTGGTTCTGGCATTCTGCACGGCGTTTTTCCCATTCAAAGATTTTCCGGCCTTTTTCAAGACACTCCGGCAACCCTGCGCTGTAAATACGTTTGCCCGTGAGCGGATTAGCATCTCCTTCGCGGGCGGCGTTGCGTAAACGAATTTCAATAGGATCAATATTTAACGCTGTCGCGGCGTCATCAAGCATTGACTCAACGGCAAATACGACTTGTGGCGCGCCATAACCGCGCATCGCTCCAGCCGAGGGGAGGTTGGTATAAAAGGTCTTTGAACTGTAAGCGTAGGCACAACGAGGATAAAGGTAAGCGACTTTATTCCCGCCCGCAGAAGCGATGGAGTGCCCGTGAGATGCATAAGCGCCTGTGTTAGACAGAACATCCAGACTATAGCCTTTCAACGTTCCGTCTCGGTTTACGCCCATTTGCCCGTCAATAGTAAAAGCGTGGCGGGTACGGGTTGCGAGGAAACACTCTTCACGGCTAAGGGAAACTTTCACCGGAATGCCGCCGAGCTTGCTGGTCAGAAAAGCCGCCATGGGCTCTTCCAGCACATCCTGTTTATTACCAAAACCGCCACCGACAAACGGTTTGATGACTCGTACGCATGACCAGGGAATACCCAGCGCCTGACCAACCACGCGGCGAACAATGTGCGGGATCTGGGTGCTGGAAACGATGGTAATTCGAGAGTCATCCTCCATCCATGCCAGCGATGTCACGCTTTCCATATGACAATGTTGAATAACGGGAGTCTGATAGTGCCCCTGCACCTGGTAATCGGCGGCATCGATTGTTTGTTGGACATTACCCGTCGACATCGAGCTTTGTTTTAGTAAATTGCCGCCGTTATGGATTGGTGCAGCGTCATCTGCCAGCGCCGCTTCTGGCGTGGTGATAACGGGTAATTCTTGCCACTCAATGCTGACCAATTGCGCCGCTTTTTCTGCCGTGAGTTCATCACGGGCCACGACGATGGCAACGGCGTCACCATGATGACGAACATGGCGAGTTAGCAGTGCGCGATCGGCGGTATCGCGCTTGTTTTCGTCAAGTGTCCAGGCATGCCCAGCTGTAGCGAATGGGATATCAGGTACATCTTCCCAGGTAAAAATTGCCAGTACGCCTGGTAAACTTCTGGCTTGTTCATCATTAATACTTACGGCATAACCATGTGCGATAGGGCTACGTACATATTTCGCGTAACACATGCCCGCCATAACATAATCGTCAGTATATCGTGCCCGCCCAGTGACCTTAGCAATGGCATCGACGCGCATGCATGATTCACCCGTAGCGGTTGCTTCCCGCGCTTCCATAGAAATCCCCTCGATTTGAACATTTGGTTCTTATGGCAAAGATTTAGTCTAAGCAGGCAAGATTTACGCCAGAAACGACGATAAACGTTAGGGGAGGAAGGAAGTGTGATGACGTTAAAAAAATACAGATACGATACGAAACAGGACCCTGAATAGGGACAGTGATACGTATCAATATGAGTGGCGATAAAATCAATGTGATAAATCAGGATTATTACGCATCAGGATGGGAAATAGGGTAAAAGAGTCAGGAACTTCGATACCACCACAGCAAATATTTTGCTTATGATACTTCCCTTTGCCAAATGAAATTAATCTCTTTCTCAATTACCTCGTTTTTCCAGAAGCGAGAGATTGGGTATCCAGAGGCTGGCTGCTATGATATGGCGTCTTGTTTTTTAAGCGAGGAAAGATTTTGAGTGCGGGACGCCTGAATAAAAAATCTCTGGGTATCGTGATGTTGTTATCGGTTGGACTGCTTATGGCGGGCTGTTCGGGTAGCAAATCATCCGATACAGGAACGTATTCCGGCTCCGTTTACACCGTGAAACGGGGGGATACGCTATATCGTATTTCGCGCACCACGGGAACCAGCGTAAAAGAGCTGGCGCGGCTGAACGGCATTTCCCCCCCTTACACCATTGAAGTTGGTCAGAAACTAAAACTGGGTGGGGCGAAAAGTAGCAGTACACGTAAATCAACCGCCAAATCAACGACCAAAACCGCATCGGTTACACCGTCATCAGCAGTACCAAAATCTTCCTGGCCGCCAGTAGGGCAACGTTGTTGGTTATGGCCAACGACAGGGAAAGTTATCATGCCGTATTCGACAGCTGATGGCGGCAATAAAGGGATTGATATCTCAGCTCCACGGGGTACACCTATTTACGCCGCGGGTGCAGGAAAGGTGGTGTATGTGGGCAACCAGCTGCGTGGCTACGGTAATCTCATCATGATTAAACACAGTGAAGATTACATTACGGCTTACGCCCATAATGACACGATGCTGGTAAATAATGGGCAAAGCGTGAAGGCTGGGCAAAAAATCGCCACTATGGGGAGCACTGATGCGGCATCGGTTCGCCTGCATTTCCAGATTCGTTACCGTGCAACGGCAATTGATCCGCTACGTTACTTGCCGCCTCAGGGCAGCAAGCCAAAATGCTGATGGCGAATTAATCAGCAGTCAGCAGCGCGGCACTTGCTAAGGAGAGCGTAAGGTTTATAATGCCTTACGCATCTCGAAGCGGGCGTAGTTCAATGGTAGAACGAGAGCTTCCCAAGCTCTATACGAGGGTTCGATTCCCTTCGCCCGCTCCAATTTATCTTCACCTCATCAATCTGCCATTTTTGCTGTATCTGATTTTCTATATTATCTTAATTCAATTGCTTCAGACTTTTCACAATCGCTGTAACACTTCCCCATTTTTTTGTAAATAAAAAGCGTTTACGCAATGCAATCCTTTTGTAACAACCCAGGTAAAATACCTTATTTTCAAGTTGTTAAATAAGTGGTTATCTACGCTTTTAACAAACGATAGATGGAATATTTTATGAAAGGGAAATCTGCATTAACTCTTCTGCTCGCTGGTATATTTTCATGCGGCACATGCCAGGCGACAGGGGCAGAAGTGACGAGTGAATCTGTATTTAACATTCTTAATTCCACAGGGGCGGCAACTGATAAAAGTTATTTATCGTTAAATCCAGATAAGTATCCTAATTATCGTCTTCTGATTCACTCAGCCAAATTAAAAAATGAAATAAAGAGCCACTATACCAAAGACGAAATTCAAGGATTGTTAACATTAACAGAAAATACACGAAAGTTAACGTTGACGGAGAAACCCTGGGGAACATTTATTCTTGCTTCTACTTTCGAAGATGACAAAACAGCGGCAGAAACCCACTATGATGCTGTCTGGCTGAGGGATAGTTTATGGGGCTATATGGCATTAGTATCAGATCAGGGAAATAGTGTAGCCGCAAAAAAGGTTCTGCTCACTCTGTGGGATTATATGTCTACGCCCGACCAGATTAAGCGGATGCAGGACGTCATTAGCAACCCAAAACGACTGGATGGTATTCCTGGGCAAATGAATGCTGTGCATATCCGATTTGACAGCAACTCCCCCGTGATGGCAGATGTGCAGGAAGAAGGCAAGCCGCAGCTGTGGAACCATAAACAAAATGATGCGTTAGGTCTTTATCTTGATCTCCTTATACAAGCAATCAATACTGGTACTATTAACGCTGAAGATTGGCAAAAAGGTGACCGATTAAAATCGGTTGCGCTGCTGATTGCTTATCTGGATAAAGCCAATTTCTATGTTATGGAAGATTCCGGAGCGTGGGAAGAAGATGCCAGATTAAACACATCTTCCGTTGCACTGGTGACCTCTGGACTGGAACGTTTGTCGAACTTACTCTCGAAGAAAGACTCTGTTTTTGTCTCTGATTTACTACGCGAAGCTAAAGCCAATGAACTGGATGAACCTCTTTCAACAACGAGGTTGAACCACCTCATAGATAAAGGTTATGAAAGAATAACGTTACAGCTTGATTTAGGGGGAGAATCCCCAGGTTATCTGGAAAAAGATAAACATTACAGAGAAGCTGATGCGGCCTTACTTAATGTTATTTATCCTGCAAATCTTTCAAAGATAAATACCAGAAGAAAAGAGCAAGTTCTAAAAATAGTTAAAAAACTAGCAGGTCCGTATGGTATAAAAAGATACGAGAAGGATAATTATCAGTCGGCAAATTTTTGGTTCAATGATATTAAAACCGATACCGATCAAAATTCACATGCGAAAAGAGAAAAGAGCTTCATTCCATCAACAGAAGCAGAATGGTTTTTTGACTCATGGTATGCAAAATCAGCAGCAATTGTTTATAAAGAATCAAGAAAAGAAGAGTATTTGAATGACTCAGTGCAATTTATGAATAGATCATTGGCCCAAATAACAGGCGAGAATATGATTGGTGCAAATGGCAGGAGTGTACCTGAAATGGCACTTCCCGAAAGCTATAACTATATCCACAAGTCGGGAACTTTGCATGAAGCGCCAAGCCCTATCATTCCGCTAAATTGGTCGAAAGCTTCAATGACTCTCATGTTGAAAGAGATGTCCAACCTTATCAATGATGAGGGAAATAAATAGTTTTCATAATGAGGCGGTCCTGGATTAAAAGGACCGCTCAAAGAGAAATCGAAAGGGGAGGTAAAAGTGATCAATAAATTACTGTTAGCTTACCTGATAGGTCTGGTTGTGACATCGACTTTAATATTTATCTTCTCGGAAGAAAAAGTAACATATCGGTTGTTTGCTGCAATAATTACAGGTTTAACCTGGCCGCTTAGTCTCATTCCTTCCATTATAAGTCTCATGATTCGTAAATCCGACTAACAAGAAAATTATATGATCGATTAAGAAAAATAGAATCGAACAGGAGAATAAAATATATGCGGGGAGTAACAAAACACTCGCAGTGCGTTAATGAAGAACTAACAAATATGATTTGTATTGAAAATAGTTACCAAACAAGTGTTATAAGAAATACGAGGTGTGTTTAAGTAAAACATATCAACAGTTACAAATCTGTATATGGACAGGATGACGTACAAGTGTAAGTGACTGAAAGCTATTCGCTCATAACAAAATCATTATTTTATAAATAGGAATCATCACTTTTTAATCATGTTTTTATAGCAAGTTTATGGAGAATGAGAATATGGAATAAGGAGATGAAACATGATTGAAGAAGGGCTGTTACTTCCAATGAATGTTTTGCTTCAAGGACAGAAGTTAACCCTACTGGACCCTGAAATGTGGTTCTTACGGGGAAATGAAAACAAGGATGTAACCCTTGTTATTACAATTGGTAATAACCATCAAAAATTAATTGTAGTGGAAGACATATTACTGCTCATTGACCGAAGCCAAATTGAGGTAACTGCAGGGAAAGTAATTTATCATCCACTTCGCATTGATATCCTGAGTAAATTATTAGCTTTTATAGATGAATCAACGGGGAGTGTGGAAAGGGAACACCATGACTTGTTTGCTGATGCCTTGCCCTTTGCATCAGAAGTTGTGCTATTCAGTAAAGTTGCAAGTGAAGCCTGGTTTTTAGCCACTTATCTGAGCAGCGATAATATTAATGAAATTCTGTTTCAGCATCTAAGAAAAACAGAATGCTATAAACTGGTTCGCTATTTATTATCGCAATCGCTCATACAGACTTCACTCTATGATCTTGGTGAGCTTTACGGCGTATCGTATTCACATTTTCGCCGTTTATGTAGTTATGCATTGGGTGGTAAAGTTAAAACGGAATTATGTGGCTGGAGAGTTGCCAGAGCCGTGTTGGAAATCATTGAAGGAAACAGTGATATGACAACTATTGCGCATAAATATGGCTACTCATCCTCATCACACTTTTCAGCCGAAGTAAAAAGCCGGTTAGGAAAAACACCGAGAGAACTATGTAAAAAGTTATGAAAATAAAATTACGTATTACTATTATATTAATTTCAGCCTTATGCATTTTTAATGGATTATTGACTCCTGGTGCATATGCCGCAGCAGCGAATGGATACGTAGCAAATAAAGAAAATCTACGTAGTTTTTTTGAAACGGTTTCATCATATGCGGGTAAGCCTACAATAGTAAGTAAGCTTGCCATGAAGAAACAGATCAGCGGAAATTTTGATTTAACCGAACCCTATGCCTTGATTGAACGCCTGTCGGCGCAGATGGGACTTATTTGGTACGATGATGGCAAAGCTATTTATATCTATGACTCATCAGAGATGCGTAATGCGCTGATTAATCTGAGAAAGGTATCGACGAATGAGTTTAATAATTTTTTAAAAAAATCGGGTCTGTATAACTCTCGTTATGAAATTAAAGGGGGCGGCAATGGTACTTTCTATGTATCGGGGCCACCGGTTTATGTTGACCTGGTCGTTAATGCTGCAAAATTAATGGAGCAAAACAGTGATGGCATTGAGATCGGACGCAATAAAGTAGGGATTATTCACCTGGTCAACACATTCGTTAATGACCGGACTTATGAATTACGTGGCGAAAAGATAGTTATTCCTGGCATGGCAAAAGTACTATCGACGTTGTTAAATAATAACATTAAGCAAAGCACTGGGGTTAACGTACTTTCTGAAATTTCAAGTCGTCAACAACTAAAAAACGTATCACGTATGCCTCCTTTTCCTGGTGCTGAAGAAGATGATGACCTACAAGTAGAGAAAATAATATCGACAGCTGGAGCGCCAGAGACTGACGATATACAAATTATTGCATATCCAGATACCAACAGTTTACTTGTTAAAGGAACAGTATCTCAGGTTGATTTTATCGAGAAGTTAGTAGCTACGCTCGATATTCCAAAGCGACATATTGAATTATCTTTATGGATAATAGATATTGATAAGACTGATCTAGAACAGTTAGGAGCTGACTGGTCGGGCACGATAAAAATTGGATCCAGCCTAAGTGCATCATTTAATAATTCAGGTTCAATTAGTACCCTGGATGGGACACAGTTTATTGCAACAATACAGGCACTTGCG
Organism: Escherichia sp. MOD1-EC6300; assembly: GCF_002965045.1. Taxonomy (NCBI): domain Bacteria; kingdom Pseudomonadati; phylum Pseudomonadota; class Gammaproteobacteria; order Enterobacterales; family Enterobacteriaceae; genus Escherichia; species Escherichia sp. MOD1-EC6300. The sequence continues at coordinate 70,523 of NZ_PTRH01000001.1, read as the reverse complement.
CAAAAAAGAAGAGCCGCCGTTGTTGCTCGTCCTGTCGTTTTAACACAGGAGAATATTCCTGCTATATTTGATAATAACCGTACTTTCTATACTAAATTAGTCGGCGAGCGTACTGCGGAGTTGGATGAAGTAACCTATGGTACGATGATTAGCGTGCTACCACGATTTGCTTCGCGAAATCAAATTGAATTACTCTTGAATATTGAAGATGGCAATGAAATCAATTCCGACAAGACCAATGTTGATGACCTGCCTCAGGTTGGTAGAACGCTTATAAGTACTATTGCGCGCGTGCCTCAAGGGAAAAGTCTTTTGATTGGTGGATATACACGAGATACGAATACCTATGAAAGTCGCAAGATCCCAATATTAGGCAGTATTCCATTTATTGGTAAATTATTTGGATATGAAGGAACAAATGCGAATAACATCGTTCGTGTCTTTCTTATTGAGCCAAGAGAGATCGATGAGCGCATGATGAATAATGCGAATGAGGCTGCGGTTGACGCCAGAGCAATAACACAGCAAATGGCAAAAAATAAAGAAATCAACGATGAATTACTGCAGAAATGGATAAAAACTTACCTGAATCGTGAAGTCGTCGGAGGATAGTGAAATGGCGATTCATGTAGAGCATGTCGGTGTATTAGAAAGAGCCAGAGAAGTTTCTCGCTTAGAGGATATTATCACAGAAGATAATGAAGATATTGAAGCTGAAATGCCTAAAATGGGAGATGATCCCGCCGGTAAAGAAGCTCGATTCTTACAAGCTACTGACGAGATGTCAGCAGCGTTAACGCAGTTTATGAAGAAAAAAATCTACGAAGAACAACTGGCCAACTTTCTGGACGGAGAAGAATATGTCCTGGAAGATCAGCCAATAGAAAAAACCGATAAAGTCATGGAGGCGCTTAAGGCAGCAACTACCCATGACTATGAAGTGTATAGCTTTGCTAAAAAATTATTTCCAGATGAAAGCGATCTGGTGGTTGTATTACGTGCAATTTTACGTAAAAAACAAATATCTGAAAATGTGCGGCTAAACGCTGAAGCATTACTTAGAAAAGTTAATCAAGAGACTACTAAAAAATTCATTAATAGTGGCATTAACTCGGCATTAAAAGCAAAGTTATTTGGCCAGGCGTTGTCATTAAATCCAAAATTACTAAGGGCAAGTTATCGACAATTTTTAATGGCAGAAGACGATGCTGTAGATACTTATGTAGAATGGATTGGTAGTTATGGCTATCAAAATAGAATGCTGGTGACAAAATTTATCAAAGAGACGCTTTTCTCAGATATAAATGCACTTGATGCGAGTTGTTCATCATTGGAATTTGGTATGTTTCTCAATAAGTTGTCACAACTATTGTCTCTTCAGTCGGCAGAGGCTTTATTTCTGAAAACTTTAATGAATAACCCAATAATTAAAAAATTTATTAGCGCAGAAGATTACTGGATATTTTTTCTGATATCGTTAATAAAATTTCCTGAGACTGCAGAGGAACTCCTGAAAAATGCACTGGTAACCCTACCCGCAGATGCTAATTATAAAGACAAAACGTTACTCCTGAAGGCGATTTACAGCGGATGTACAAATCTTCCATTTTCACTTTTTATTAATAATGAACAATTATTAGAGATTAGGGAGTGTTGTAAACAGGCAATAAAAGTAACATTTGCAGTAGAGCTCTTTGATACACAAAACAGTAATAAAAAACAAAATAAAAAACCATGGAAGAAGGTAATGTTCAATGTTTAACAAAGTTTTGATAGGGTTAAGGAGTCATCCAGAATTAATAATTCTTGGATTAATGGTGATGATTATCGCCATGCTCATAATTCCATTGCCCACTTACTTAATCGATTTTTTGATTGGGCTGAACTTAACATTGGCAATACTTGTGTTTTTAGGATCATTCTATGTTGATAGGATCTTAAGTTTTTCTTCATTCCCATCAATTCTCCTCATCACAACGTTATTTCGTTTGGCGCTGGCGATCAGTACCAGTCGACTTATACTTCTTGAGGCGGACGCCGGAGAAATTATAACGAGTTTTGGTGAATTCGTTATTGGAGATAGCCTGGTAGTTGGTTTTGTTATTTTCTCCATTGTTACTATTGTTCAGTTTATCGTGATTACCAAAGGTTCGGAACGTGTGGCTGAAGTTGCTGCCCGCTTTTCGCTTGACGGTATGCCAGGTAAACAAATGAGTATTGACGCCGATCTACGCGCCGGGATCATTGATGCAGATTTAGCAAAAGAACGTCGTAGCGTATTAGAACGAGAGAGTCAGCTGTATGGTTCCTTTGATGGTGCGATGAAATTTATCAAAGGTGATGCTATTGCAAACATCATTATTATCTTTGTTAATATTATCGGTGGGCTATCAGTAGGAGTAGGCCAAAATGGAATGGATTTCTCGACAGCGTTGACCGTCTACACAATTCTTACCGTCGGTGATGGTCTTGTTTCTCAAATTCCAGCTTTATTAATTGCTATTAGCGCAGGGTTTATCGTAACGCGCGTGAATGGCGATAGTGATAATATGGGGCAAAATATAATGTCCCAGTTATTAAGTAATTCTTTTGTCATTATTGTGACATGTGTCCTCGCGCTAAGTATTGGGTTGCTTCCAGGTTTTCCCCTTCTTGTGTTTTTATGTTTGGCAGTAATCTTAGGAATTTATTTTTACTTTAAATTCAAAAAGAAAGGGGTTGAAGAAACGGTTGTTGAGGGAGATATCACCGTTGGGTTGGAACCCTATAATCAGGATGATGATATTTCATTAGGTATTATTAATAAACTTGATCAGGTTATTACCGAAACGGTACCCTTGGTTTTGATTATGAATAGTGCACAGGCTAAAAAATACACTGAAATCAATCTTGCTGATAGGATTCGTAGTCAGTTTTTTATTGAGTATGGTATCCGTATTCCCGGTATTGTCATTCGCGAGGGGGAAGGCCTTAATGATGAAGATGTCATATTAATGCTAAATGAAGTCAGAGCCTCGCAATTTAAAATTTATCATGATCTTGTCTTGTTGGTTGAATATTCAGATGAAGTGGTTTCGACTTTGATCAAGAAACCTGTCATCGTAAATAGTAATGGTGAACAATATTATTGGGTTACAAAAAGTGATGCCCAAAAATTAACAAAAATTGGCTGTTATACACGCACGGCCATGGATGAAATGTACAATCATTTATCTGTATGTCTGGCTCATAATATTAATGAGTATTTTGGTATACAAGAAACCAAATATATTCTTGATCAATTAGAGATGAAGTATCCTGATCTATTAAAAGAAATATTAAGATATATAACCGTGCAGCGCATTTCAGAGGTAATTCAGCGTCTGATCCAGGAGCGAATTTCAGTGCGCAATATGCGTTTAGTTATGGAGGCTTTAGCATTATGGAGCCCACGAGAGAAAGATATAATTACACTCGTTGAGCATGTACGAGGTGCATTAGGTCGCTACATTTGCCATAAGTTTTCATATTCTGGAGAAATTAAAGCAATTGTGATTTCGCCTGAAATAGAGGACAGAATCAGAGATGGTGTCAGGCCTACCGCTGGCGGTACTTTTCTTAATCTCGATGCATCCGAAGCTGAGATGATTCTGGATAATTTTAAACTGGCACTTTCTGGAATCAATATTCCTATTAAAGACATTATTTTACTGGGATCTGTGGATATTCGTCGTTTTATCAAAAAACTTATTGAATCTAGTTATCGAGACCTCGAAGTACTTTCGTACGGGGAACTAACGGAAAATGTTCCCGTTAATATTCTGAAAACTATTTAGGATAATGTCTTGCGATATGGAGCATGCTGGTATGAAAAAATTAAAACTATTAAATAAATACAGCTACTTACATAGCATAAACGGCTCGCTGATTGAAGCAGAGCTTGACGACGTTTCAGTGGGCGAAGTATGCGAAATTTATGCGAGCTGGCAAGCAAATGAACGTATAGCCAGGGCTCAGGTCGTTGGCTTTCGCAATGGAAAGACATTATTAAACCTTATAGGCAGCTCTGTGGGGCTTACACGTACTGCAGTATTGAAACCAACGGGAGAGCAGTTAACCATACAGATCAGTGATGCCTTTCTTGGTTCAGTTTTGAATGCTTCTGGTCAAATTATGGAAAGGTTTGTCCCGGTCACTCCAGGGGATAGGGGAAATTTACGCCTGATTGATGAACTGCCACCGTCGTATCAGGAACGTCGAGTTATTAATACACCACTAGAGACACGGATAAGAGTCATTGATGGCGTACTGACATGTGGCATTGGTCAACGTGTTGGGATTTTCGCATCGGCTGGCTGTGGCAAAACGGTTTTAATGCATATGCTTGTAAACAACACTGAAGCTGATGTGTTTGTTATTGGCTTGATTGGCGAACGTGGAAGGGAAGTTACGGAATGCGCGGAATCGCTGAAAAAATCAGTAAATGCAGCAAAATGTGTTTTGGTTTATGCCACCTCTGATTTTTCGTCAGTAGATCGGTGTAATGCCGCCCTGATGGCGACAACCGTGGCAGAGTATTTTAGAGATCGAGGAAAGAGAGTTGTACTTTTTATCGACTCAATGACGCGCTATGCACGAGCACTACGCGATATGAAGCTGGCAGCGGGTGAACCACCTGCCAGACGTGGTTATCCTGCTTCTGTTTTTGACAGCTTACCTCGCTTACTGGAGAGGCCGGGACCAACACTAAAAGGAAGTATTACTGCCTTTTATACCGTATTACTGGAGGGGGAGGATGAATCAGACCCACTGGGGGATGAAATTCGCTCAATCCTTGATGGCCATATCTATCTAAGTCGCAAACTCGCTGGGCAAGGTCATTATCCGGCAATAGATGTTCTAAAAAGTGTGAGTCGAGTATTTGGTCAGGTCACTGATGAAAAACACAGAGATAATGCTGCACGGGTAAGGAAGATCCTCACCACTTTGGAAGATCTACAGGTGTTTATTGATTTAGGGGAATATCGCGCTGGGCAAAATGCTGAAAATGATTTTGCTATGAATGCCCGGCCTAAACTCACAAATTGGTTAAAACAGTCAGTTAATGAAAAAATGCCAATGAGTGAAACGCTAAAAGAGCTTGAACGAATTGTTAAGTAAAGTTAATCGACTTATCAGAAGAACAGCGCAGAGCCTGGCTGCATGTGAAGCATCATTACAAAAGTTAAATGCAGAAAAAGAAAAGTTAGTCGAAAAGGAACGCCTGTATGATATGCAACTTAAAAACCTACAGTCACTGTTAGATATGAAGGAGTTACTCGGCGAAGTAGTATTTCGCCAGGATATATTTTACTCGTTACGTAAAGTTGCAGTCATTCAGCAGCAGATCGCTGAGATAAATCTTGAAAAGCAAAAAATAGCAGAGCGGCGAAAAATACTTAACAAGGAAATAGTTCAACAGCAAGCACAAAGAAAACACTGGTGGCTAAAAGGAGAAAAGTACGATCTACTAAAGAAGCGCATCAAAAAACAACTTTTAAATCAGATGCTTTATCAAGACGAGCTTGAACAGGAGGAGAAATATAATGGACGAAGTCAAGAAAATTGAACATTATAAAAATTTAAACACAGACACATCCGAGAATTCTGCTGCGTATTTAGACAGTTTCGTAAAGAAAAACAAAAAAAATAAAGAAATGAGTGAGATTGTTGCTGGATCCATTCTCCAGTTATTACGTCAGGCTCAGGATAGCCAATTCCCTACGTTTGGGAAAAAGAATGGGCAAATGAAGTCTATTGATAACAAATCGTCTCTCCAGGTTGACAGGAATTCATCTTTTTCTTTGCAAACAAATGGAATAGAGCAACTTTCTACAAAGAAAGTCCTCAATATGACTTCACGAGATCAGGGTCTTAATTCTGAACTATCTGATAAAACGATACAATTTAAGGGGGGAATCCATAATGGTATCCATACAGAAAAAATCACGGTTCAAAACCACAGTAATAATAAAGAGCGTGAAAAAAAATATCGCGATGGAGACAAAAAAAATGGAGAGCAGGCCCATTTATTAGATATTACTAACGAAAGAAGGTTTGCTGATAACAAAACCATGTTTACTCAACATATCGAAAAGCAAAGGAATGTTCATACGCTCAATCAGAATGATATAAATAATTCTGTTAATAGTGCCAATGTACCCGAAAATGAATTGACATATCAGTTTCAGCGTTGGGGACAGAATCATACAGTTCGGATTCTGGAAAGTAGTGAAGGGATACGACTAAAACCATCAGACACGATTGTCTCCGACAGACTCCATGAAGCCCAACACAATGATGTTACAGCACAACGTTGGGTATTGACTGAGCAAGATGAACGACAAGGGCAACGACATCAGCCTCATGATGAGCAAGAAAATGAAGGTAAATTCGAAAACGATCAGAAGGACGAAAGTTAATGTTCGGTCTGAGAAAAGTAAATGGAAACACTCATTCCTTTGAAACCACTTTTCAAAACTGGAAAGAAAATGGTGAAGATGTTGCGTTATTAATTCCCGAATTTAGCGCCAAATGGCTACCGATAGCAGAAGAGAGCGGCAGCTGGTCTGGATGGGTGTTACTTCGAGAAATATTTCCCTTAATTTCTGCCGAGCTCGCTGGGATGGCTTTTATGCCAGAAACGGAAAGGTTAATAGTGGAATGGCTCAGTTTATCTAGTACCCCGTTAAATCTAAAGTATCCTGAACTAAAATATAATCGTTTGTGTGTAGGTAAAGTATTTGATGGAGTATTGAGTCCAGCTCAGCCACTAATAAGAATATGGACAGGGGAATTAAATGTTTGGTTAGATAAAGTCACGGTCTGCCAATACGAAAACGCTCCAACGCTAGACAAAAAAACATTATATTGGCCCATTCATTTTGTAATTGGATTTAGTAAAACATGTTATAGAACCATTGTTGATATTGAAGTTGGTGATGTTTTATTAATTTCAAATAATTTTGCTTATGCGGTTATTTATAATACAAAGATTTGTGATCTGATTTATCCAGAGGAGTTAAAAATGGCTGATCATTTTGAGTACGAGGAAGATTTTGAAACAGATGACTTTGATATCAAAAAAAGCGAAATCGAGATTAATGATGAAAATGACCATCAGCAGATTAATAGTTTTGAAGACTTGCCTGTAAAAATTGAGTTTGTTCTTGGAAAGAAAATAATGAATCTATATGAAATAGACGATCTCTGTGCAAAAAGAATTATATCTTTGCTTCCTGAAGCTGAGAAAAATATAGAGATACGTGTAAATGGCGCGCTAACTGGCTATGGCGAACTTGTTGAAGTGGATGATAAATTGGGCGTAGAAATTCATTCTTGGTTATCAGGGAATAATAATGTCAAATAGTATTTCGCTGATAGCGATATTATCATTATTTACACTATTACCGTTTATAATAGCATCCGGGACATGTTTTATTAAATTCTCGATTGTTTTTGTTATTGTCCGAAACGCACTGGGACTTCAGCAAGTGCCATCAAATATGACACTTAATGGGGTAGCTTTGCTATTGTCAATGTTCGTAATGATGCCGGTTGGGAAGGAAATATATAATAACAGTCAGAATGAGAATCTTTCATTCAATAATGTAGCGTCGGTTGTTAATTTTGTTGAGACAGGCATGAGTGGTTATAAATCATATTTGATAAAATATTCTGAACCGGAGTTGGTTAGCTTTTTTGAAAAGATTTAGAAGGTGAATAGTTCTGAAGACAATGAAGAGATAATCGATGATGAGAATATTTCAATTTTCTCGTTACTCCCGGCATATGCGTTGAGTGAGATAAAAAGTGCATTTATTATAGGTTTCTATATCTATTTACCCTTTGTTGTAGTTGATCTGGTTATATCCAGCGTTCTGTTAACGTTAGGTATGATGATGATGAGTCCGGTAACCATATCTACACCGATAAAATTAATTCTGTTTGTCGCGATGGACGGTTGGACAATGTTATCGAAAGGACTCATTTTACAATATTTTGACCTATCCATTAATCCCTGAGGAAAAAATATGGACGACATTGTTTTTGCGGGGAATAGGGCGCTGTATCTGATTTTAGTTATGTCTGCAGGACCTATTGCAGTTGCGACATTTGTTGGTTTATTGGTAGGGCTTTTTCAAACGGTAACACAGTTGCAAGAACAGACTTTGCCATTTGGCGTCAAATTATTGTGCGTAAGTATTTGCTTTTTTTTAATGAGCGGATGGTATGGTGAAAAATTATATTCGTTTGGTATCGAAATGCTTAATTTAGCATTCGCGAGAGGATAGCATGGGGGAGGCGATACTCTATCAGTTGCATAGTCTGCTGGCTGCTACAGCGCTCGGTTTTTGCCGATTGGCACCAACTTTCTATTTGTTACCATTTTTCGCCAGTGGGAATATACCAACAGTAGTCCGCCATCCAATAATAATAGTGGTATCATGTGCATTAGTTCAGCATTACCACTATGAATTATCTACCCTAAATGAAATAGATATCGCTTTGTTTGCTGCCAGAGAAATTATCATAGGGTTGTTTATTGCTTGCCTATTAGCATCCCCATTTTGGATTTTCCTTGCTATAGGCAGTTTTATCGATAACCAACGTGGTGCAACGTTAAGTAGTACTTTGGATCCGGCTACAGGTGTCGATACATCGGAATTAGCAAGATTATTTAACCTTTTCTCTGCAGCAGTTTATCTTACTAACGGTGGATTGAACTTTATTCTGGAGACTCTATGGCAAAGTTATAACTTATGGCCTTCAGGAAATTTTAATTTTCCTAAATTAGAGCCTTTATTCTCATATATTAATAATATAATGACTCATACTATCGTTTACGCAAGCCCCGTGATTGCGGTTATGCTGGGCGGTGAAGCTGTCCTGGGATTGCTGGCACGCTATGCTTCACAACTAAATGCTTTTGCCATCTCACTGACTGTCAAAAGTGCGCTGGCATTTTTAATATTAATTATTTATTTTGGCCCAATACTGGCTGAACGAGTTATGCCGTTATCCTTTTTCCCAGAACAATTGCAATTATACATTGATAAATAGAGTGTTTCATGGCAAATAAAACTGAAAAGCCAACACAAAAGAAACTCCAGGATGCTTCTAAAAAGGGGCAAATTCTAAAAAGTAGAGACTTAACAGTCTCTGTAATAATGCTTGTGGGCACTTTATATCTCGGATATGTATTTGATGTGCATCATATTATGTCGATTCTTGAATACATCCTTGATCATAACGCTAAACCGGATATTTGGGACTATTTTAAAGCTATGGGGATAGGTTGGTTGAAAACGATCATTCCTTTTTTGCTGGTTTGCATGTTTACAACAATACTTGTCTCATGGTTTCAAAGTAAAATGCAATTAGCAACTGAAGCTATTAAGTTTAAGTTTGATTCATTAAATCCAGTAAATGGCTTAAAACGTATATTTGGCTTAAAAACCGTAAAAGAATTTGTCAAAGCAATACTTTATATTATTTTTTTTGCATTGGCGATCAAAGTATTTTGGAGTAACCATAAATCACTGCTTTTTAAAACTCTTGATGGAGATATCATATCTTTATTATCAGATTGGGGAGATATGCTATTCCTTCTCATACTATATTGTCTCGGCAGTATGATAATTGTTCTAATATTTGATTTTATCGCTGAGTATTTTTTATTTATGAAAGATATGAAAATGGATAAACAAGAAGTTAAAAGAGAATACAAGGAACAAGAAGGAAATCCAGAAATTAAGTCTAAACGCAGAGAACGCCATCAAGAAATTCTGTCAGAGCAATTGAAATCTGATGTCAGTAATAGCCGTCTGATGATTGCCAACCCTACGCACATTGCCATAGGGATATACTTTAAGCCACATCTGTCACCTATACCATTGATTTCTGTAAGAGAAACTAATGAGGTCGCATTAGCCGTAAGGAAATATGCAAAAGAAATCGGAATACCAATTATTACAGATAAAAAATTAGCACGAAAAATTTATGCTACCCATCGTCGCTACGATTATGTTAGCTTCGAAAATATAGATGAGATCTTGCGTCTTCTGCTGTGGCTTGAAGATGTGGAGAATGCTGGACAACCTATTCCAGATGAACTGCTCCCCTCAGAAGATAAATTCAAAGAAGGTGAAGACACAAAAAGTGAGAATAAAGACAATAATTAAAAAAATTAAACATCTATCATAGTCGGAAATTTATAAGAATCTACACGCAAAAAGCGTGTAGATTCTTATTTAATGTGTTAAACGATCTTGCGAAATGACAAGCAATTGATACATACTCATCTCTTTATAAGCTGGAACAGTCGTAACCTGTGCAAATTCGCGATATAGTTTCTGCTCTAGTTCTGCTGATGATATATATTCCGGGTGTTCGCTAAAGAACTGTCTTGCATCTACTATCGCTTGAGATTCGCCACTTCTTTTATTCTGAGTATCCTTTAATGAATTTTCTCTGGTGCATGCAGAGAGCAACGATATCAGCGCGACAGTTATTATGATTTTACTATTATATCTTACTAATGACATATCAACTTTCTCTTATGCAAGATTGGAGTTTAAAATAATGTTTATCCCATTCACAGAGTGCTATAAACAACTCAACAGTACCTTTTATGTTAAGTTTATTTAGGGCTCTTATTTTGTGATATGATACTGTTTTATAATCAATTCCCTTGATAATGGCTATTTGTTTTAACGAATAAGAAACACATAACCGCAGGATATCTATCTCATCATGGGTAAGTGGTTCTTGAGTGGAATACACATTTTGTGTATGAAGATTCGAAACCAGGAAATGCGTTAAATCAGATAATGTAATATTCTTATTGATCCTGATGAAATTGTTGCTCAAAAGGGTGTTTACAGGTTCTGTATTTGGTTTGAGATTTCGATGTTGGTGCTCATCAATAACAACGAACGAATGTCCAAGATCAACCAACGCAACCAAATCGCTGTAATATTCCTTTTGGGATGCTAATAATGCATTAGTGCCTACAGTGAAGTAGACATCACTGGAAAAGACTTGCATATGCCAACCTGCACTCTAAAATCATTTAGGGTAAATATTACAAGTAAAATTTAAAATAATGGTAATTGTTATATTTGCATATCAATGAGGGAATAGGGTGTATACCTTAAATTGCAAATAAAGTTAGGTATGTAGGCATTTAAAATGGTTCTCGAAAATTATAATCTTTTTATTGTGTGTCATCATAATTTGGTCATGAAATTTCCGTCTTGTTACACTACTCTAAACTAGAGCTTATGGAATTAGCGGGTGGTATTCATGGGAAATAATGATAAATTCTTATCACAAGACTTATTGGAATCTTATGCCATTCGTTTATTGAGCGGACCATTGAATGGATGCGAGTATGAAATACTTAATGGGCGTGTACTCGTTATCGTTGGTAATGATGTTTCGTTAGGAAGAAGTGATTCTTTTTCTGAGTTACCAGAGAATACGATAGTCATTCCTTATGGAGAGCTTACAGGCAGTTTTGAGGTAATAATCACTACCGACCCTGATCTGGTTGTAACAATCAGAGAATTAACAGCACAAGAACCTGAAGATAGAACGTTAACATTGAATCAGCAAATAGAAGTTTTAGGCCTCAAATTTGCTGTAAAAGGAAAAAATGAAGTTTGGCAGTATTCAATACCAGGTATTGTTGAAAATAACATTACTTCAACAAGACAACATTTCTTTAGTAGTACGCTGTTTAAATATGTAACGCTATTTTTTCTTTTTGCTATCATTTTTATAGCTTTTTATATTGTTAATGCCAGTAATGATCCGCAGCTGAGACATATCGATAAAATTCTTGTAAACAAAAATAGAAATTATGAAATTTTATATGGTAGGGATCATGTCATCTATATCAATACCAATAGTTTGGATGAAGCTGTCTGGGTCAAACAAGCACTGGAAAAAAATCAACCAGGAAAGCCAGTACGGGTGATAAATCCTGATGATGAATCGATACGAATTTTTTCATGGCTTGCTGATAATTTCCCAGATCTACAATATTTTAAACTACAGCTATTAGATGCCAGTAATCCAAGACTGACAGTGAGTAAGCAACGGAATGCTATCACACAGCAACTAATCGATAATCTTATTAAAGGATTACTGCAAACTATGCCATATGCCAGCAATATAAGTATTGCGGTATTAGATGATAATGTATTGGAAAGTCAGGCAATTGAAACATTGTCGGCAATAGGTCTTTCTTATGAAAAATATAAAACAGCTAACAATGTATATTTCAATATCATTGGTACGTTAAGCGACAGTGAATTAAATAAAATTAATAATTATGTTGACGAATATTATAAACAATGGGGTAAACAATATGTAAGATTTAATGTGAATTTGAAAAATCAGGACACAAATAATAGTTCATTTAGCTACGGAGATAACCGATTCGAGAAGTCTCAAGGTAGCAAGTGGACATTTCAGGAATAATTGAGGAGGACTTATGGCAGATTGGAATGGTTATATTATGGATATCAGCAAACAATTTGATCAGGGCGTTGATGATCTTAACCAACAAGTTGAAAAGGCGTTGGAGGATTTAGCAACCAATCCTTCCGACCCGAAATTCCTTGCCGAATATCAGAGTGCATTAGCTGAGTATACATTATATCGAAATGCGCAATCTAACGTTGTAAAAGCGTATAAAGATCTTGATTCGGCAATCATACAAAACTTCCGCTAAACTGGATAAGGATTTTATTATGTCAGTAAGCAATATGCCACCTATTGATAGAGCTGAGCAATCAACTGCTCATGAAATACAGCAAGCGAAAGTTATTGATTTAAATGACCGGGTTCTCAATCTTGATAACCCGGATGATAAAATGATCTCCGCTTTTGCTAACTATGCGGTACAAACTGAAAATTGGCAGCAAAATGCGTTACAAGCATTAAGGTCTGATAAAAAGGGGTTAACACCTGAAAAATTATTAGTCTTGCAGGATCATGTGCTTAATTATAATGTCGAGGTTTCATTGGTGGGAACATTAGCAAGAAAAATTGTCGCTGCAGTTGAGACGTTGACTCGCTCATGAAATATATATCATTATTCTTGTTTATCCTGCTGTTGTGCGGTTGCAAGCAGCAGGAATTACTGAACCATCTTGATCAACAGCAAGCTAATGATGTCCTTGCTGTTTTACAAAGACATAATATTAATGCTGAGAAGAAGGATCAAGGCAAAACTGGATTTTCAATCTATGTAGAACCAACGGATTTTGCTTCTGCGGTGGATTGGCTAAAAATCTACAATCTCCCGGGTAAGCCTGATATTCAAATATCGCAGATGTTCCCTGCAGATGCACTCGTTTCCTCTCCACGAGCGGAAAAAGCAAGATTGTATTCTGCTATTGAACAGCGTTTAGAGCAATCTCTCAAAATTATGGATGGCATTGTTTCTTCAAGAGTACATGTTAGTTACGATGTTGATACAGGTGATAGTGGCAAAACTGCTTTACCAATTCATATTTCTGTACTCGCTGTATATGAAAAAGATATCAATCCAGAAATAAAAATAAATGACATTAAGAGATTTATTGTTAATAGCTTTGCAAGCGTACAATATGAGAATATTTCAGTCGTATTGTCAAAACGAAGAGATATTATTGAACAAGCACCAACATATGAAATTAACGAACCTGTTTTTGCTTATGATAAGACTATGCCGGTTTCTATCTTACTTGCATTAATGTCCATTGCGACTTGCTGGCTGTTATGGAAGTACAGGGCTATTCTAACTAATTTAATCAGGTTAAAAAATAAGTAGACATATGAGAACGTTATGAATCTTGCCCTAAGAAAGATTATATATGATCCAATTAGTTATATTCATCCTCAACGAGTAAGTTTGAATAATGCACGTATTAGCAATCCGGTACTTAGATCTATTACCAATGAAATGATACTCCTACAGTACAATCTTTCAGTTGAGCATTTCAGTCTGAATAGTTCACTTATTTACTACATAAACAATTGGAAATTATTTCCATTGATCTGTTTACTCAGTGGTTGTCACTTTTATCGAGAAAGGTTTGCAGAACGGGGATTTTTTTACAAGGTTCCTGATGTGCTAAGGAATTATTTATCAGCGATACCGATGGAAATAAATGAAAAGGCACGATATAAACCTGGCATCGTTAACTATCAGAATATCATCACATGTGGTTTTTCAACGTTGTTGCCCTATGTAAGGCAACAACCGTTGGCAATGCAGCAACGATTTAATTTATTATTTCCTGATTTTGTTGACCACATACAATTGCCGTTACCACTTGCGTCTACTCTTTTGGAGAGAATTACATTTTATGCGAAAAAAAATAGAGATGAGCTTGATAAACTCTCCTGCAAATGGTGTTGTGATTAAAAGAATAATTTCTGATGGATTGAAAGAAATAGTCTCTCTAAAAGAACAGATCCTTCTTGAAACCACCGCAAAAATTCAGAGTATTGAGGAAAAGAGAGAAGAAAAAGTTATTCAAGGTTATTATGATGGCTATGCGAAAGGCATTATTGATGTGATGGATAATTTTATACCCTTGATAAGTTTGCTGAGCTCAGAATTAGAAAAAAACAGAATAAACATGATAAACGATCTGAAGAGCATATTGTTAAAATCTTCAGAGGAAGTTGAAGTATTTATCAAAATTTTTGAAAGTTGGGTAACAAAATTACCTTCAATATCAGGCCCTTTAAATCTCTATATACCTAACAGTTTCAAAGATAAGTCTATTGAAGTAGAGTCATATTTTGTCGACAAGTCAATATGGAATGTCCATATTTCATATCATGATGACAAACGTTTTATTTTTTTTACAGATCAATTTATTGCTGAATTTAGTCCGCAGGAATTTGTGGATAATTGTGAGCAATATTTAATTAGCAATCACTGTTTTTCCCCTGATAAGGTCAATGAAATCTGTGAACATGCCAGACATTATTTAGTTGAAAGAATGTGTGAAATAGATTCTTTGGCTATGAATAATTCTGATTTGACGAACCCAGAGGACTTATAGATCACTGTCTCCGGTTTAATGACTTGAATATAATCTAATTCTAATATTTTAAACGCCTAATAATTTTTCAACACTGGTCTTATTTTGCTTACACAAAAATTTTATTTTTAATTATATTTCATTATTATTTCATCAATGTATTCTTTGGATTTTGCTTATAATAATAATGGAAGGGATGATTATAAATGAATGCGTTATAGCATTTACACTCAGGATGAATATATGGGAAAGATTAAAATTGTAGTTTCAGATCAGCAGCCGTTTATGATTGATGGGATAATTGGATTTCTCGGACATTATCCCGATTTATATGAGGTTGTTGGGGGCTATAAAGATCTGAAGAAAGCTATAGCGGAGTGTAACAAATCTGCAGCCCAAATATTTATTTTAGGAGAATTTGCAGGTGGAATGATGGGGTCCGAACTCATAAAATGGGTTAAATCGCATAAAATAGATGCTCATATTATTACATTTGTAGCAAAAATGCCGTATATTGATTCAATAAAATTGCTTGAAGCCGGTGCGAAAGGATGCGTATGGAAAACCAGTCACCCGGCGAAACTAAATCGCGCTATTGATTCGATTAGTAATGGTTACACTTATTTTGATAGTGTACATATGGATTGTGAAAAAATATCTTCAAGATATTCCTCTGATAATCAACTAACAAATCGTGAGTCTGAAATACTACAACTCATAGCTGATGGAAAAACAAACAAAGAAATCGCTAATTTCTTGCAGTTAAGCAGGAAAACAGTCGAAACTCATAGACTCAATATCATGAAGAAATTAGATGTTCACAGTGGTATCGAGTTGATCAAAACAGCTTTACGTATGGGTGTTTGCACTATATAAAAAAAGAGGCTTTAGGCTCATTTTGCTAAAGCCTTACGCTTGTCTATTTCATTAAGTCTGGTATATACAACATATATTTTTTTTGCATATTGCAGCCTCTTTTTTTTGTTTTCCATTGCAAAACCCGCGTTATAAGTCCCCAGACATTGCCACGTTACCCCACAACGTGAAAAATGATTATATAAAATCTCGGTCCCTATTTTAATGTTCAGACAGGGGTTATCTAACAAATCTCGTTCATCTTTTATTATTCCACGTTTTTTTAACATGGGAATGTGCATCTGGTTTATCTGCATTAAACCATAATCAAAACTATTTATATTGTTTTTCTTATCCCTATTCTTGCCGATGCTATCATTTTTTAAATTACTTTCAACAAGAGCGATAGCTTTGATCAAATTTGGTTCGATTCTGAAAATTGATCCTGCTTCATTAAAGCAAGCGCTACTGGCGAAAGACATTTTTGTAATTAATACAGAAAACATGAAGATGGATAAGATTTTAACTTTGGGTAAGCGCATATATTTTTATGTGTAGGATTGAAGGAAAGGAACGAGATACTAATATAATCAGTATCTCGTTAAACATTTAAGTGGTCAATTGTCTACCACTCCAGTTCATAGTAAGGAGAGATAGGATTATCTTTCGAATACATATCATTTTGAAAAGATGCCATCCATGTTGAAACTATAAATGCTTGTATTTGATCTGTATCAGTAGCACTGGTGGTGATGTGTTTAACTAATGAAACTACTTCTTCACCCGTTGCAGTTGCTATATTTAAACTTTGAGAAAAATTATTCATATTGATTGGATTAGTCATAAAGTTCCCTTTTTATTTGTCCAGGCCAATAGCCTATACACAATACTTTTTAATCTAGAGTATTTGATATATATTGCAATAAGGTAAATATCTTAGATATTTTCATCTCTGCTGTTTAAATAACTAGCTGCATACATCTAAACAATAAAATTGCGACAATAAAGATTTATCGCATACAAATTCTCGTCAGTTGCTTTAGTTTCAAAATGTTGTCAATTATAACTCGATGGCTTTCACTCGAAGTTTCTTTATAGTAGCGTTTCATGTTGCTTTTGAGCGGGTTAGGCACATACATATCTACACACTCTTTTATCACAACTGCTTTTCGTCTTCTGGGTTCGAGTTGTAGTGATTTGTCTATACAAATCCTTGCCTCTTCAATTCTTTCATTATGAAAGTTGACAAGTGCTCTATAGTAGTAGAGAGAGGCTATATCAGTTGTGTTTATCTTAGCCTGTTCAAATAAGATATGAGATACTTTTGCTTGTCCAGACAGGCCAGTTATCAGTCCCATAATAGCTAAAATTTTTCCATCGACATTGGTTATGTCTGATACATAATGTAAAAGCTCTAATGCTTTTTGAGCAGCAAGTTCAAGTTCATATTTTCCATGAAGTGCCAAAGACATATGGCATTCCGCTAGCAGACAATAACATTCTGTTTTTAGCGTCTGTATATCACTTTTATTTTGTAATCCATCAAATATAGTCATAGCCCTGTAAATGCTTTCAGGAGTAAACTCGTAAAGTTCTTTCTTACCAGCCAACAGTTCATCTGATAAATAATGATTCTTGTAACCTTGATCCGGTTTAGCTAATCTTACAGAACGCTCTGGATTATGTACCGTTTGAAGGATATTATCTATAATAAATTGTGATGTGTTATGTAGTTCATCAACAGGAAGATGATTACTGGCGATGAGGAAAAGATTTTTAGCGTCGATCAGTTCAATATATAAAGTTTTCACTGCGTTATTCTGGTTTATTCTTCCTGTAACGAAATAATCTGGCTTGAATCTTCTCAAAAATGAATTTTGCGATATGTGATCATTACAAAAATTTGTCGCAGCCATCGGATAGGTATAAAGGCCCTCGATTTTTTTATTTGAAATGTTTTGCACTAATTCCTGATTAAGTATTAATGGATCCAGGGTATTCAATGAAGTGGTGAAAGGAAATATAGCTATGGAATAGTCTGAAGTGTTATCTTCATTTATTCTAGTTTTGAAAACCTGTCCACTGAAACGATAACCTTTCCGGTAGATTGTTTCTATGCAACGATCATAGCCAATTTTTTCAAAAATGCAGCGCAAAGAATAGATACATCTTGTCAGGGACTCGTCACTTACAATAATATTTTTCCATACTGATTCGATGATCATATCTTTCAGGACAACATGACCAGCGGATTCAAGTAATACGATCAATACTCCTAACTCTTTCGGTGGAATATAAATTTGCTCATTTCCTTGAGTAAGAATTCCATCTTCCGTGAGCGTTAATCCCTCAAGAAAATGATATGAGAATTTATTTTCTAAGTCCATTAGTTAACCTCTATGAAAAAATTGGTTTCTTGCATCCTGCATTAGCAATAGAAATAGTGGCTATTCATATTTATGTGTCATTAATGCTATAGGAGTTTACATTCGACATATCTATGGTTGTGTTCACTAATTTATCTTAGGAATTCAGTGATGTAATCTGAAATAGCCTTATTCAATTTTGATAAAATAGATTGTTCTCTAACGCGTTGAAAAATAATAATTTATAGTGTGTTCTTAACTGTTTTAAGATGTTGATTTAAGAAAACATAAGAGAAGCTGGTCATAGTGGTTAACTGCACTATAACCAGCAATTTTAACCAAATGATTGTAATGCTTAGCCATTATCTTCTGAATTATCAGTTAAGAGTTCAATATATGCCTGCGCTTTGCTCTTAACACTTTCATCCTCACAATTGTTAATAATATGATAGAAACATTGCATTGCGTTATCGATATTTTTAGCCCCAATTTGACATTGACCCATACGATAAATAACTGAATAGTCATCATACGGGGAGTAATTGTAACTTAGTTTGTAAAGGTCATATGCTTGTTGATATTTCTTTTTTGACTGGCATACTGATGCAAAACCTTTTAGATATTCATGATTTTCGAACGCATAAATGCACAGAAATTTATAATAAATTTCTGCGTCCGTTATGTTACCTTTTTCATGGTAGTCGAATGCATATGCATATATTCTATCAAGGATATCAGGAGTCAATCCATGTAGTAATGCCAGATTTTCTCCTTGCGATAATGCGTGTTTTAGTTGACTTGCCCATTCATCACTGTTATTGAATATTTCAAGTGTATCTGTGCTCATAATATTCCTCTGTGATGTGTTTCGTGATGCTAAATTATTATTGATTGACTCATTAATTTTTTTGTATTTATCTTTTTTGAATTATGAGTTTTAAGCTTGCATTGCTTATGGGTATATTGGTTCATTATTAGTAAAAATATTGACCACTATAAACCAATAATGTCATTAGTTGTTTTCTAATATTCACCTTATTAGTTATCTTATTTACGATATTTCATAAATGCCTTAATATGCATGACCTTGATTCATATTATCAATTTCCATTTTTTCGATGAAAATTAAAAAGGGGATTTTTGCGAAGGGTAGTAAGTCGTCTGGTTTTTTTTCTTTATTATGTCTGATGACGAGGGGGGATAGTACGTCGGTGCATATAGTAGAGAATTTATTCAGGTCTAAATTATTCTCTATTTTGGCCAGTTTTATGAGTTCATTTGTAGCCATACTCATTAAATCATCTGTTATCGGAAATTTATATATGCTCATAGCAGATAATATTGCTTGCTGAATTATTTCTTCAGAAATATCCGCTATCTTTATTGACAAATCATGTGTTAGATATTTTCCTCCAAGAGATTCTTGTTCAATATAATTTAAACCAGACCTCATCGTAATTTTAACTGGATTCACGAATTTCTCTTCGTTTTTCTTATTTTTGTTCTCTTGATCAGGAACTAATGGTTGCAGTGGTAGGCTATTATTAATATTTCGTGGCTTCATTTTACATTTCTCTCATTTGATTAGAGCAAAATCCGAATTCGCAGCTTCTGATAATGTCAAATATCACCTTTTCTAATGCTTTATTCTATCAAAAATCGCTCATTTTTACTTTTTTTACCATAATGTTACTTAGTAGCATCGGCAATTTACATAACTTACATGTTGTTTTTTATATCCTGAAAAAACAGATAGATAGTGTGCACACTCGAAATGATATTGGTAACATAAATAGCTTTATTCGTGACAAACATCTCAAAAGATTTCCTTTTATTATTTTTGAAATTCATTTGATCAAGGTTATCACCTTATGGAGACGTTACGTAGAATGACTATATTTGTTATCGGCACATTAGGGGTATTAAATTTAGTATTGATGGAAGGTGATTATTGAACAGTAACATCGAGTCACGGTAAAAATGTGAGGTATATAATGGACATTGAGTTTTCGCAGATTCATGAAATGGTCTATATGCATGATATTGTAAATTCGGACTCGAAAAAGAAACCAAGGATTCCGTTAAAAAAATTCCTTAATGCTGAGAAGGTTCTCACGCAAACAACATCATGGGCACTAAATTCAAGATATGTGAATGTTAATTCTGTCAGTAAAGTCAACGTAAAGAGTAAAGTTAAAAACAGTTATATCTCACGATCTGTCAATGATGAGTTTAGTTTAACAGATGATGAAATCAATTCTTTTAAAGAAACGTTAGTCCTTTCCTCTATTGATTCACTAAGTAAACTGGTTCTTAATAATCCTCTTTCTGTATTGTTTACATCGACTGTACGAAGGAATAATAATAGAGCTAAGATGAATGTTGAGTTCGACTCATGGATTTGCACCAGATGTTGTTGATACATGATATTTTACATTGCAAGGTGATGTCTAAAATGAAAGATGTTGATCAAAACTTTGATGCTTTATACTGGCATATACTACAAGCATATTTAATTTTATTGTTTTATGATTAACGAGGTTCCATCTTTTTGTTATCTATTTAAGTTTACCTTGCACAATGCATGATTGCTCTGTTACCAATACTCAAAATAAAAGCATGCTTACCTTGCTTTAGTATATTATAGCTTACACTTTTTTCTGGAAAGACATAAAAATCAGGAATAAGTTCTGCAAGTCTATCATCATCGACTTGATCCATGATCTCAAATTTATTAACTTTCTTTGATGTTAAATGGGCTGTGTCATAGTTTTCAATCCATGTGTATTCAATATTTCGCCGTATTGATTTACTTTCTCTGTTGCCTTGTTGCCAGGTTCCGCTCAACGCAACAGTTCCTGTTTTATTTTTTTGGTTATACATAAAGTCGATGGTAAGATTTGCTCGCCCCTTGTCATTAAAAATTACCCAATTTGCAGTGCATGTTTCATTATATATCATTTTTTCTGCAGTATAAGAGTAAACAATGAAGAGAATAAACCCACTGATGAAAACTAAAATAAATAATAAGTTTTTTTTATAATCAATCACGATTAACCTCACGGTAAGACAGGGTTAAACAGCCTGCCACTTCATGTTGGTTATAATTTTTATTGCATGCCATAACAATCATCCTTGGTGAGGATTTTGCAAGAGGGAAGTATAACCACGGATATTTTTTACAGTTAATCCCCGAATCCAGTATCCGTGTCTTATATTTATCGAACTCTTTCAACCCATCAATTGTATCTTCTGTCACATTAAAATGGCAGCCATTAATTTCCGCAACAGTCTTGTAATCCTTGAAGAATGGCTTCGGTTGATTATTATTCCATAGCCAATGTGCAGAATATACGCCTATAGCAAATATGCTCAACATAATTAGATAACTTTTTATATGTTTGAGGATTTTGTTATTGAAATTGTTTGCGCTACCAATGCTCTCTTTGTACCCCGCATTACCTTTTACGGCAGGTGGGGTATTGTGTGTATGTGCGTCTGTTGAAGAGTTTATTGCATGATTTTGTATGTTAATGTCATTATGAATCTTGAATCCTCTTCTCGGCACGGTTGCAATAAGCGAGTGGGTGGTATCACCAACAGCGCGAAATCCGCGTCTGATAATGGATATGTTCTGATATAACGTGTTAGTTGGCACACGCATACCTTCTTCTTCCCAGACTCTGGTGAAAAAATCTTGTTGTGCAACCACATCAGGAAAAGCTTCAAGTAGAAGTGATAAACAACGACTGGCTGGCGTTGTCAGAACGACGTTAAGATCGGCGTTATGTACCGATATTAATTTTCGGTGCTCAGGCCAGAACTCGATATTATCGTTAATAATCCAGTACATACGTCAATAGACACTAAATCAATCGAAATGGAAATCACATAGTTTGCTAAGTATATTGGTATTTACGGCATAAATATATATTAATTTTATATTTATCATAATGATTGAAATGAGGCTTTAATGTCGCAACGTAAAACTTTACGTAAATTAACATGATTAACATTTACGCCACTATTGTTTGTAAATTCATATTTCGTAATGCTTCTG
The DNA here is from genome assembly GCF_002965045.1 of Escherichia sp. MOD1-EC6300. Classification (NCBI taxonomy): domain Bacteria; kingdom Pseudomonadati; phylum Pseudomonadota; class Gammaproteobacteria; order Enterobacterales; family Enterobacteriaceae; genus Escherichia; species Escherichia sp. MOD1-EC6300. Next base: position 48,174 of record NZ_PTRH01000001.1, on the reverse strand, counting down.
AATTTTTCGTGTGATGGTTTTAAATACCATGTTGTTTACTCTTGGGGTTACTGCTTATTTATAAAATACGGGCATTTCAATAGATGCCCGTATAAGCAGAGTATGATTCTGGCAGATTGTTGAGTATCAATGTTGGACCGAATGTGAACGAATAAATAACTCGTTTATTTTACCACCCATTCTCTTTTCGATTCGTTGCTTGTACGCGTAGATGCTACGGATATCCATATCCAGAACTTCAGCAATCTGATATGGATTATAACCAGAAACCATATACCCCATTATGGTGAATTCCATCTGAGTTAATGTGTTCCCTCTGGTAAATGATAAATAGCGACCAATAAATAGTTGTCTGATCTTTTCATTGGCAACATCAAGACCATCATCATTATATATGACAGCAGATATTGCAGAGTTGTGTTTTCGCCAGTAGTTAGCTAACGATTGCATATTGCGGTCGCTGACTAAAACAATCCCCATGTCAGTACTTGCAAGATAGTCAATCCAGTCTTTTTCAAGGAATAGACGTAAAAAACTTACTGAAAAATCGACAAAAATATATCCGCTTAATCTCGCATTGTGGTTTTTTGTTAAGATACCTTCCACCACACCACGATTAAAATATGAACTTTCTTCGGGCCACATACAAAAACACGAGTTTGCGCAATACTGCAAACGCGGTGACTCTTCTGGCATTATTTGGCAATGCATTGAGCAACTATTGCATGTAAGACTTTTATAACGACTACAAAGCCCCATGTTAAGAACCTCCCTATCCGTATATAATTGCATAATTTCATTGGTTATTGATGATGTCAATACACCATGATTTTGTAATTTTGCTGGGAAAAATTGCGATTAATCTGTATTTGCTATAATTCTGAGTAAGGCATTTAAAAATGCATTTCTCGTTATCAAATATGATTATGTTTCACTGATTTAATCTTGCATGGTTGAGAACGGTTCAGATAACTATCTCATGGTATAAGAATATCTATATCGCAAATTGTTTTTGAATGACCAGAAGATATCTTGCGAATCTAAGTTATGCATCTTAAATAGTCTTATTTAAGATGTTCAGATCTCTTTGTGTGTTTAACTAACTGATAATACTACGATATGACGAGAGAAGTGATAGAGCGGAATAATAACAAATGAACATTATGAAAACTGGAATGGTTCAAAATTGTAGCAATTTTGAACCATTCACAACGGATATTAGCTAAAGAACATTACCGATACGCACAGGATACCCACGATCAGCGTAATCAGATTTCCGATGGAACGCCAGGGTTTAAGCGCCGGGATGAGATATGTTGACAGCGTAGGCATGATGAAAAGTATCATGGCAATGAGCGGGCCGCTGATCGCGTAAATCATCGAAATCGCGTTCGGGTTAATGCAACAAACAAAGAAGGTAATGAGCGATACCAACATAATTGATAGTGCGCGGTTAAATGCACGACTTTTCTTTACACCAACCTGCTGTAGTGTTGTTTTGACGACCTCCGTGGCACCTTCAATAACGCCAAAGTACGTACCCAGGAATGATTTCGACATCGCAACTACTGCGACAATAATCCCGGAAATTGACAACCATGCTGGGGCGTTCGGCAGCATAGAAAGTGCCGATAAAATGGTAACCCCTTCTTCTTTAGCCGCTTCAATATACGAAGGTGGAATAGAAAGCAGGCAGCTAAAGACAAAGAACAATACACTTATGCAGATGATGAGATAAGCGACTTTCATAATTTTTTTGCATTTATCCATAGCATGTTCGCCATATTTTTCACGTCTGTCTATGGCAAACGTAGAAATAATGGGCGTATGGCTAAAAGCGAAAACCATCACGGGAATCGATATCCATATCTGGTGAAGGGTATTCTGATTGAACTCTACCTGGGTAGTTAATAGATCAGGTTGCCAACTACCGACCAGGTAAATAGATAGAAATAAGAAATAGGCAATCAATGGGAATACCAAAAATCCCATTACCCGAATAGTGGCATGGCGTCCCATCAGAAAAATGAGATTCAGGATTAATACAACACCCAGACTCACCAACATACGGATGCGAAGATCAATAACCATATGCTTTGCCAGCTGTTCCGTAAGTGAGTTGGTAATTGCCACGGCATATATCAACACGACGACAAAAAAGGCGATGAAGTACAGCGTGGTAATCAGATTACCAATCTTCTTGCCATAGTAGTGTGTTACCGCGCCCGTTATCCCTTCACCTGCTGATGTTTTTGATGAGAGGATGAATTGGCATAAGGCTTTATGTGGCCAATATGTTAAAGGCCAGGCGACCAGAGCAGTAATAAACAGGACCACAGCCCCTGCCGAACCTAACTGAATAGGAAGGAAGAGCGTGCCTGCACCAACGGCTGTGCCGTAGAGCGCGAAACTCCACAGAGTTTCTTCTTTTGACCAAATATTAGACATTATCTGAACGTATCATCTACAAATTAAACAAAATGGAGGGCAATTTACCATAAACCAGGTTAAGTATGGGAGATTAACGCCCTTTCTACCTCTCTATTGGTGGGTTAGTGGTTGCAAACCTTACGTGCCAGTTATGTCTCTGACTGCTGGTCAGGCGTATTTCCTTTGTGATAAAAATCACTTTTTTTAAACAATTAAGATAACTGTAATTAACAATCATTTACTATTGCACTGTTAATTGGTGCGAGGTTGTGATGAAAGACGTTGTGATTGTCGGGGCGTTACGGACACCTATCGGCTGTTTTCGTGGTGCGTTAGCGGGTCATTCCGCCGTGGAACTTGGCAGCCTGGTCGTGAAAGCGTTAATAGAACGTACCGGTGTTTCTGCATATGCGGTGGATGAAGTGATTCTTGGTCAGGTGTTGACTGCAGGAGCAGGGCAGAATCCGGCAAGGCAATCGGCTATTAAAGGTGGTCTTCCTAACAGCGTTTCTGCAATCACGATTAATGACGTTTGCGGTTCCGGGCTTAAAGCACTGCATCTGGCTACTCAGGCGATCCAGTGTGGCGAGGCGGATATTGTCATCGCCGGTGGCCAGGAAAACATGAGCCGCGCACCACACGTTCTTACAGATAGCCGCACCGGTGCACAGCTTGGCAATAGCCAGTTGGTTGATAGTCTGGTGCATGACGGCTTGTGGGATGCCTTCAATGATTATCATATTGGTGTCACCGCCGAAAATCTGGCTCGCGAATATGGCATCAGCCGTCAGTTGCAGGATGCTTACGCACTTAGCTCGCAACAAAAAGCGCGAGCGGCGATTGACGCCGGACGATTTAAAGATGAAATCGTCCCGGTAATGACCCAAAGTAACGGTCAGGCGTTGGTTGTTGATACCGATGAACAGCCACGCACTGACGCCAGTGCAGAAGGCTTGGCCCGTTTAAATCCTTCATTTGATAGTCTCGGTTCTGTGACAGCGGGTAATGCATCATCCATAAACGATGGCGCAGCTGCGGTAATGATGATGAGCGAAGCCAAAGCGCGAGCGTTGAATTTACCCGTGCTTGCCCGCATTCGCGCATTTGCCAGCGTTGGTGTAGATCCGGCATTAATGGGCATTGCGCCGGTGTATGCGACACGCCGTTGCCTGGAACGTGTCGGCTGGCAGTTGGCTGATGTCGATCTTATTGAGGCTAATGAAGCGTTTGCTGCTCAGGCGCTTTCGGTTGGCAAGATGCTTGAATGGGATGAGCGTCGGGTCAATGTTAATGGTGGCGCGATCGCGCTCGGTCACCCAATAGGCGCGTCCGGTTGCCGAATCCTGGTTTCTCTGGTTCATGAAATGGTGAAACGTAATGCCCGCAAAGGACTGGCTACGCTTTGTATCGGCGGGGGCCAGGGCGTGGCATTGACCATTGAACGTGACGAATAGCTCTGCATTTCCTCCTTACCGATAAATATCAGCCGTCATTAATCTGTTGAATAATGGTGGCTGGCGAGTCGACATACATTTTCAGGGCTCCCTGATTTTTCCATTCTCATGACATATTCGTGATCGACACTGCACTTTTTTCAGTCCTTACCTTAAAAATGAAACATTGTTTTATTTTTAATTGAAAACCCTATCCTGTGGGCATATCATCCCCTTATAGAGAAAACGAAACAGCGTTTCACTATCGTTTTCTATTTTCACGCTTCACTGATTATCGGAGGTTGATGTGGACGTAAGACAGAGTATCCACAGTGCGCATGCAAAAACGCTGGATACCCAGGGGTTGCGCAATGAATTTTTGGTTGAAAAGGTATTTGTCGCCGATGAGTACACCATGGTTTACAGCCACATTGACCGTATTATTGTTGGCGGCATTATGCCGGTAACTAAAACGGTTTCCGTTGGCGGGGAAGTTGGTAAACAACTCGGGGTAAGCTATTTCCTGGAACGTCGCGAGCTAGGTGTTATCAATATTGGCGGTGCCGGTACGATTACCGTCGATGGTCAATGCTATGAAATCGGTCACCGCGAAGCCCTGTATGTTGGTAAAGGCGCAAAAGAAGTTGTCTTTGCCAGTATTGATACCGCTACTCCGGCGAAGTTTTATTACAATTGCGCACCTGCGCATACGACGTATCCCACCAAAAAAGTCACACCGGACGAAGTATCTCCAGTCACGTTAGGCGATAACCTCACCAGCAACCGTCGCACGATTAACAAATATTTTGTCCCGGATGTGCTGGAAACCTGCCAATTGAGTATGGGGCTGACGGAGCTGGCTCCGGGTAACTTGTGGAACACCATGCCGTGTCACACCCACGAGCGCCGGATGGAAGTTTATTTCTATTTCAATATGGATGATGACGCCTGCGTTTTCCACATGATGGGGCAGCCGCAAGAAACGCGTCATATTGTGATGCATAACGAGCAGGCGGTGATCTCCCCGAGCTGGTCGATCCATTCCGGTGTCGGAACCAAAGCTTATACCTTTATCTGGGGCATGGTCGGTGAAAACCAGGTCTTTGATGATATGGACCATGTGGCCGTTAAAGATTTGCGCTAGTTGTGGGCATAAACGAATAAGGTATTGTTATGATTTTAAGTGCATTTTCTCTCGAAGGTAAAGTTGCGGTCGTCACTGGTTGTGATACTGGACTGGGTCAGGGGATGGCGTTGGGGCTGGCGCAAGCGGGCTGTGACATTGTTGGCATTAACATCGTTGAACCGACTGAAACCATCAAGCAGGTCACGGCGCTGGGGCGTCGTTTTTTAAGCCTGACCGCCGATCTGCGAAAGATTGATGGTATTCCTGGACTGCTGGATCGCGCGGTAGCTGAGTTTGGTCATATTGATATCCTGGTGAATAACGCCGGATTGATTCGGCGCGAAGATGCTCTCGAGTTCAGCGAAAAAGACTGGGACGATGTCATGAACCTGAATATCAAGAGCGTATTCTTCATGTCTCAGGCAGCGGCGAAACACTTTATCGCACAAGGCAATGGCGGCAAGATTATCAATGTCGCGTCAATGCTCTCCTTCCAGGGCGGGATCCGTGTGCCTTCTTATACCGCATCAAAAAGCGGCGTGATGGGCGTGACGCGATTGATGGCGAATGAATGGGCTAAACACAACATTAATGTTAATGCGATAGCTCCGGGTTACATGGCGACCAACAATACTCAACAACTACGGGCAGATGAACAACGTAGCGCGGAAATTCTCGACCGCATTCCAGCTGGCCGTTGGGGACTGCCGAGTGACCTGATGGGGCCGGTAGTGTTTCTTGCCTCCAGTGCTTCAGATTATGTGAATGGTTATACCATTGCCGTGGATGGCGGTTGGCTGGCTCGTTAATCCATTCTTCTTACTTTTATGACCCTGCCGCATGGCAGGGTTTTTTATACCTGTAGATCATCATAATCCATATCATGGTTATGAAATAATCCATATCAATTATCAATTAGTGAACTTTATGAATTTTATCTGCTTTAAAATTAGTTGGTTAATAATAATCTCAATAATTCAACTTAATTTGAAAATTGGAATATCCATCACATAACGACATGTCGCAGCAATTTAATCCATATTTATGCTATTTCCGACCTGACACCTGTGTGAATTGTTCACGTATTTTTTCACTATGTCTTACTCTCTGCTGGCAGGAAAAAATGGTTACTATCAATACGGAATCTGCTTTAACGCCACGTTCTTTGCGGGATACGCGGCGTATGAATATGTTTGTTTCGGTAGCTGCTGCGGTCGCAGGATTGTTATTTGGTCTTGATATCGGCGTAATCGCCGGAGCCTTGCCGTTCATTACCGATCACTTTGTGCTGACCAGCCGTTTGCAGGAATGGGTGGTCAGTAGCATGATGCTCGGCGCAGCAATTGGTGCGCTGTTTAATGGGTGGTTGTCGTTCCGCCTGGGGCGTAAATACAGCCTGATGGCGGGGGCTATCCTTTTTGTGCTCGGTTCGATAGGGTCCGCTTTTGCGACCAGCGTAGAGATGTTAATCGCCGCTCGTGTGGTGCTGGGCATTGCTGTCGGGATCGCGTCTTACACCGCTCCTCTGTATCTTTCTGAAATGGCAAGTGAAAACGTTCGCGGTAAGATGATCAGTATGTACCAGTTGATGGTCACACTCGGCATCGTGCTGGCGTTTTTATCCGATACAGCGTTCAGTTATAGCGGTAACTGGCGCGCAATGTTGGGGGTTCTTGCTTTACCAGCAGTCCTGCTGATTATTCTGGTGGTCTTCCTGCCAAATAGCCCGCGCTGGCTGGCGGAAAAGGGGCGTCATATTGAGGCGGAAGAAGTGTTGCGTATGCTGCGCGATACGTCGGAAAAAGCGCGAGAAGAACTCAACGAAATTCGTGAAAGCCTGAAGTTAAAACAGGGCGGTTGGGCACTGTTTAAGATCAACCGTAACGTCCGTCGTGCTGTGTTTCTCGGTATGTTGTTGCAGGCGATGCAGCAGTTTACCGGTATGAACATCATCATGTACTACGCGCCGCGTATCTTCAAAATGGCGGGTTTTACGACCACAGAACAACAGATGATTGCGACTCTGGTCGTAGGGCTGACCTTTATGTTCGCCACCTTCATTGCGGTCTTTACGGTAGATAAAGCAGGGCGTAAACCGGCTCTGAAAATTGGTTTCAGCGTGATGGCGTTAGGCACTCTGGTGCTGGGCTATTGCCTGATGCAGTTTGATAACGGTACGGCTTCCAGTGGCTTGTCCTGGCTCTCTGTTGGCATGACGATGATGTGTATTGCCGGTTATGCGATGAGCGCCGCGCCAGTGGTGTGGATCTTGTGCTCTGAAATTCAGCCGCTGAAATGCCGCGATTTTGGCATCACTTGTTCGACGACGACAAACTGGGTGTCGAATATGATTATCGGCGCGACCTTCCTGACTCTGCTCGATAGCATTGGTGCGGCAGGTACGTTCTGGCTCTACACTGCGCTGAACATTGCGTTTGTGGGCATCACTTTCTGGCTCATTCCGGAAACCAAGAATGTCACACTGGAACATATCGAACGCAAACTGATGGCTGGTGAGAAGTTGAGAAATATCGGCGTCTGATTTCACGGGCCGGATGTGCTGTACATCCGGCCCTTTTTTCGTTAATAGAGATTGGGCACCTGGCCGTTGAGGCGTTTGTCTCGTTCCTTATTCAGCCTTGTTGCGGTAACACACATCAGGAGAGAGGAATGAAAACAATTGGTTTGCTGGGAGGAATGAGTTGGGAATCCACTATTCCTTATTATCGTCTGATTAATGAAGGTATTAAACAGCGGCTTGGTGGGCTTCACTCTGCGCAAGTGCTGCTACATAGCGTCGATTTTCATGAAATAGAAGAGTGCCAGCGTCGCGGCGAGTGGGACAAAACCGGGGATATTCTGGCTGAGGCGGCGCTTGGCTTACAGCGGGCGGGCGCAGAAGGCATTGTGTTATGTACCAATACGATGCACAAAGTGGCGGATGCCATTGAGTCTCGTTGCTCGCTGCCTTTCTTACATATAGCGGATGCCACCGGACGTGCAATTACCGGGGCCGGAATGACTCGTGTGGCGCTGCTGGGTACGCGTTACACCATGGAACAGGATTTTTATCGCGGGCGGCTGACGGAACATTTTTCCATCAACTGTCTCATTCCTGAAGCGGATGAACGGGCGAAAATTAATCAGATTATTTTTGAAGAACTGTGTCTGGGGCAATTTACCGAAGCGTCACGCACTTATTATGCGCAAGTGATTGCTCGCCTTGCAGAACAGGGCGCACAGGGTGTCATTTTTGGCTGTACGGAAATTGGTTTACTGGTGCCAGAAGAGCGCAGTGTTCTGCCTGTGTTTGATACTGCGGCGATCCATGCCGAGGATGCTGTCGCTTTTATGCTGTCGTAGCTGACGACAAAATAGCGTCAAGAGAAGTGACCAGTTTCGGTAATCCCGCTTGTAAATGCTCACTAAACGCCTGAACCAGCGCTGATGACGGGCGGTGCAGGGGGCGGATCAGGCTGACGGTGAACGGAACCGCAATACTGAACCGCCGTACCACTAAACCGCTTGCCGCATAATCCAGTGCGGTGAGCGGGTTAACCACCGAAACACCTACCCCCGCCCGTACCATTGCGCAGACTGATGCGGCGCTGTGGGTTTCTACGATCATGCGTCGTTTAACCTGATTCTCAGTAAACAATTGATCCAGCAACTGGCGATAGCTGTCAGTACGGGAAAGGCTGATGTAGTTCTCACCCTGAAAATCATCCGGCGTTAATACCTTTTTTACCGCCAGCGGATGATCCGGGGGTAACACACATACTTCATCTAAAGAGAGTAATTCGGTACGTTCTGTTCCCGCAGGCGTATGGAGTGTCTCGGTGAGTCCTAAATCATGACGCTGGGCCGAGAGCCACTCTTCAAGTAGCGGTGACTCCTGCGGCACGATATTTAAGCTGACATCGGGATAACGTGCCAGAAAGGGTTGCAGGAGCTGCGGTAAAAAAGATTGCGAAAAGACCGGCAGGCAGGCAATAGACAGTTCTCCCTGGCGAAACTCGCGCAGACTTTCTGCGGCACTGACAATGCGATCCAGTCCGTACCAGGATCGTTGCACTTCTTCAAACAGACGCAGTCCTTGCACGGTAGGATGTAATCGTCCACGTATGCGCTCAAACAATTTCAGCCCGATCACCTTCTCAAAGCGCGCCAGTTCGCGGCTGACGGTTGGCTGTGAGGTGTGTAGCAGGTGTGCCGCCTCAGTCAGGCTTCCGGCGGTCATTACCGCATGAAAAATTTCAATATGACGTAAGTTAACGGCGGCCATTAGCGCTCTCTCGCAATCCGGTAATCCATATCATTTTTGCATAGACTCGACATAAATCGATATTTTTTATTCTTTTTATGATGTGGCGTAATCATAAAAAAGCACTTATCTGGAGTTTGTTATGCCACATTCACTGTTCAGCACCGATACCGACCTCACCGCCGAAAATCTGCTGCGTTTGCCCGCAGAATTTGGCTGCCCGGTGTGGGTCTACGATGCGCAAATTATTCGTCGGCAGATTGCAGCGCTGAAACAGTTTGATGTGGTGCGCTTTGCACAGAAAGCCTGTTCCAATATTCATATTTTGCGCTTAATGCGTGAGCAGGGCGTAAAAGTGGATTCCGTCTCGTTAGGCGAAATAGAGCGTGCACTGGTGGCGGGTTACAATCCGCAAACGCACCCCGATGATATTGTTTTTACGGCAGATGTTATCGATCAGGCGACGCTTGAACGCGTCAGTGAATTGCAAATTCCGGTGAATGCGGGTTCTGTTGATATGCTCGACCAACTGGGTCAGGTTTCGCCAGGGCATCGGGTATGGCTGCGTGTTAATCCGGGGTTTGGTCACGGGCATAGCCAAAAAACCAATACCGGTGGCGAAAACAGCAAGCACGGTATCTGGTACACCGATCTGCCCGCCGCACTGGACGTGATACAACGTCATCATTTGCAGCTGGTCGGCATTCACATGCACATTGGTTCTGGCGTTGATTATGCCCATCTGGAACAGGTATGTGGTGCTATGGTGCGTCAGGTCCTCGAATTCGGTCAGGATTTACAGGCTATTTCTGCGGGCGGTGGGCTTTCTATTCCTTATCAACAGGGTGAAGAGGCGGTTGATACCGAACATTATTATGGTCTGTGGAATGCCGCGCGTGAGCAAATCGCCCGCCATTTGGGCCATCCTGTGAAACTGGAAATTGAACCGGGTCGCTTTCTGGTAGCGCAGGCTGGCGTATTAATTACTCAAGTGCGGAGCGTCAAACAAATGGGTAGCCGCCACTTTGTGCTGGTTGATGCCGGGTTCAACGATCTGATGCGCCCGGCAATGTACGGTAGTTACCACCATATCAGTGCCCTGGCATCTGATGGTCGTTCTCTGGAACACGCACCAACGGTGGAAACCGTCGTCGCCGGACCGTTATGTGAATCGGGCGATGTCTTTACCCAGCAGGAAGGGGGAAATGTCGAAACCCGCGCCTTGCCGGAAGTGAAGGCAGGTGATTATCTGGTACTGCATGATACAGGGGCATATGGCGCATCAATGTCATCCAACTACAATAGCCGTCCGCTGTTACCAGAAGTTCTGTTTGATAATGGTCAGGCGCGGTTGATTCGCCGACGCCAGACCATTGAAGAATTACTGGCGCTGGAATTGCTTTAACTGCGGTTAGTCGCTGGTTGCATGATGACTTGCCTCCAGCGACGGAGTTGACACTGAATGGCGACGTACCAGCGTCGGACTAAAGACATTAGTGATTTCCGGGAGAGGGCGATTATCAGCCAGCGCCAAAGCCAGTTCGGCAGCCTGGGTCGCCATCGTCACGATTGGGTAACGCACGGTGGTCAGACGCGGGCGCACATAGCGTGACACCAGCACATCATCAAAGCCAATTAACGAAATCTCACCCGGTACTTCAATACCATTATCATTGAGAACGCCCATCGCACCCGCCGCCATTGAATCGTTATAACAGGCTACCGCAGTGAAATTCCTTCCGCGTCCCAAAAGCTCGGTCATTGCCTGTTCGCCGCCGCTTTCGTCTGGTTCGCCAAATGTCACTAGCCGGTCATTGGCCGGAATACCACTTTCAGCAAGGGCATCGTAATACCCTTGCAGACGATCTTCGGCGTCAGAAATAGAGTGGTTAGAGCACAGATAACCAATGCGGGTATGACCTTGCTGAATTAAATGACGCGTTGCCAGCCAGGCACCGTAACGATCGTCCAGAGCAATACAACGGTTTTCAAAGCCAGGCAGGATACGGTTGATCAGCACCATACCGGGCATTTGTTTCATTAATGAGGCTAAATCGGCATCCGGGATCATTTTGGCATGGACAACCAGCGCAGCACAGCGGTGGCGGATCAGTTGCTCAATGGCCTGACGCTCTTTTTGTTCGTTGTGGTAACCGTTGCCAATCAATAAAAAATTACCAGTGTGATAAGCCACCTGCTCGACCGCTTTCACCATTGCACCGAAAAACGGATCGGAAACATCACCAACGACCAGACCGACCGTTTCAGTGGTCTGTTGCGCCAGCGCACGGGCGTTGGCGTTCGGGTGATAACTAAGAGACTCCATTGCACTATGCACAGCCAGCCGGGAGGCTTCGCTGGCTTTGGGTGAATTATTAATGACGCGGGAAACGGTGGCGACTGAAACGCCTGCCAGTCGGGCTACATCCTTTATGGTCGCCATGAAAATACCTTAGTGGGTAAACGCTTACATTCTGTCAGTGTTACGGAAAATACCTGTTGGTTCAAGTGGCGACGTGTTTTCATCGTGGGAATGTGAGCCAAACGCAAATAAATAAGACAAAAAAAGAGATTGCAAACCTTTGGTTACACTTTGCGAAACGCTGTTGCGATTGACCGCTGGTTGCGTTTGGCTTCAGGTTGCTAAAGTGGTGGTCCCAGAGGTATTGATAGGTGAAGTCAACTTCGGGTTGAGCACATGAATTACACCAGCCTGCGCAGATGCGCAGGTTTTTTTTTGCCGGTCATCAATCTGTAACAGTAACCGACAATTTACACACCTCGTTGCATTTCCCTTCATTCCTTTGCGTTTTATCGCTGGCGAAGAGTCGTCGTGCAGACCACAATCAAGATCCCAGAGGTATTGATTGGTGAGATTATTCGGTACGCTCTTCGTACCCTGTCTCTTGCACCAACCTGCGCGGATGCGCAGGTTTTTTTTCGCACCTAATTTACTGTCGCTCGCGTTCTTTATCTCGTGTAATCTCCCTCCATTCGCTTTTACTGAATCAGAGCAAAGGGAGTTGGAATGCTTTTTAGCTTTTTTCGAAATTTGTGCCGTGTTTTGTATCGCGTTCGCGTTACGGGTGACACCCAGGCACTGAAGGGCGAGCGCGTTCTAATTACGCCTAATCACGTCTCTTTTATTGATGGCATTTTGCTTGGACTGTTTTTACCCGTACGTCCGGTATTTGCCGTTTACACCTCAATAAGCCAACAGTGGTATATGCGTTGGCTGAAATCATTTATCGACTTTGTTCCTCTCGACCCGACGCAACCTATGGCGATTAAACATCTGGTACGTCTGGTGGAACAGGGCCGTCCGGTGGTGATTTTCCCTGAAGGACGCATCACCACCACTGGCTCGCTGATGAAAATCTACGATGGCGCGGGTTTTGTCGCGGCGAAGTCTGGTGCAACGGTTATTCCTGTGCGTATTGAAGGGGCGGAACTTACGCACTTCAGCCGCCTGAAAGGTCTGGTTAAACGTCGCTTGTTTCCGCAAATTACTCTGCATATTTTGCCACCAACGCAGGTGGAGATGCCGGATGCGCCGCGTGCCCGTGACCGTCGCAAAATCGCTGGCGAAATGCTGCATCAAATAATGATGGAAGCGCGTATGGCGGTGCGCCCGCGTGAAACGCTGTACGAATCTTTACTGAGCGCAATGTACCGCTTCGGAGCCGGGAAGAAATGTGTCGAAGACGTTAACTTTACCCCGGACTCCTATCGCAAATTGCTTACGAAAACGCTGTTTGTTGGACGCATCCTTGAAAAATACAGTGTTGAAGGCGAACGCATCGGCTTAATGCTGCCCAATGCAGGCATCAGTGCGGCAGTGATTTTTGGGGCCATCGCCCGTCGCCGCATTCCCGCAATGATGAACTACACCGCCGGGGTAAAAGGGTTGACCAGTGCTATTACGGCGGCTGAAATCAAAACCATCTTCACTTCCCGTCAGTTTCTCGATAAAGGCAAACTCTGGCATCTGCCAGAGCAACTTACTCAGGTGCGCTGGGTCTATCTGGAAGATTTAAAAGCAGATGTCACCACTGCTGACAAAATATGGATCTTTGCCCATCTGTTGATGCCGCGTCTGGCCCAGGTAAAACAACAGCCAGAAGAAGAGGCGCTTATCCTCTTTACCTCCGGCTCTGAAGGCCATCCAAAAGGCGTGGTCCATAGCCATAAAAGCATTCTGGCGAACGTCGAGCAGATTAAAACGATTGCCGACTTCACTACCAACGATCGCTTTATGTCGGCGTTACCGCTGTTTCACTCCTTTGGGCTGACGGTAGGCCTGTTTACGCCACTGCTCACAGGTGCAGAAGTGTTCCTTTATCCAAGCCCGCTGCATTACCGCATTGTGCCGGAGCTGGTGTATGACCGCAGTTGCACCGTGTTGTTCGGCACCTCGACTTTCCTCGGTCATTACGCGCGTTTCGCCAACCCATATGACTTCTATCGTCTACGCTATGTGGTGGCAGGCGCAGAGAAATTGCAAGAAAGTACCAAACAGCTTTGGCAGGATAAATTTGGCCTGCGCATCCTTGAAGGTTACGGTGTGACCGAGTGCGCGCCAGTCGTTTCCATCAACGTACCGATGGCGGCGAAACCTGGTACGGTAGGGCGTATTCTACCAGGAATGGATGCGCGCCTGTTGGCGGTTCCTGGTATCGAAGACGGCGGACGCCTGCAACTGAAAGGACCGAACATAATGAACGGCTATCTGCGGGTGGAGAAGCCTGGCGTACTCGAGGTGCCTACCGCTGAGAATGTTCGCGGCGAAATGGAGCGCGGCTGGTATGACACTGGCGATATTGTGCGTTTTGACGAGCAGGGTTTTGTGCAGATTCAGGGCCGCGCAAAACGCTTTGCCAAAATTGCAGGCGAAATGGTGTCGCTGGAAATGGTGGAACAACTGGCACTTGGTGTTTCGCCAGATAAAGTCCATGCCACTGCGATTAAGAGCGATGCCAGCAAAGGCGAGGCACTGGTGCTTTTCACCACAGATAACGAACTGACGCGCGATAAGTTGCAACAGTATGCCCGCGAGCACGGCGTGCCGGAGCTTGCTGTACCGCGCGATATTCGCTATCTGAAACAGATGCCATTACTTGGCAGTGGCAAACCTGACTTTGTCACGTTGAAAAGCTGGGTAGACGAAGCGGAACAACACGATGAGTGAGTCAGTGCACACTAACACTTCGTTGTGGTCGAAGGGGATGAAAGCGGTTATCGTGGCGCAGTTTCTCTCTGCGTTTGGCGATAATGCGCTGCTATTTGCCACTCTGGCGTTACTGAAAGCGCAGTTCTATCCGGAGTGGAGCCAGCCCATCCTGCAAATGGTGTTTGTAGGTGCTTACATTCTTTTTGCGCCGTTTGTCGGACAGGTGGCGGATAGCTTCGCCAAAGGCCGGGTGATGATGTTTGCCAATGGCCTGAAGCTGCTGGGCGCAGCCAGTATCTGCTTTGGTATCAATCCGTTTCTCGGCTATACGCTGGTGGGTGTTGGTGCTGCAGCCTATTCACCGGCGAAATACGGTATTCTCGGCGAATTAACCACGGGTAGTAAGTTAGTGAAAGCTAACGGTTTAATGGAAGCGTCTACCATAGCGGCGATTTTGCTCGGTTCCGTAGCCGGTGGTGTACTGGCTGACTGGCATGTCCTGGTCGCCCTGGCCGCATGCGCACTGGCCTACGGTGGCGCGGTCGTTGCCAATATCTACATTCCCAAACTGGCGGCGGCGCGTCCGGGGCAGTCCTGGAATCTCATCAGCATGACCCGCAGTTTCCTGAATGCCTGCACCTCGCTATGGCGCAATGGTGAAACGCGTTTTTCGCTGGTGGGCACCAGTTTATTCTGGGGAGCGGGTGTCACGCTGCGTTTCCTGTTGGTGCTGTGGGTACCGGTGGCGCTGGGTATTACCGATAACGCTACGCCGACCTATCTCAACGCG
The DNA here is from genome assembly GCF_002965045.1 of Escherichia sp. MOD1-EC6300. NCBI lineage: Bacteria > Pseudomonadati > Pseudomonadota > Gammaproteobacteria > Enterobacterales > Enterobacteriaceae > Escherichia > Escherichia sp. MOD1-EC6300. Next base: position 32,961 of record NZ_PTRH01000001.1, on the reverse strand, counting down.
ATGGTAGCGATTGGTATCGTGGTTGGCGCAGGTGCGGCAGCGAAGTTAGTTACGCTGGAAACCGTGTCACGCTGTATGCCAGCCGGGATTTTGATTGGCGTGGTGGTACTGATTTTCTCCCTGCAACACGAGCTGCTGCCAGCCTATGCCTTGTTGATGCTGATTGGCGTGCTGGGGGGCTTTTTTGTCGTTCCGCTCAATGCGTTGCTACAGGAACGGGGTAAAAAAAGCGTCGGGGCGGGGAATGCGATTGCAGTACAAAACCTTGGCGAAAACAGCGCCATGTTGTTGATGCTGGGCATTTACTCGCTGGCGGTAATGGTAGGCATCCCGGTCGTGCCCATTGGCATTGGCTTCGGTGCGCTATTTGCGCTGGCAATAACGGCGCTGTGGATCTGGCAGCGCCGTCATTAAGCTTTCACCAGATGGCATATTCAGCCATCTGGTGAAGATCACATTCCCGAAGGGTGCATACCTTTCGGATACTTCACGCTGTATGAGAATGGCAGACTCACGTTCTCTTTGCCTGACAGTTTCAGCGTCCAGGACAGTTCACCCGTCTTCGCATCAAACTGTGCCTGGCCATATTGCATTTTTTCCACCGTAATATCACTGTTAGCACTGACTGGGATCTGGTCGAGTAGAGTGATATCCACCGCTTCGCCGTAGCTGTTCTTTACATTGAGGGTGTAACTGAAGTTGCGTACCGCGCTGTCGTTAAAGATAGATAACGCATTCTCTTTTTTGAGTACGGCTTTACGCTGAATAATCAGCTTAGGATCGCGGTTAAGCTGAATATCCAGCGACTTACCATCTTCTGGCGGCTGCAAATAGCCCACGCCGGTACGGTTGTTACCAAAGAAGATCTGACTTTCGCCGGGGATTAAATTTAACTGTTCCCACTCTTTAATTTGCACCTGGAGATACGCGTCATTACTGATCTTCGGAATAGCAAAGAAGCGATATTTACCGCTGACCGACTCTTCCTTAATGACCACCGTGCGCGCGGTATTATCGCTGTCGATTTGCCACGGCAGCGAAAGCGCATAGCGGACATTTTGCGCAGTGAAACTTTCTGGTCGAGCCGAAGCTGGCACTGCCTGTTCGGCATACTTGCGCCCGGCTTGTCGCTCCCTTGTTTTTTGCATCTCTGCCACCAGGGTTTTCTGCAATTCTGAGGCATCCTGGTTAGACGAATATTCCGAACGCTGTTCCATCACGGGTGATGCTGAAAGCGAGCCGCTTACACCACCATACTCCGGAACATCCACATACAGGGTTTCCAGGTGTGGCAACGTAAGATGAGTATCAGGTTCACTGGTCGAGAGCACGAGATTAACGCCTTTCCAGGGCAACCCCGTATACTGGCGAATATTAGCCTTGTAAACCAGACGCAGCGGCTGGTTTATGGCAGTGGCGTGAATATCATAGATCGGCGTCCAGGTAGCATCAGGGGTCATATAACGTACCACCGCTTTCGCTGTGACGGCTTTTGGGGCATAGACCTTAGCGACAATAACCTGCGGATCATTGGCTGCCACCGAATCGCCGTTACTCATGCTCTCGCGTTGCTCCAGCTTTTCAATTTCAAGCTGCTTATCAGCAAGTTTCTGCGTCAACTCATTGTCGGCTCGTAATAACTCACCATTTTTCTCTTTCACCATTTGCAGATACTTGCCAACTTCGGCGGCACTTTTATTGGTTAATGTGCTATTTGCCTCTAATACCTTAATTTGAGCCGCGATATTGTTTTTCTCGGCGGTCAGTTTTGCCTGTTCCACCTTTGCTGCTTTTAACTGTTGCTGAATATCTGACGGCAGCGCATTCGGCTGTGTTTCCATTAGCGCGATACGTGAGGAAAGCACAGTCACTCCGTTATCGATAGAAATGGCGATGCTGTCGTCGGTTACCGAATTGGCGATATTAGTGAAAATAATTTCGCTTTCACCTGCCGGTAAGTTGAGTGTCTCTTCACCTTGTAGGCTGGCACCATGCAGATAAACAGTGACGTCTTTGAGTGTTAGCGGTTGAGTTAACTGCGCCCCCCAAGCGGAGGACAGACACCCGGTAAGCAACATGGCGAGGGGAATAGGTTTGAAAATCAACATGGTTATCCTTAACAATGGGCACAGACATTGAAACGCGCGCTGGCGTTGGCCAAAGGAGTCTATTGCTCTTTGTCAGGAAAGATGTGGCGAAAAGTAGTGAATATATTCTGAAAAGTGGGGAAAAGAGACGCCTGGTGCAAAACACCAGGCGAAAGGATCACGGTGCCGGATAAGTATAAACCTGATGTACCGCTTCAATTTCAGCTAATACGTCTTCGCTTAACTCCAGATGCAAACTTTCGACGTTAGTTTTCAGCTGCTCCATCGTGGTTGCGCCCAGCAGAGTGCTGGCAACAAACGGTTGACGGCGTACAAACGCGAGCGCCATCTGAGCAGGATCCAGACCATGACGTCTGGCAATATCAACATACGCCGCGACGGCTTTTTGCGTTTGCTCACCGCTATAGCGGGTGAACCGACTAAAGAGCGTATTACGTGCGCCAGCGGGTTTTGCACCGTTGAGATATTTCCCGGTCAGCGTGCCGAAACCCAGGCACGAATAGGCCAGCAGCTCGACCCCTTCATACTGGCTGACTTCTGCCAGACCTACTTCAAAACTGCGGTTTAACAGACTGTAAGGGTTCTGAATGGTGACAATACGCGGCAGATCGTGTTTGTCCGCCAGATGCAGGTAGCGCATTACGCCAAATGCAGTTTCGTTCGACACGCCGATATAACGAATTTTTCCCGCGCGTTGGTACTCTGCCAGTGCGTCCAGCGTATCCAGTAACGAAACCGCAGGGGCAGAATCTGTCCAGCTATAACCGAGTTTGCCGAAGCAGTTGGTCGGGCGCTGCGGCCAGTGCACCTGATAAAGATCGAGGTAATCAGTCTGCAGGCGCTTGAGGCTGTCATGCAGCGCTTCGCGGATATTCTTCCGATCCAGCGCCTGATCCGGGCGGATGCCCTTGTCATTATTGCGCGACGGTCCGCTCACTTTGGAGGCGATAATTAACTTTTCGCGGCTGCCATGTTTCGCCAGCCAGTTACCGACGTAGGTTTCGGTTAACCCTTGCGTTTCGGGGCGCGGCGGCACTGGGTACATTTCGGCAACGTCGATAAGGTTAATGCCCTGAGCGACGGCATAGTCGAGTTGTGCGTGGGCGTCGGCTTCGCTGTTCTGTTCACCAAACGTCATCGTGCCAAGCCCCAGCGTGCTGACTTCCAGCGAACTGTGGGGTATACGGTGATATTGCATAGCCGTTTCCTTTTTATAATCACGACATAAGGAATATAAAAATGGCAGAGGGAAGGGAAAAGGGAAAGCGAAAAATCTTAAGGCCAGCCGGATGCTGACCTTATTTTTTAACGTTCAATAATTTGCGAAACATCATCACGGTTAATTTGCATCGCGTTACCTTGCTGATCGTGATAACTCACCAGCCCGGTATCATCATCAATTTCAGGTTTTCCATCGGTCAAAATCATACGGCCATCTTTGGTCGCCATGACGTAATCACTGGAACACCCGGAAACAGCAAACGCCAGTCCGACTGCAGAAATTATTACTGCCCATTTTTTCATCCGGTTATCCTCATTTGGCCCACCTATGATAATAGTCTGTTTATAAATGGACGTTATATATCTTGAAAGCAGGAAAATCTTAAATTGTGAGGCTAACAGGAGTGAGTACGCTCTCCTGCAGGAGAGCGTACGGATATCAAAGTGGATTTTTTTTGTTGCGAATCAGGTTGAGGCTTTCAACCGCAATAGAGAAGAACATCGCGAAGTAGATGTAACCTTTCGGTACGTGGATGTCGAAACTTTCCAGAATCAGGGTAAAGCCCACCAGAATCAGGAAAGAGAGCGCCAGCATTTTTACCGAAGGATGGCGTTCGACAAAATCACCAATGGAGCGCGCGGCAAACATCATCACGCCTACGGCAATCACCACGGCTGCCATCATAATAAACAGGTGATCTGACAGACCCACAGCGGTAATCACCGAGTCGAGGCTGAAGATAATATCCAGCAGCATAATTTGCACGATAGCGCCGAGGAATGATGAAACGCGTGTTTTCAGCCCTTCTTCTTCACCTTCGATGGATTCGTGGATTTCCTTGCTGGCTTTCCAGATAAGGAACAAGCCACCCAGAAGCAGAATCAAATCACGGGCGGAAATTTCCTGGCTGAATATTGTAAAAAGCGGATTTGTCAGGCGCGTAACCCAGGCGATTGATGCCAGCAGCGCCAGACGCATAACCATGGCTCCCGCCAACCCCAGACGCCGCGCATGAGCACGTTGTGCTGTGGGGAGCTTTGCCACCACCAGAGAAAGAAAAATAATATTGTCGATCCCAAGAACGATCTCCAGCAGCGTCAGCGTACCGAGCGCAAGCCAGGCGTTAGGATCGGATATCCATGCAAATAACATCTAAAAAGCCCTGCCAAAAAAATGAAGCGGTAATTATATGCCCGGAAAGCGGCAGGTCAAAGCGATGGCTACTGGATCAGAAAATGACGGGCCAGCAGCGCACTGGTGAAATTCTTCTTCAAATAAAAGCCACGCGGCAGCGTCAAAATCCGTTCGCCCCGGGCACCAATGGCTTCGGTAAGCGCTTTCGCATTCGCTGCTTTCGGGCGTATCTGTAAATACTCCCCGTGACGAGCGGTGATCCGCTCAACCTGACCGAGAACAATCATATCCATTAATTCTTCCCAGTCTTCGCGCAGTTGCCGGTCTTCCTCTTCATTCGGGCTCCATAGCAATGGTGATCCTACGCGACGCTGCGCCAGCGGGATGCTACGTTCGCCTTCAACCGGTATCCACAGCACGCGTTTGAGCTTGTGGCGCACGTGGCTGGTTTCCCAGGTCACTCCACTATTGCCCGTTAATGGGGCAACACAAACGAATGTTGTTTCCAGCGGACGCCCAAGACTATCCACAGGAATAGTTTTAAGTTCCACACCCAGAGCAGCAAAATCTTGTTCTGGTTTACTCCCTGCACTGGCACCTAGCCAGATCTCCAGCAACACGCCGATCCAGCCCTTATCGCGTTTTAAATTCTCCGGCGTCACCAGCCCGGCAAGTGCCGCCAGTTCACCCAGTGTATAACCGGAAAGTTGCTGTGCTTGCGCTAACAACTGTGCTTCTGTTTCGGGAGGAGAAAGCAGTGGGCGAGGTTGGGACATGTCATGATACCTTGGTTAAAAAACAAACAGCTGTTCTTTGCCGAATATTCGCAGTGTAACTTTTTCCACATGCGTTATTCAATTCTATGATTTATATTGCTTTTTAGATTGTCGGTAATCGAGTTGCGCAACACTGCAACGGGTTTTCCAAATCTGGTCACTGAAAATAAACAGGATCTTACACCATGTTATCCACAGAAAGCTGGGATAACTGTGAAAAACCTCCACTACTGTTTCCATTTACAGCCTTGACGTGCGACGAAACTCCAGTTTTTAGTGGTTCAGTGCTTAACTTAGTGGCACATTCTGTGGATAAATACGGCGTTGGTTGATCTTTCGCCAACCTGTAAATGAGAGGTGTGACCTGGGTCACGAATTACTCCTTTTTATTACTTAAATTACATGTAATGCATTGACTAGTAATGATTATTTTAAAGTGTCGATATCAGGCTTATTCAGAATGCTCCGGGTTTTCCCGTAGTAATTCCGTAGTTCTTCACAACTCTATCCACAGAAAAGGTGAATAAAAACGGCTATCCACCCCTTCCTCTGTTTATAACTCTGCACATAACTGTGAGTTATTCAATTGTTATTAGTGTGTAATGCCCTGCAGAGAGTGGTTTACCGTCTTCATGGAGTATGAAACAATCATTCGTATATAAAGCTTTATTTTGAGGTAGTCCGGTGATTGATGACGATGGCTACCGCCCAAACGTAGGTATCGTGATTTGTAATCGCCAGGGGCAGGTAATGTGGGCCCGGCGATTTGGTCAGCACTCCTGGCAATTTCCGCAAGGCGGAATTAACCCAGGAGAATCCGCAGAACAGGCGATGTACCGTGAATTGTTTGAAGAAGTAGGATTAAGCCGCAAAGACGTTCGAATCCTTGCTTCAACGCGTAACTGGTTGCGCTACAAATTACCGAAACGTTTGGTGCGTTGGGACACGAAGCCGGTTTGTATCGGCCAAAAACAAAAATGGTTTCTCTTGCAGCTGGTGAGCGGCGATGCAGAAATCAATATGCAAACCAGCAGTACACCAGAGTTTGATGGCTGGAGATGGGTAAGTTACTGGTATCCGGTCAGACAGGTGGTGTCATTTAAACGTGATGTCTACCGTAGGGTAATGAAAGAGTTCGCGAGTGTTGTGATGGCGCTGCAGGATAATACGCCAAAACCACAAAACGCATCTGCTTATCGACGTAAAAGAGGTTAAGTCACGCCAATTATGCTCACTCGCCTGCGCGAAATAGTCGAAAAGGTAGCCAGCGCACCACGCCTGAATGAGGCGTTAAATATTCTGGTTACCGACATCTGTCTTGCGATGGATACCGAGGTCTGTTCGGTCTACCTGGCCGATCATGACCGACGTTGTTACTACCTGATGGCGACCCGGGGGCTGAAAAAACCACGCGGTCGCACTGTAACGCTTGCGTTTGATGAAGGGATCGTCGGCCTGGTTGGCAGGCTGGCGGAACCGATAAACCTTGCAGATGCGCAAAAGCACCCCAGCTTCAAATACATCCCCTCCGTAAAAGAAGAACGTTTCCGCGCGTTTTTAGGCGTACCAATTATTCAACGTCGCCAGTTGCTTGGTGTACTGGTGGTACAGCAACGAGAGTTGCGCCAGTATGACGAAAGTGAAGAATCCTTCCTGGTGACGCTTGCCACCCAGATGGCAGCGATTCTTTCTCAGTCGCAGTTGACTGCCTTGTTTGGGCAATATCGCCAGACGCGAATCCGTGCATTACCGGCAGCGCCTGGTGTGGCGATTGCCGAAGGCTGGCAGGATGCCACGTTACCTTTAATGGAACAGGTGTATCAGGCATCAACGCTGGATCCGGCTCTGGAACGCGAACGACTGACCGGGGCGCTGGAAGAAGCGGCAAACGAGTTTCGCCGCTACAGCAAACGCTTTGCCGCCGGTGCACAAAAAGAAACGGCGGCTATTTTCGATCTTTACTCGCACCTGCTTTCGGACACCCGGCTGCGTCGCGAATTGTTTGCCGAGGTTGATAAAGGCTCGGTGGCAGAGTGGGCGGTAAAAACGGTCATTGAAAAATTTGCCGAACAGTTTGCCGCGCTAAGCGATAACTATCTCAAAGAGCGGGCTGGCGATTTACGTGCGCTGGGTCAGCGATTGCTGTTTCATCTTGATGACGCTAATCAAGGGCCGAACGCCTGGCCGGAACGTTTCATTCTGGTGGCAGATGAACTGTCAGCGACAACGCTTGCTGAGCTGCCCCAGGATCGCTTAGTCGGTGTTGTCGTGCGAGATGGCGCAGCCAACTCCCATGCTGCGATCATGGTACGTGCGCTGGGGATCCCTACCGTAATGGGCGCGGATATTCAGCCTTCGGTGCTGCATCGTCGGACGTTGATCGTCGATGGTTATCGCGGTGAATTGCTGGTCGATCCGGAGCCGGTACTGCTGCAAGAATATCAGCGGCTAATTAGTGAAGAGATTGAGCTTAGCCGTCTGGCGGAAGATGACGTCAATTTACCCGCCCAGTTAAAAAGCGGCGAGCGCATTAAAGTCATGCTCAATGCCGGTTTAAGCCCGGAACATGAACAAAAACTGGGCAGCCGTATTGATGGCATAGGACTTTATCGCACTGAAATCCCATTCATGTTGCAAAGTGGTTTTCCGTCGGAAGAAGAACAGGTGGCGCAGTATCAGGGGATGCTGCAAATGTTCAATGATAAACCCGTCACCTTGCGTACGCTGGATGTCGGAGCAGATAAGCAGCTGCCTTACATGCCGATCAGCGAAGAGAATCCATGCCTGGGTTGGCGTGGGATTCGCATTACGCTCGATCAGCCGGAGATCTTCTTGATTCAGGTGCGGGCGATGCTGCGTGCTAATGCCGCTACGGGCAACCTGAATATTCTGTTGCCGATGGTCACCAGCCTCGATGAAGTTGACGAAGCACGCCGCCTGATTGAACGTGCCGGACGTGAAGTCGAGGAGATGATCGGTTACGAAATTCCCAAACCACGTATCGGCATCATGCTTGAAGTGCCGTCAATGGTATTTATGCTGCCGCATCTGGCAAAGCGGGTCGATTTTATCTCTGTTGGCACCAACGATCTGACTCAATACATCCTGGCCGTTGATCGCAACAATACCCGGGTGGCGAACATTTATGACAGTCTTCATCCTGCAATGTTACGAGCTCTGGCGATGATCGCTCGGGAAGCGGAAATACATGGTATCGATCTCCGTTTGTGCGGTGAAATGGCGGGCGATCCCATGTGCGTGGCAATCCTCATTGGGCTTGGGTATCGCCATCTGTCTATGAACGGACGTTCTGTAGCGCGCGTAAAATACCTGCTGCGGCGCATTGATTATGCCGAAGCAGAAAACCTTGCGCAGCGTAGTCTGGAAGCGCAACTGGCGACCGAAGTTCGCCATCAGGTTGCAGCCTTTATGGAGCGTCGCGGCATGGGCGGGTTGATTCGCGGAGGGTTATAGCGCGGATCATATACATATCTTTTAACGGTATCCGGCAACCAGCCAGGTCCCCTTGTGCTATTATTCGCACCTTTGGAGCGCCTGAAACCTGCGGCGCGCATTTCAATCGCTGTTCTCTTTCAGCGAAATAACAAGAACTTGTGGTGACAGATGACCAGTAGCTATCTGCATTTTCCGGAGTTTGATCCGGTCATTTTCTCAATAGGACCCGTAGCGCTTCACTGGTACGGCCTGATGTATCTGGTGGGTTTCATTTTTGCAATGTGGCTGGCAACACGTCGGGCGAATCGTCCGGGCAGCGGCTGGACCAAAAATGAAGTTGAAAACTTACTCTATGCGGGCTTCCTCGGCGTCTTCCTCGGTGGACGTATTGGTTATGTTCTGTTCTACAACTTCCCGCAGTTTATGGCCGATCCGCTGTATCTTTTCCGTGTCTGGGACGGCGGCATGTCCTTCCACGGCGGCCTGATTGGCGTTATCGTGGTGATGATTATCTTCGCCCGCCGTACTAAACGTTCCTTCTTCCAGGTTTCTGATTTTATCGCACCACTCATTCCGTTTGGTCTTGGTGCCGGGCGTCTGGGCAACTTTATTAACGGTGAATTGTGGGGCCGCGTTGACCCGAACTTCCCGTTTGCCATGCTGTTCCCCGGCTCCCGTACAGAAGATATTTTGCTGCTGCAAACCAACCCGCAGTGGCAATCCATTTTCGACACTTACGGTGTGCTGCCGCGCCACCCATCACAGCTTTACGAGCTGCTGCTGGAAGGTGTGGTGCTGTTTATTATCCTCAACCTGTATATTCGTAAACCGCGCCCAATGGGAGCTGTCTCAGGTTTGTTCCTGATTGGCTACGGCGCGTTTCGCATCATTGTTGAGTTTTTCCGCCAGCCCGACGCGCAGTTTACTGGTGCCTGGGTGCAGTACATCAGCATGGGACAAATTCTTTCCATCCCGATGATTGTCGCGGGTGTGATCATGATGGTCTGGGCATATCGTCGCAGCCCACAGCAACACGTTTCCTGAGGAACCATGAAACAGTATTTAGAACTGATGCAAAAAGTGCTCGACGAAGGCACACAGAAAAACGACCGTACCGGAACCGGAACGCTTTCCATTTTTGGTCATCAGATGCGTTTTAACCTGCAGGATGGATTCCCGCTGGTGACAACCAAACGTTGCCACCTGCGTTCCATCATCCACGAACTGCTGTGGTTCTTGCAGGGCGACACAAACATTGCTTATCTACACGAAAACAATGTCACCATCTGGGACGAATGGGCCGATGAAAATGGCGACCTCGGTCCGGTGTATGGTAAACAGTGGCGTGCCTGGCCAACGCCAGATGGTCGTCATATTGACCAGATCACTACGGTACTGAACCAGCTGAAAAACGACCCGGATTCCCGCCGCATTATTGTTTCAGCGTGGAACGTTGGTGAACTGGATAAAATGGCGCTGGCACCGTGCCATGCATTCTTCCAGTTCTATGTGGCAGACGGCAAACTCTCTTGCCAGCTTTATCAGCGCTCCTGTGACGTCTTCCTCGGCCTGCCATTTAACATTGCCAGCTATGCGTTACTGGTACATATGATGGCGCAGCAGTGCGATCTGGAAGTGGGTGATTTTGTCTGGACCGGTGGCGACACGCATCTGTACAGCAACCATATGGATCAAACTCATCTGCAATTAAGCCGCGAACCGCGCCCGCTGCCGAAGCTGATTATCAAACGTAAACCTGAATCCATCTTCGACTACCGTTTCGAAGACTTTGAGATTGAAGGCTACGATCCGCATCCGGGCATTAAAGCGCCGGTGGCTATCTAATTACGAAACATCCTGCCAGAGCCGACGCCAGTGTGCGTCGGTTTTTTTTACCCTCCGTTAAATTCTTCGCGACGCCTTCCCGAAATTTTGCAACCTCCTGCAACGGCGTAAATAGTCCGGAAGATGCGCCGAAGAAATAGAAACTGGCCCTCGTCTTTTTTTCTCCTCGCTCCATACTGCCGGCATGAAAACACAACGTGGTTATACGCTGATTGAAACGCTGGTCGCGATGCTGATTCTGGTCATGCTAAGCGCAAGTGGACTCTATGGCTGGCAATACTGGCAGCAGTCGCAACGGCTATGGCAAACCGCCAGCCAGGCGCGGGACTATTTGCTCTATTTACGTGAAGATGCCAACTGGCATAACCGCGACCACAGTATCAGCGTTATCAGGGAGGGGGCGTTATGGTGCCTTGTGAGTTCCGCGGCTGGGGCCAATACCTGTCATGGCAGTTCACCATTGGTCTTTGTGCCACGCTGGCCCGAAGTCGAAATGAGCGACCTGACACCTTCGCTTGCTTTCTTTGGCCTGCGCAATACCGCATGGGCCGGGCATATTCGCTTTAAAAACTCAACGGGCGAGTGGTGGCTGGTGGTTTCGCCGTGGGGAAGACTCCGGCTTTGTCAGCAAGGAGAAACAGAAGGATGCCTGTAAAAGAGCAAGGTTTTTCTTTGCTGGAAGTGTTGATTGCTATGGCGATCAGTAGCGTATTGTTGCTGGGGGCTGCACGCTTTCTGCCCGCGTTACAGCATGAAAGTTTAACGAGCACCCGTAAGCTGGCGCTGGAAGATGAAATCTGGCTGCGGGTATTTACCGTCGCGAAGCATCTCCAGAGGGCGGGTTATTGTCATGGCAGCTGTACCGGCGAAGGGCTGGAAATTGTCGGACAGGGGGACTGTATCATTGTGCAGTGGGATGCGAACAGTAACGGTATCTGGGATCGCGAACCGGTAAAAGAGTCCGACCAGATTGCATTTCGTGTGAAGGAGCATGTGCTGGAAACGCTACGCGGTGCGACATCCTGTGAAGGTAAGGGCTGGGATAAAGTCACTAATCCGGATGCCATCATTATCGACACTTTTCAGGTTACCCGACAGGATGTCAGCGGTTTCTCGCCGGTGTTGACGGTTAATATGCATGCTGCCAGTAAGTCTGAACCGCAAACCGTGGTGGATGCCAGCTATAGCGTGACAGGATTCAACCTGTGAACCGCGAAAAGGGTGTTTCGTCACTGGCTCTGGTCCTTATGCTGCTGGTTTTGGGTAGCTTGCTATTGCAAGGAATGAGTCAGCAGGATCGCAGTTTTGCCTCTCGCGTGAGCATGGAAAGTCAGTCATTGCGCCGCCAGGCCATCGTTCAGTCGACGCTGGAGTGGGGAAAAATGCACGCCTGGCAGACGCAGCCCGCAGTTCAGTGCTTACTGTACGCAGCCACCGGTGCCCGGGTTTGTCTGCGTTTATTGGCTGATAATGAAGCCTTATTGATTGCCGGTTATGAAGGCGTTTCGTTGTGGCGAACAGGCGAAGTCATCGATGGAAACATTGTTTTTTCGCCACGCGGCTGGAGCGATTTTTGTCCGCTGAAAGAGAGGGCGTTATGTCAGCTTCCCTGAAGAATCAACAAGGCTTTAGCCTGCCAGAGGTAATGTTGGCGATGGTGTTGATGGTGATAATTGTCACTGCGTTATCGGGTTTCCAGCGAACATTAATGAACAGTCTTGCCAGCAGAAACCAGTACCAACAGCTCTGGCGGCATGGCTGGCAGCAAACGCAACTGCGCGCGATTTCGCCACCTGCCAACTGGCAGGTCAACCGAATGCAGACATCGCAGGCGGGATGTGTCAGCATCAGCGTTACGCTAGTTTCACCCGGGGGCAGAGAAGGCGAGATGACCCGCCTGCATTGCCCGAATCGTCAGTAGTCAGGAGCCGCTATGTTAAGGGTCTACCATTCCAATCGTCTGGACGTGCTGGAAGCGTTGATGGAGTTTATTGTCGAACGCGAACGGCTGGACGATCCTTTCGAACCAGAGATGATTCTGGTGCAAAGTACCGGTATGGCGCAGTGGCTGCAAATGACCCTGTCGCAAAAGTTTGGTATTGCGGCAAACATTGATTTTCCGCTGCCAGCGAGCTTTATCTGGGATATGTTCGTCCGGGTGTTACCGGAGATACCCAAAGAGAGCGCCTTTAACAAACAGAGCATGAGCTGGAAACTGATGACTCTGCTGCCGCAACTGTTGGAGCGCGAAGACTTTACCCTGTTGCGGCATTATCTGACTGACGATAGCGACAAGCGAAAACTGTTCCAGCTTTCTTCAAAAGCGGCGGACCTGTTTGACCAGTATCTGGTCTATCGTCCGGACTGGCTGGCACAGTGGGAAATAGGACATTTGGTTGAAGGGCTGGGAGAAGCACAGGCCTGGCAAGCGCCGTTGTGGAAGGCGTTGGTGGAATATACCCATCAACTCGGGCAACCGCGCTGGCACCGCGCCAATCTCTATCAGCGCTTTATCGAAACGCTGGAGTCCGCGACGACCTGCCCGCCGGGGCTACCTTCGCGCGTCTTTATATGCGGTATTTCCGCGTTACCGCCTGTTTATCTCCAGGCGCTACAGGCGCTGGGTAAACATATTGAAATCCATCTCCTGTTTACCAACCCCTGCCGTTATTACTGGGGCGACATTAAAGATCCTGCTTATCTGGCGAAACTGCTGACTCGCCAGCGCCGACACAGTTTTGAAGATCGCGAATTACCGCTATTTCGCGACAGCGAAAATGCCGGGCAGCTCTTTAACAGCGATGGTGAACAGGATGTCGGCAACCCGCTGCTGGCCTCATGGGGCAAGCTTGGGCGCGACTACATTTATCTCCTTTCTGATCTGGAGAGCAGCCAGGAGCTGGACGCTTTTGTCGATGTGACGCCAGATAACCTGCTGCATAACATTCAGTCTGACATTCTGGAACTTGAAAACTGCGCTGTTGCGGGTGTGAATATCGAAGAGTTTTCCCGTAGCGATAACAAACGCCTGCTTGATCCACTGGATAACAGTATCACCTTCCACGTTTGCCATAGCCCGCAGCGCGAAGTTGAAGTTTTACACGATCGCCTGCTGGCAATGCTGGAGGAAGACCCGACACTGACTCCGCGCGACATCATCGTGATGGTGGCTGATATCGACAGCTACAGTCCGTTTATTCAGGCAGTGTTTGGTAGCGCACCTGCGGATCGTTACCTGCCATATGCCATTTCCGATCGTCGGGCGCGGCAGTCACATCCGGTATTGGAAGCGTTTATCAGCCTGTTATCACTGCCTGACAGTCGCTTTGTGTCAGAGGATGTGCTGGCGCTACTGGATGTGCCGGTACTGGCGGCGCGGTTTGATATTACCGAAGAAGGGCTGCGTTATTTACGCCAGTGGGTCAACGAATCCGGTATTCGTTGGGGGATAGATGACGACAACGTCCGCGAGCTGGAACTCCCCGCCACCGGTCAACACACCTGGCGGTTTGGCCTGACGCGCATGTTGCTGGGCTACGCGATGGAGAGCGCGCAGGGCGAGTGGCAATCGGTTCTGCCTTATGATGAATCGAGTGGCTTAATTGCAGAACTGGTGGGGCACCTGGCGTCGCTGCTAATGCAACTGAATATCTGGCGTCGTGGGCTGGCGCAGGAGCGTCCGCTGGAAGAGTGGTTGCCGGTTTGTCGCGATATGCTCAACGCCTTCTTCCTGCCGGATGCGGAAACCGAAGCGGCGATGACGCTGATCGAACAACAATGGCAGGCGATTATCGCCGAAGGTTTAGGTGCGCAGTATGGCGACGCGGTGCCGTTGTCACTATTGCGTGATGAACTGGCACAACGTCTGGATCAGGAACGTATCAGCCAGCGTTTTCTCGCCGGACCGGTTAACATTTGTACTCTGATGCCAATGCGTTCCATCCCATTCAAAGTGGTTTGCCTGCTGGGAATGAACGACGGCGTTTACCCACGCCAGCTTGCGCCATTGGGCTTTGACCTGATGAGTCAGAAACCGAAGCGTGGCGACCGTAGCCGTCGCGATGATGACCGCTATCTGTTCCTGGAAGCGTTAATTTCCGCGCAGCAAAAACTCTATATCAGCTATATCGGGCGTTCCATTCAGGATAACAGTGAACGTTTCCCGTCGGTACTGGTGCAGGAACTGATCGACTACATCGGGCAAAGCCATTATCTACCGGGCGATGAAGCGCTCAACTGTGATGAAAGCGAGGCAAGGGTAAAAGCGCATCTTACTTGCCTCCATACCCGAATGCCGTTTGATCCACAAAACTATCAGCCAGGTGAACGACAAAGCTATGCACGTGAGTGGTTACCTGCGGCAAGCCAGGCTGGTAAGGCACATTCTGAATTTGTTCAGCCGCTGCTGTTTACCTTGCCGGAAACCGTGCCGCTGGAGACGCTACAACGATTCTGGGCGCATCCGGTGCGGGCGTTTTTCCAGATGCGCTTGCAGGTGAACTTCCGTACCGAAGATAGCGAAATTCCCGACACCGAACCTTTTATTCTGGAAGGGCTTAGCCGTTATCAAATCAATCAGCAGTTATTGAATGCACTGGTTGAGCAGGATGATGCCGAACGCTTGTTCCGTCGCTTCCGGGCGGCAGGGGATTTACCGTATGGCGCTTTTGGTGAAATTTTCTGGGAAACACAGTGCCAGGAGATGCAGCAGCTTGCCGACAGAGTCATTGCCTGTCGCCAACCGGGGCAAAGTATGGAAATTGATCTCGCCTGCAACGGTGTGCAAATAACGGGTTGGTTGCCGCAGGTGCAGCCGGATGGCCTGTTACGCTGGCGTCCCTCTTTATTAAGTGTGGCGCAGGGAATGCAACTTTGGCTGGAACACCTTGTCTACTGTGCCAGCGGTGGTAATGGTGAAAGTCGCCTTTTTCTACGCAAAGACGGCGAGTGGCGTTTTCCGCCGCTTGCAGCCGAACAGGCTTTACATTACCTCTCAGAACTGATTGAGGGGTATCGTGAAGGGATGTCCACGCCGCTGCTGGTGTTACCTGAAAGTGGCGGCGCGTGGCTAAAAACCTGTTATGACGCGCAAAACGATGCCATGCTGGATGACGATTCCACGTTGCAGAAAGCCCGTACGAAATTCCTTCAGGCTTACGAAGGCAACATGATGGTGCGTGGAGAAGGTGATGATATCTGGTATCAACGGCTCTGGCGGCAATTAACACCAGAGACAATGGAAGCCATCGTTGAACAGTCGCAACGTTTCCTGTTACCGCTGTTTCGCTTTAATCAGTCATGAGTGCTGTATAAAAATTGCGCAATTCATCTGCTTACTTTATGATGCGCACCAGTCACGGACTGATGGTTATATAGACATAGGCTGACTCGTGCAGCACAAGATTAAATTCTGCCGGATAATTTTCGTTAACGTATTGAATCTGGTTAGAAAATAAAGTTGATAATGAGGTCCGTGAATGCCCCGCAGCACCTGGTTCAAAGCATTATTGTTGTTTGTTGCCCTTTGGGCACCCTTAAGTCAGGCAGAAACGGGATGGCAGCCGATTCAGGAAACCATCCGTAAAAGTGATAAAGATAACCGCCAGTATCAGGCTATACGTCTGGATAACGGTATGGTGGTTTTGCTGGTTTCTGACCCGCAGGCGGTTAAATCGCTCTCGGCGCTGGTGGTGCCCGTTGGGTCGCTGGAAGATCCCGAGGCGTACCAGGGGCTGGCACATTACCTTGAACATATGAGTCTGATGGGTTCGAAAAAGTACCCGCAGGCTGACAGTCTGGCTGAATACCTCAAAATGCACGGCGGCAGCCACAATGCCAGCACGGCACCGTATCGCACGGCTTTCTATCTGGAAGTTGAGAACGACGCCTTACCCGGTGCGGTAGACCGCCTGGCCGATGCTATTGCTGAACCCTTGCTCGACAAGAAATACGCCGAACGTGAGCGTAATGCGGTGAACGCTGAATTAACCATGGCGCGTACGCGTGATGGGATGCGCATGGCACAGGTCAGCGCAGAAACCATTAACCCGGCACACCCAGGTTCAAAGTTTTCTGGTGGTAACCTCGAAACTTTAAGCGATAAACCCGGCAATCCGGTACAGCAGGCGCTGAAAGATTTCCACGAGAAATATTACTCTGCCAATCTGATGAAGGCGGTTATATACAGCAATAAACCGTTGTCGGAGTTGGCAAAAATGGCGGCGGACACTTTTGGTCGCGTGCCGAACAAAGAGAGCAAAAAACCGGAAATCACCGTGCCGGTAGTCACCGACGCGCAAAAGGGCATTATCATTCATTACGTCCCGGCGCTGCCGCGTAAAGTTCTGCGCGTTGAGTTTCGCATCGATAACAATTCAGCGAAGTTCCGTAGTAAAACGGATGAATTGATTACCTATCTGATTGGTAATCGCAGCCCAGGTACACTTTCTGACTGGCTGCAAAAGCAGGGATTAGTTGAGGGCATTAGCGCCAATTCCGATCCTATCGTCAACGGCAACAGCGGCGTATTAGCGATCTCTGCGTCTTTAACCGATAAAGGTCTGGCGAATCGCGATCAGGTTGTGGCGGCCATTTTTAGCTACCTCAATCTGTTACGCGAAAAAGGGATTGATAAACAATACTTCGATGAACTGGCGAATGTGCTGGATATCGACTTTCGTTATCCGTCAATCACCCGTGATATGGATTACGTCGAATGGCTGGCAGATACCATGATTCGCGTTCCTGTTGAGCATACGCTGGATGCAGTCAATATTGCCGATCGGTACGATGCTAAAGCAGTAAAAGAACGCCTGGCGATGATGACGCCGCAGAATGCGCGTATCTGGTATATCAGCCCGAAAGAGCCGCACAACAAAACGGCTTACTTTGTCGATGCGCCGTATCAGGTAGATAAAATCAGCCCACAAACTTTCGCTGACTGGCAGAAAAAAGCCGCCAATATTGCGCTCTCCTTACCGGAGCTTAACCCTTATATTCCTGACGATTTCTCGCTGATTAAGTCAGAGAAGAAATACGACCATCCAGAGTTGATTGTGGATGAGGCGAATCTGCGTGTGGTGTATGCGCCGAGCCGTTATTTTGCCAGCGAGCCTAAAGCCGATGTCAGCCTGATTTTGCGTAACCCGAAAGCCATGGACAGCGCCCGCAATCAGGTGATGTTTGCGCTCAATGATTATCTTGCCGGACTGGCGCTTGATCAGTTAAGCAACCAGGCGTCGGTTGGTGGCATAAGTTTTTCCACCAATGCTAACAACGGCCTTATGGTTAATGCCAATGGTTACACCCAGCGCCTGCCGCAGCTGTTCCAGGCTCTGCTGGAGGGCTACTTTAGCTATACCGCTACGGAAGATCAGCTTGAGCAGGCGAAGTCCTGGTATAACCAGATGATGGATTCCGCAGAAAAGGGCAAAGCGTTCGAGCAGGCGATTATGCCCGCGCAGATGCTCTCGCAAGTGCCGTACTTCTCGCGAGATGAACGGCGCAAAATTTTGCCTTCAATCACTTTGAAAGAGGTGCTGGCCTATCGCGACGCCTTAAAATCAGGGGCTCGACCAGAGTTTATGGTTATTGGCAACATGACCGAAGCCCAGGCAACAACGCTGGCACGCGATGTGCAAAAACAGTTGGGCGCTGATGGTTCGGAGTGGTGTCGTAACAAAGATGTCGTGGTCGATAAAAAACAATCCGTCATCTTTGAAAAAGCCGGTAACAGCACCGACTCCGCACTGGCAGCGGTATTTGTACCGACTGGCTACGATGAATACACCAGCTCAGCCTATAGCTCTCTGCTGGGGCAGATCGTACAGCCGTGGTTCTACAATCAGTTGCGTACCGAAGAACAGTTGGGCTATGCCGTGTTTGCGTTTCCAATGAGCGTGGGACGTCAGTGGGGCATGGGCTTCCTGTTGCAAAGCAATGATAAACAGCCTTCATTCTTGTGGGAGCGTTACAAGGCGTTTTTCCCAACCGCAGAGGCAAAATTGCGGACGATGAAGCCAGAAGAGTTTGCGCAAATCCAGCAGGCGGTAATAACCCAGATGCTGCAGGCACCGCAAACGCTCGGCGAAGAAGCATCGAAGTTAAGTAAAGATTTCGATCGCGGCAATATGCGCTTCGATTCGCGTGATAAAATCGTGGCCCAGATAAAACTGCTGACGCCGCAAAAACTTGCTGATTTCTTCCATCAGGCGGTGGTCGAGCCGCAAGGCATGGCTATTCTGTCGCAGATTTCCGGCAGCCAGAACGGGAAAGCCGAATATGTGCATCCTGAAGGTTGGAAAGTGTGGGAGAACGTCAGCGCGTTGCAGCAAACAATGCCCCTGATGAGTGAAAAGAATGAGTGATGTCGCCGAGACACTAGATCCTTTGCGCTTGCCCTTACAGGGCGAGCGCCTGATTGAAGCCTCTGCCGGCACAGGCAAAACCTTTACGATTGCGGCGCTCTATTTGCGCCTGTTACTTGGACTAGGCGGTTCTGCCGCCTTTCCCCGCCCGCTAACCGTTGAAGAACTGCTGGTGGTGACCTTTACCGAGGCTGCCACGGCAGAATTGCGCGGTCGTATCCGTAGCAATATCCACGAGTTGCGCATCGCCTGTCTGCGTGAAACCACCGACAATCCACTGTACGAACGCCTGCTGGAAGAGATCGACGATAAAGCGCAAGCCGCGCAGTGGTTGTTGTTAGCCGAACGGCAGATGGATGAAGCGGCAGTCTTTACTATTCACGGTTTTTGCCAGCGCATGCTCAACTTGAATGCCTTTGAATCCGGCATGCTGTTTGAGCAGCAGCTGATTGAAGATGAGTCTCTGCTACGCTACCAGGCCTGCGCCGATTTCTGGCGTCGCCACTGCTACCCGCTGCCGCGTGAAATTGCCCAGGTGGTCTTTGAAACCTGGAAAGGGCCGCAGGCGTTGCTGCGCGATATTAATCGTTATCTGCAAGGCGAAGCACCGGTTATCAAAGCACCGCCGCCCGATGATGAAACGCTGGCTTCCCGCCACGCGCAAATTGTGGCGCGTATTGATACGGTAAAACAGCAGTGGCGCGACGCAGTGGGTGAACTGGATGCGCTGATCGAATCTTCTGGTATTGATCGACGCAAGTTTAACCGTAGCAATCAGACTAAATGGATCGAGAAGATCAGTGCCTGGGCAGAAGAAGAGACCAACAGTTATCAGTTACCGGAGTCGCTGGAAAAATTCTCTCAGCGTTTCTTAGAAGATCGCACGAAAGCCGGGGGGGAAACCCCGCGACATCCACTGTTTGAGGCGATCGATCAACTGCTTGCAGAACCATTGTCGATCCGTGATCTGGTGATCACCCGCGCATTGGCTGAGATCCGCGAAACAGTAGCGCGTGAAAAACGCCGCCGTGGCGAATTGGGTTTTGATGACATGTTAAGTCGGCTCGATTCCGCGCTGCGTAGCGAAAGCGGCGAGGTGTTGGCAGCGGCGATCCGTACGCGATTCCCGGTGGCAATGATTGATGAATTTCAGGATACCGACCCCCAGCAGTACCGAATTTTTCGACGTATCTGGCACCATCAGCCGGAAACCGCTTTGTTGCTGATTGGCGACCCGAAACAGGCCATATATGCATTCCGGGGTGCGGATATCTTCACTTATATGAAGGCGCGTAGCGAAGTTCACGCCCACTACACCTTAGATACCAACTGGCGCTCCTCACCAGGGATGGTGAACAGCGTGAATAAGCTTTTCAGTCAGACTGATGACGCGTTCATGTTTCGCGAAATACCGTTTATTCCAGTGAAATCAGCCGGGAAAAATCAGGCGTTACGTTTTGTGTTTAAAGGTGAAACGCAGCCTGCGATGAAAATGTGGCTGATGGAAGGCGAAAGCTGCGGCGTTGGCGACTATCAAAGTACCATGGCGCAGGTATGTGCTGCGCAAATCCGCGACTGGCTACAAGCCGGACAGCGGGGCGAAGCGTTGCTGATGAACGGCGACGACGCGCGTCCGGTGCGTGCTTCGGACATCAGTGTGCTGGTGCGCAGCCGCCAGGAGGCCGCTCAGGTGCGCGATGCCTTAACGCTGCTGGAAATCCCTTCCGTTTACCTTTCGAACCGCGACAGTGTTTTTGAAACTCTGGAAGCGCAGGAGATGCTTTGGCTGTTGCAGGCGGTGATGACACCAGAACGTGAGAACACCCTGCGCAGTGCGCTGGCAACGTCAATGATGGGGCTGAATGCGCTGGATATTGAAACGCTGAATAATGACGAACATGCGTGGGATGCGGTAGTCGAAGAGTTCGATGGTTATCGGCAAATCTGGCGCAAACGTGGCGTTATGCCGATGCTGCGGGCGCTGATGTCGGCGCGTAACATTGCAGAAAACTTGCTGGCAACAGCAGGCGGTGAGCGGCGTCTTACCGATATCTTGCATATCAGCGAATTGCTACAAGAAGCCGGAACGCAGCTGGAAAGTGAACATGCGCTGGTACGCTGGTTATCGCAACATATCCTCGAGCCAGACAGTAATGCCTCCAGCCAACAAATGCGTCTCGAAAGTGATAAACATCTGGTGCAGATTGTCACGATCCACAAATCGAAAGGGCTGGAATATCCATTGGTCTGGCTGCCGTTTATCACCAATTTCCGCGTCCAGGATCAGGCGTTTTATCACGATCGCCACTCGTTTGAGGCTGTTCTGGATCTTAATGCTGCGCCAGAAAGCGTCGACCTCGCGGAGGCCGAACGTCTGGCGGAAGATCTGCGTTTGCTTTACGTTGCGCTGACGCGTTCGGTTTGGCATTGCAGTCTCGGCGTTGCACCGCTGGTGCGCCGTCGTGGCGATAAAAAAGGTGACACCGACGTCCACCAAAGTGCGCTCGGGCGTTTGCTGCAAAAAGGGGAACCGCAAGATGCGGCAGGGCTTCGCACCTGTATTGAAGCGTTATGCGATGATGATATTGCCTGGCAAACGGCACAAACTGGTGATAACCAGCCCTGGCAGGTTAATGATGCTTTAACTGCAGAACTGAATGCGAGGACGCTACAACGATTGCCCGGCGATAACTGGCGTGTCACCAGCTACTCCGGTTTGCAGCAGCGTGGTCACGGTATCGCTCAGGATCTGATGCCACGGCTGGATGTTGATGCCGCAGGCGTGGTCAGCGTCGTTGAAGAACCGACGTTAACACCGCATCAGTTCCCGCGTGGTGCGTCACCAGGGACATTCTTGCACAGTTTGTTTGAAGACCTCGATTTTACCCAGCCGGTTGACCCGAACTGGGTACAGGAAAAACTGGAACTCGGCGGCTTTGAATCGCAGTGGGAACCAGTGTTGACCGAGTGGATCACGGCTGTCCTCCAGGCACCTCTCAATGAAACGGGTGTTAGCCTGAATCAGCTTTCCGACCGCGATAAACAGGTGGAGATGGAGTTTTACCTGCCGATTAGTGAACCGCTCATCGCCAGCCAGCTTGATGCACTAATTCGCCAGTTTGATCCGCTATCCGCTGGCTGCCCGCCGCTGGAGTTCATGCAGGTACGCGGCATGTTAAAAGGCTTTATCGACCTGGTATTCCGCCACGAAGGGCGTTATTACCTGCTCGACTATAAATCCAACTGGCTGGGTGAAGACAGTTCGGCTTATACCCAACAGGCTATGGCAGCGGCGATGCAGGCACACCGCTATGATCTGCAATATCAGCTTTATACCCTGGCGCTGCATCGTTATCTGCGCCATCGCATTGCTGATTACGACTATGATCGTCACTTTGGCGGCGTTATCTATCTTTTCCTGCGTGGCGTTGATAAAGAACATCCGCAACAAGGGATTTACACAACCCGACCCAACGCCGGGTTGATTGACCTGATGGATGAGATGTTTGCCGGTATGACCCTGGAGGAGGCGTAATGAAATTGCAAAAGCAATTACTGGAAGCTGTGGAGCACAAACAGCTACGCCCGCTGGATGTGCAATTTGCCCTGACCGTGGCGGGAGATGAACATCCTGCCGTCACCCTCGCGGCAGCCCTGTTAAGCCACGACGCCGGGGAAGGGCATGTCTGTTTGCCGCTCTCACGACTTGAGAACAACGAAGCCTCGCATCCACTGTTGGCGACCTGTGTCAATGAAATCGGTGAGCTACAAAACTGGGAAGAGTGCTTGCTGGCTTCACAAGCGGTCAGCCGGGGAGATGAACCAACGCCGATGATCCTCTGTGGCGATCGCCTTTATCTCAATCGCATGTGGTGTAACGAGCGCACAGTGGCACGCTTTTTCAACGAAGTGAATCATGCCATTGAGGTTGATGAAGCTCTACTGGCGCAAACCCTGGACAAACTTTTTCCAGTAAGCGATGAAATTAACTGGCAAAAAGTGGCGGCGGCAGTGGCGCTGACGCGGCGGATCTCGGTGATTTCCGGCGGCCCTGGCACCGGTAAAACGACCACCGTAGCGAAGTTGCTGGCAGCGTTAATTCAAATGGCAGACGGCGAACGCTGCCGTATCCGTCTGGCTGCACCAACGGGTAAAGCTGCCGCGCGCTTAACCGAATCTCTCGGCAAGGCTTTGCGCCAGTTACCGCTGACCGATGAACAAAAGAAACGCATTCCGGAAGATGCCAGCACTTTGCACCGATTGCTGGGTGCGCAGCCGGGTAGCCAGCGTTTACGTCATCATGCCGGTAACCCGCTGCATCTTGATGTGCTGGTGGTAGATGAAGCGTCAATGATCGATCTGCCTATGATGTCGAGACTGATCGACGCCTTGCCCGATCATGCGCGAGTGATCTTTCTCGGCGATCGTGATCAACTGGCCTCGGTTGAGGCTGGGGCTGTGCTGGGCGATATCTGCGCTTATGCCAACGCGGGCTTTACCGCCGAGCGTGCCGGGCAGTTGAGCCGCCTGACGGGAACTCACGTTCCGTCAGGAACTGGCACAGAAGCGGCATCTTTGCGCGACAGTCTCTGCCTGCTGCAAAAAAGCTATCGTTTCGGCAGCGATTCTGGCATTGGTCAGTTAGCTGCGGCGATCAACCGTGGTGATAAAACGGCAGTGAAAACCGTTTTTCAGCAGGATTTTACTGATATCGAAAAACGGCTTTTACAGAGCGGCGAAGACTATATTGCGATGCTTGAGGAGGCTCTTGCGGGTTACGGGCGTTATCTGGATCTGCTGCAAGCGCGTGCCGAGCCGGATTTAATCATTCAGGCGTTCAATGAATACCAGCTTTTGTGCGCCCTGCGGGAAGGGCCGTTTGGCGTGGCTGGATTGAATGAGCGAATTGAGCAGTTTATGCAACAGAAGCGCAAAATTCATCGTCATCCGCACTCACGCTGGTACGAAGGCCGGCCGGTAATGATTGCCCGCAATGACAGCGCGCTTGGGTTGTTTAATGGTGATATCGGCATTGCGCTGGATCGTGGGCAGGGGACGCGCGTCTGGTTTGCGATGCCGGATGGCAATATTAAGTCTGTGCAACCGAGCCGCCTGCCAGAACACGAAACCACGTGGGCGATGACGGTACATAAATCGCAGGGATCGGAGTTTGACCATGCTGCGTTGATTTTACCGAGCCAACGCACGCCAGTTGTAACGCGAGAGCTGGTTTACACTGCGGTGACCCGCGCGCGTCGCCGTCTGTCGTTGTATGCCGATGAGCGCATATTAAGTGCGGCAATCGCCACTCGTACTGAGCGGCGCAGTGGTCTGGCGGCGTTGTTTAGTTCGCGGGAATAAACGTGATTGCCTGATGCGACGCATGCGCGTCCTGTCATGCCTCCGGGCATTGCGCATATGCGCATCTGGCGATTTCCGTCGCTTACCCTAAATCCGCCATCAACACCTTTGATTTGATGTAGGTCGGATAAGGCGTTCACGCCGCATCCGACGATGAGCGTCAATACCTGATGCGATGCTAGCGTGTTTATCATGCCTCCAGGCATTGCGCATGTCGCATCTGGCGATTTCCACCACTTACCCCAAATCCGCCATCAACACTTTGGATTTACGCTGGTAGTTGTACAACTGCTTTTTGCTCTCGGGCAGTAAATCAATATCCACCGGGGTAAATCCACGTTCCTGGAACCAGTGAATACTGCGCGTGGTCAGTACAAACAATTTGCTTAATCCGCTTTGCTTCGCCTGAGCGGCAATGCGCTCCAGCAAAACCTCGCCCCTTGATGAGCTGCGGTAATCCGGGTGAACGGCCACACAGGCCATTTCCCCAATCTTCTCTTCCGGGAACGGATAGAGTGCTGCGCAGGCAATAGTCGTGTTATCGCGCTGAATAATAGTGAATTTGTCGATTTCCATCTCCAGTTGCTCGCGAGAACGGCGTACCAGAATACCTTGCTGCTCCAGTGGGCGAATCAACTCCAGAATGCCGCCAATATCGTTGATGGTTGCGCGACGAATTTGCTCGGCGCTTTCCATCACAATCTGCGTACCGATACCGTCACGTGAGAACAACTCTTGCAACAGCGCGCCATCTTCCTGGTAACTAATTAAATGACAGCGACGTACGCCGCTGCGGCAGGCTTTCACCGCACCACGCAAAAAGCGCACCGTACCGGAGTTGTAATCGCCTTTCTCTTCCTGAGCTTCTACCCGCGCTTGTGCTTCGTTAGGGAAAAGCTCGGAGACAATATCGCCGTCGTCATTAGTGACGCCCTGTGAAGAGCAAAAACCAATCATCTTTTCAGCTTTCAGTTTGATGGCCAGTTGAGTGGCGATCTCTTCCGAGGTCAGATTAAAGCTCTCGCCAGTGACTGAAACCGCGACCGGCCCCAGCAGCACTATCGCACCGCTGTCCAGTTGACGATGAATCGCATCTTCGTCAATCCGCCGGATACGCCCGCTATGGCAGTAATCCACACCGTCATCCACGCCCAGCGGCTGGGCAATAATAAAATTGCCACTGACGACGTTGATATGCGCGCCCTGCAGCGGCGTGTTATTGAGACTCATCGACAGGCGAGCAGTAATGTCCAGTTGCAATGTTCCCGCAGCCTGCTTCACCAGTTCTAGTGTTTTGGCGTCGGTCACGCGTATATTTTTGTGATATAGCGGTTCGTGGTGATGCGCTGCCAGATTCGCATCGATCTGCGGGCGCGCTCCATAGACCACGACCAGACGGATGCCGAGGCTGTGCAGCAACCCGATATCATTAACGATACTGGAGAAATTCTCATGCTCAATGGCTTCACCGCCGAGCATGATGACAAACGTTTTTCCCCGGTGGGTATTGATATAAGGAACCGAATGGCGGAATCCCTCGACCAACTCGGTTTTACGTTCCTTCATCACGGCACACCTCTTTGCATGATTATTCGTAATTATTGTATTTTTATTCTGTTTTTTCACTGGGTGCAAGTGCAAATTTTACGCATGAGCAACTTTTTTATCAGTAATGCCGTGAATATAAAAAGAATGTTTACCGTTTATTAGATGACAGATTATGCGTCTTTCGCTAAAGTTTCCGGTCAAATTAGTCGTTTATTTGTTACACAGCTTAGATTTTTTTGCTCGGGAGATGCATGTCGGGATCCAACACAGCAATCAGCCGTCGTCGTTTACTGCAAGGCGCGGGTGCCATGTGGCTATTGAGCGTAAGTCAGGTCAGTCTGGCTGCGGTCAGCCAGGTCGTGGCGGTGCGCGTCTGGCCTGCGTCCAGCTACACCCGTGTGACGGTAGAATCTAATCGTCAGCTGAAATATAAGCAGTTCGCGTTGAGTAACCCTGAACGCGTGGTGGTGGATATCGAAGATGTAAACCTGAACTCAGTGCTCAAGGGGATGGCGGCACAAATTCGTGCTGATGACCCGTTCATCAAGTCGGCGCGCGTCGGGCAGTTTGACCCGCAAACCGTGCGGATGGTTTTTGAGTTAAAGCAAAACGTAAAACCGCAGCTGTTTGCCCTTGCTCCGGTCGCCGGGTTTAAAGAGCGTCTGGTGATGGATCTCTATCCTGCCAATGCTCAGGACATGCAGGACCCGCTGCTGGCGCTGCTGGAGGATTACAATAAAGGCGATCTCGAAAAGCAGGTGCCGCCTGCGCAGAGTGGCCCGCAGCCAGGCAAAGCAGGGCGCGATCGTCCGATTGTCATTATGCTTGACCCTGGCCATGGCGGCGAAGACTCCGGTGCGGTGGGGAAATACAAAACGCGTGAAAAAGACGTGGTATTGCAAATTGCCCGCCGTTTGCGCTCTCTGATTGAGAAAGAGGGCAATATGAAAGTTTACATGACCCGTAATGAAGACATCTTCATTCCGTTGCAAGTGCGCGTAGCAAAAGCACAGAAACAGCGTGCTGACTTGTTTGTCTCTATTCATGCCGATGCCTTTACCAGTCGCCAGCCGAGCGGTTCATCTGTGTTTGCGCTCTCTACCAAAGGTGCAACCAGTACCGCGGCAAAATATCTGGCGCAAACTCAGAACGCCTCGGACTTGATTGGTGGCGTGAGTAAGAGCGGCGACCGTTATGTCGACCATACTATGTTCGATATGGTGCAGTCGCTGACCATTGCCGACAGTCTGAAGTTTGGTAAAGCTGTGTTGAATAAGCTCGGTAAAATCAACAAGCTGCATAAAAATCAGGTTGAACAAGCCGGGTTTGCCGTGCTGAAAGCGCCTGATATACCCTCCATTTTGGTCGAAACGGCGTTTATCAGTAACGTTGAGGAAGAACGTAAACTGAAAACGGCAACCTTCCAGCAGGAAGTTGCGGAATCAATCCTCGCAGGAATAAAAGCGTATTTTGCCGATGGGGCGACGCTGGCGAGAAGGGGATAATGTTTTTATTTATTCAATGAATTTATATTTCGTTGAATAGATAATATTTACCTGAATATTAGACGTTGGTTTTGTGACTGATGTCGAATATTTGAATGTCGGCTTGAAAAATAAGCCGACCATCTCTTTAATTAAGCACAATTCCGTGTAATGTATATGCATTAGTTAATCATCTTGTAACTGTTAAATCAGGCAAGGCAATGTTTGAAGTAATTATTACTTCTGACGTGCCTTGCCTTTTTTTTTGGAGCTATGGAATGATCATCGAAAAAGTCATGAACAATAATTGTGTACAGGCATCGATGAATGGACAGGAGGTTATCATTTCTGGGCCTGGCGTCGGTTACAACAAAAAATATGGAATGTCGGTCCCTGAGCATCCGGCTAACCGGATTTTTTATGTCAGAAATGAACAAAAAAATAAACTCTACAAATTGATTGAACATGTGGATATTGAGTATGTTTTTGTTGCCGAAAAAATAGTGCAATATGCAGAGAACAATCTCGAAAAAAATCTCAATCCATCGCTACTATTGATTCTTGCTGATCACATTTCGAATGCAATATCCCGAGTCGCTTCAGGCATACAAATTAATAATGTTTTCCTTGATGAAATCAAAGCGTTGTACAAAGCAGAGTATGCGATAAGTCGCGATGCATTAACTATCATTAATGAGCAATTTAGCGTTCAACTTCCTGATGATGAGATTGGTTTTATAGCATTGCATATTTTAAATAATTATGAAAATTCAGTTGATTATGAATCAGTACGGATTATTGAGTTGTCGCAAATAATCACGGGGCTTATTGAAGTTGTTTATAACAGAAAGGTGGACAGAAGTTCATTTAATTATTCCAGGTTCATGATACACCTTAAATATTTTTCAAGTCGCGTATTATGCAATGAAAAAATAAAACAGAAAGATATTGGTGATCTCTATGAACAGTTTCTTGAGAAAGACATTCTGTTACAGCGCGCAATTCATGAAATTGAAAGGTATTTGTACGCCACTTTTAAATATGAATTGATTTTGGAAGAAAAACTATATCTCTCTATTCGCACCAAAGTATTAATGGACTAATTATATATAACATTTATATGAGATAACCCGCATGAAACAAAAGAAAGCCTGGAGTTTTTTTCAGAGCCTGGGAAAGGCATTTATGTATCCCATCGCTCTGCTAAGTGTATGTGGCATGATGTTAGGGCTAGGAAGTGGTTTAGCCAGCGATGATATGGCAAAATTAATTCCACTACTGGCTATTCCCGTAATTAAAACCATTCTTGATTTTATTGTTAGCCTTGGTTTGTTTGCCTTTGTCAATTTACCTGTATTGTTTGCGATAGCTATACCTCTGGGGTTATTAAAAGAGAAAGAGGATAAAGCCTATGGCGCTTTTTCTGGCTTAATTGGTTTCATGGCGATGCATCTGGGAACGAACTTTTATCTTAAACAACATGACTTATTGGTCGCTGCTGATCAAATGTCGACACATGGGCAAACCATTATTCTGGGAATCCAGTCCTACAATACCAGTGTGTTGGGTGGGATTATAGCAGGATTATTAGTCGCCAGTATGTATAAAAAGATCGTTAACTTACGTATTCCTGAATCATTAGGATTTTATAGTGGCCCACGCCTGGTGCCTATTATTACACTGATTGTGATGAGTGGATTTGGTCTGATCATCCCTTTTATCTGGCCGCCATTTTTCAATCTTTTCATGCTCATTGGCCACTGGATTTCAACTTCCGGTCCTGTTGGCTATTTTTTCTATGCAGTCGCCGAACGCGTGACGATACCTTTTGGTTTAAATCACCTGGTGACGTCAGTTTTCCGCTTTACCCCCATCGGCGGATCGGCAGTGATCGGCGGCGAAGAGTATTATGGCACCCTGAACATGTTTATGGCGTACGTCAAAGAGAATGCGGTCATTCCGCTGGATTTGGCGGGGAAAATGGAACAGGGCAAACTGATGATTCAGTATGGTCTGGCTGGTGCCGCGCTGGCGATGTATCGCACTGCTCATGCTCAAAACAGAAAAGCTATCAAAGCATTGCTTATTTCCGGGGTGCTTACAGTCATTATTGGCGGCGTCAGCGAACCGATTGAGTTTCTGTTCTTATTTGTCAGTCCACTGCTGTTTGTCTTCCATGCCTTTATGAATGGATTCGCCAACATGGTCTTGCCATATATGGGCGTGAAGATGGGATTTACTGGCGATCTGATTCAATTTATTAGCTTTGGCGTATTGCGTGGCACAAGAACAGGTTGGCCAATAGCGGTGTGTGTCGAAGTGGCCTATTTCTTTATTTATTACTTTGTGTTCCGTTGGACTATTCTCAAATTTAACCTGATGACGGTAGGCCGTGAAGAGTCCAGTCCTGTCACGCTGAACGCTCATGAGGATACGGCTATAGCGGATATCCCAACGCTTGATAAATCAGAGCTGCAAGCAGCGGAGCAGATGGTTAAGGCACTTGGTGGTAAAGAGAATATTAAATCCCTGGATAATTGCGTAACTCGTTTACGTTTAACAATCGCAGATATGGGATTGATTGACGAGGCAGCAATAAAAAGAGCTGGCGGAATTGCGGTTGTTAAACTTGATCAAAATACCCTACAAGTCATTATCGGTACTAAAGTCATCGCCTTGCGTCGGGATATGGATAACTACATGGGGATATGCTGATGGATGTTTTTAATACTCCTATTTCCCGCAAAGGAACATATTGTACCCAATGGGACTTTTGCGAGGACAGATTTGGTGTAAAAGATGTATTACCATTCTCTATTTCAGATATGGATCTTCCGATACCGGAAGCTATCATCAGGGCATTAAAAAAACGTCTGGAACACCCGATTTTAGGGTACAGCCGTTGGCAGCATGATGACTATCTGAATGCGATAGTCAATTGGTATCATCAACAATATAAAACTGAAATCAAACCAGAATGGATCACCTATAGCCCAAGCGTGATGTACTCCATTGCTAAAGCAATAGAGTTATTGACATCGCATGGTGATAATATTCTCGTTTTTACACCTGTCTATAATGCATTTTTTGATATAATTAAACATAGCGAGAGAAATATTCTGACAGCCTCTTTGATTATAAAAAATGAGGGGGGCTACGCTATCAATTGGCAAGATTTTGATCTTAAGATTCAAAGCGCAAAGATGGTGTTATTATGTAATCCTCATAACCCGACAGGAACCGTCTGGTCGGAAGAAGATCTGCATAAAATCGCTGCAAGCTGTGCAAGACATAATGTCTGGTTATGTTCAGATGAAATTCACAGTGATTTTGTTTTTAATCGTAGCTTTACATCTGCGCTTAAAATAAAAAAAGAAAAAGTAGTGGTGTTTAATTCGATATCGAAGACATTTAATGTTCCTGCGCTAACAGGATCGTATATGATTTCAACTGACGATAATTTTAATCATGAGTTCAGAACGATATCAAGATATCGCGATTTTGTAAACTCCCCATCCGTACTGAATATAATTGCAACTATTATTGCCTATAACGAATGTGAGGGATGGTTAACGTCATTAAAGGCACATATTGCCTCTAACATTCAATTCACCCAGCAGTATCTGAACGAAAATACTCCAGAATTGATCGTAAGGCCTGCTGATGGTTGCTATTTTTCGTGGATAGATTGCTCTGCTATTGGTTATCCCTTTGATGAATTCTACAGTCGATTAATTCATGAAGGCAAAGTGGGCATTATGGCGGGGAATGTCTATGGAACGGAGGGGGAGGGCTACCTTCGTCTGAACCTGGCCTGCGGTCGAGAAAAATTATATATGGGGCTTACGCGTCTTGCGAGTGTAATTAAAAATATTAATCAAGGAAAATAAAAATGAACAGCACGGATCTTATCCATCTCATTAAACATTTTATGCGTAACGAACATAAAGCAGTTGAAGAAGTTATTGATTCCCCCCTTTCGGAGGTCGCAAATTTAATTAAAGTATTACAGTCTTGTCAGGGGAAAGTTGTTTTTATTGGTGTCGGTAAGTCCGGTATTATTGCCCGAAAACTCGCCGCAACATTTGCCAGCACTGGAACTCCCTCGTTTTTTGTTCACGGTACTGAAGCCGTACACGGCGATCTTGGGATGGTGGCGAAAGATGATGTTGTTATTCTTATTTCAAACAGTGGTGAGACGACAGAAATCCTGGCAACACTACCTAGTCTGAAAAAAATGGGTAATTATTTGATCTCCTTTACCCGCAGTCATCGCTCATCGCTTGCGATAAGTTGTGATTTATCCGTTGAAATTCCCGTAAAAAGTGAGGCGGATAATTTAGGTTTAGCGCCGTCATGCTCATCAACAGTCGTTCTGGTTGTTGGTGATGCGGTGGCGCTTGCGCTCTCCGAATTGAAAAAGTTTACTCGTGCTGATTTCGGCTTATATCATCCAGGAGGTGCGCTCGGTATTAAAGCAAACTCATAATTTTAGAATATAAAACAGTAACCGGTCACGCCATCTTTTGGGGTGGCGTTCATTGATGTGAGTGTCAGCTATGAAAAACGTTCTGGTCACCGTTCCCAGCTTTTCAGCGCGTTGTGTTTCTGCCAGCAAGCTGCTAAGAGAAAATCATTTTAACCTTATTATCAAGAATAATGTGGAGCATCTGGTTAAATCAGAATCCACAGTATTACGAGAATCTATTTGCGCAGTCATTGCCGGAAAAGATTGTTATCAAGCGGATACGTTATCGCGACTACCAGGAGTGAAAATAATATCGAGATTCGGGACAGGGATTGATAATATTGATCTTCATACGGCTCGACAATCAGGTATTGTGGTCAATAATGCTGTTGGGATTAATTCAAATGCAGTCGCGGAATTTATCATTGGTCTTATTTTTGCGAGCATGAGAAATATCCCCGGTAGCTATCATGCGATGCAAAATGGTTATTGGGGCGAGTCGCATGGCTGCGAGTTACAAGGTAAACGTATTGGCCTGCTTGGCTACGGCAATATTGGCAAAACACTGGCGAAAAGGTTATCTGGTTTTGATGTTGAGCTTTTAGCTTTTGACAAACAACCCGATTTCCAGGCCGCAGGCAAAGATGGAGTTCAGTTCGTATCAATTGAAGATATCTTTATGCAGTCTCATGTCATCATCGTTCTTTTGCCATTTTCTCCGGAGCTGGAGAACTTCATTAGTCATAAATATTTGTCGATGATGCGCAATGGTGCTCTTATCATCAACGCCGCAAGGGGAAAGTTGCTGGATGAGGGTGCTTTACTTCAGGTAATTGAAGAACGAAATGTTTTTGCAGCGCTGGATGTGTTTAGCTCTGAACCGCTAGCGCAATTTAGCCCATTGCTACATGCCAGGAATATCATTACAACGCCGCATATTGCGGCCGCCACCGTTGAGTCATACCAGCAAACCGGGATATACGTTGCCAGGTCGATAATAGATTTCTTTGCAGGAAGGGAGATAAAAAACGTGCTGTGAGTTCAGCTAAGGAAGATTTCAGGTACAAAAAAACCGCAATTTGTGAAACACATTGCGGTTTATCAGCATCATAAGTGTTGGTTGCGGGGGCCGGATTTGAACCGACGACCTTCGGGTTATGAGCCCGACGAGCTACCAGGCTGCTCCACCCCGC